>JALYXH010000191.1 GCA_030947185.1 Actinomycetota bacterium | reverse complement strand
GTCCAGCACGGCGGGGACGAGGCTGGCTGGGGGCGGCGGCACGCGGCGAATCCTTCCACGCGGCCGCGGCGGTCAGGTCCCGACGCGTCGGCGTACCGCTGCCGGGCGGTAGACGCTCACCGTCGGCTCGCCGTCGACCCAGAAGCGCCAGGGTGTCGCCGCACCGGCGCCGGCGACGCCCACCCGAGGCCCCGACCGGACCCGGGCAGCCGCCACGGGCTCTCCTGCGGCCACCTGCAGGGCGGCCGGCGCCGCCGTGACGTCCACGCCGTCGCAGGCGCCGTCGACGCCGAGTGCGCGGGTCATACGGGCCGGCCCGCGGGCCAGATCTCGGACGGAAGACCGGGGCCGGCGCTCGGCGGCGAGCGTCCCGCCCACCACCACCTCCCCCGCGCGGAGCAACACGGCCGCCGGGTCGCCCGCCTGCTGGCAGACGAGGTTGAGGCACCAGTGCATGCCGTAGGTGAAGTAGACGTATGCGTGCCCCGGCTCGCCGTACATCGTGGCGTTGCGGGCGGTGCGGCCCCGGAAGGCGTGCGAGCCGGCGTCCTCGGCACCGCCGTACGCCTCGACCTCGGTCAGGCGGACCGCGACCAGCCCGGCCTTGCTGCGAGAGCTGAGCACGCAGCCGAGCAGGGCGAGCGCGACCTCGGTCACCGGCCGGTCGAAGAAGGCGCGGCCGACGACGGCGTCTACCGGCTCAGGCCCCACCGGCCCACACCCGTTGCTGGGCGATGCGCTCCCGGACCACCGCCAGCTGCTCGGCCACCCGCGCCGGCGCGGTGCCCCCCGGTCCCGAACGTGCCTCGAGTGCGCCGCGCACCGACAGCACCGAGCGGACGTCGGGAGTCAGGTGGGGCGAGACGCGGGCCAGGTCCTCGTCGGAGACCTCACCCAGGTCGCACCCGTGCACGGTGCACCAGACGACGAGGTGCCCGACCGCCTCATGTGCGTCGCGGAAGGCGACGCCCTGCCGGACGAGGTACTCGGCGACGTCGGTGGCGAGCGCGAAGCCGGCCGGAGCCGCCTCGGCCAGCCGGTCGACGTCGACCGTCATGGTGGCGATCATGCCGGTGAGGGCGGGCAGCACGAGCAGCAAGGTGTCGACGGCGTCGAAGACCGGCTCCTTGTCCTCCTGCAGGTCGCGGTCGTAGGCCAGCGGGAGCCCCTTGAGCATCGCCAGTGAGCCGGCCACGTGCCCGATCAGCCGGCCGGCCTTGCCCCGGGCCAGCTCGGCGATGTCCGGGTTCTTCTTCTGCGGCATGATCGAGGAGCCGGTGGAGAACGCGTCGGCCAGCTCCACCCAGCCGAACTCCCGCGAGGTCCACAGCACCACCTCCTCACCCAGCCGGGACAGGTGGACGCCGACCAGCGCGGCGATGAACAGGAACTCAGCCGCGAAGTCGCGGTCGGAGACGGCGTCGATGGAGTTCTCGGCAGAGACCCGGAAGCCGAGCTCCAGGGCGGTGGCCACCGGGTCGACGGGCAGGCTGGAGCCGGCCAGCGCGCCTGCTCCCAGCGGGGAGATCGACGCGCGGACGTCCCAGTCGCGCAGCCGGTCGACGTCGCGCACCAGCGGCTGGACGTGGGCCAGCAGCTGGTGGCCGAACACCACCGGCTGGGCGTGCTGGAGATGGGTGAGCCCGGGCGCCGCGGTGTCGAGGTGCTGCTCGGCCTGGTCGGCCAGCGCGGTCTCCAGCTCGGTCAGCCGCAGGGTGAGCCGGCGGACGTGGTCGCGCAGGTAGAGCCGCAGGTCGGTCGCCACCTGGTCGTTGCGGCTGCGCCCCGCCCGCAGCTTGCCGCCGAGTGACCCGAGCCGCTCGAGCAGCCCGCGCTCCAGCGCCGTGTGCACGTCCTCGTCCTCGATGGTCGGCCGGAAAGCCCCGGTCGCTGCCGCGTCGTCGAGGTCGTCGAGCGCGCCCAGCATCCGGCCCAGCTCGTCGTCGTCGAGCAGCCCGGCCCGGTGCAGCACCCGGGCGTGCGCCCGCGAGGCCAGCAGGTCGTAGGGCGCGAGCCGCCAGTCGAACTGCACGCTCACCGACAGCTGGGCCAGCGCCTCGGCCGGGCCGCCGGCGAAGCGCGCGCCCCACAGCCGGGTCGGGGCGCCGGGCCGCGGTTCGCTCACCGGCCCTCGACGGCGGCGGACGGCTCGACGGCTGCTTGCTCTACGGCTGTGCCCAGCCGCTGCTCGCGGGCGGCCCACACCTTGGTCGGCAGCCCCCACAGGTCGACGAACCCCTTGGCATCGCGCTGGTCGAACTGGTCGCCGGCGTCGTAGGTGGCCAGCGAGAAGTCGTAGAGCGAGGCGTCGCTGCGCCGGCCGACCACCTGGGCCGTCCCGCCGTAGAGCCGCAGGCGCACCTCACCCGAGACGTGCTGCGACGCGGTGTCGAGGAAGGCGTCGAGCGAGCGCTTGAGCGGGGAGTACCACAGGCCGTCGTAGACCAGCTCGGCCCAGCGCTGGTCGACCCCGCGCTTGAAGCGGGCCAGGTCGCGCTCGACGGTGAGGTCCTCGAGGTCGCGGTGCGCCGTGATCAGAGCGATCGCGGCCGGGCACTCGTAGATCTCCCGGCTCTTGATGCCGACAAGGCGGTCCTCGACCAGGTCGATCCGCCCGACGCCGTGCGCGCCGGCCCGGGTGTTGAGCTCGGCGACCAGCGTGGCCACCGGCAGCGGCCGGCCGTCCAGCGCGGTGGGCACGCCGTCGGTGAAGGAGATGGTCACCTCGTCCGGCGTACGGGAGGCGGTCGGGTCAGCGGTGTAGGTGAACACGTCCTCCGGCGGCTGCTCCCAGGGGTCCTCGAGGATGCCGCACTCGGCGGTGCGCCCCCACAGGTTCTGGTCGATGGAGTACGGCGAGCGCTTGCTGACGTCGATGGGCAGCCCACGCTCCTCGGCGAACGCGATCGCCTTGTCACGCGTCATGCCGGAGTCGCGGACCGGCGCGAGCACTTGCAGGTCCGGGGCCAGCGCCGCTGTCGACACCTCGAAGCGGACCTGGTCGTTGCCCTTGCCCGTGCACCCGTGTGCCACCGCGCTCGCGCCGTAGGTCCGCGCCGCCGCAACGAGATGCTTGACGATCAGCGGTCGGGACAGCGACGACACCAGCGGGTAACGGTCCTGGTAGAGCGCGTTGGCCCGCAGCGCGGGGACCACGAAGTCGTCGGCGAACTCCGCCCGCGCGTCGGCGACCACCGACTCCACTGCGCCGCAGGTCAGCGCCCGCTCGCGGATCGCCTCGAGGTCCTCACCGCCCTGGCCGACGTCGGCGGCCACCGCGATCACCTCGGCGCCGGTCTCGGCGGCGATCCAGCCGATGGCGACCGAGGTGTCGAGGCCCCCGGAGTAGGCGAGGACGACGCGGTCTGTCACAGGGATGCTCCTAGTAGCGGTTGTCGTGGGGTAGGGGTCAAGCAGCTCAGGAGCCGTCGGCCAGCCGCAGCAGCCGGCCGGCCAGCGCCCGGGCGCCCGACCGGCAGACGAGCAGGACGGTGTCGTCACCGGCGACCGTACCGGCGACCTCGGGCAGGGCCGCCCGGTCCAGTGCCGAGGCCAGCAGGTGGGCGCCGCCCGGAGGGGTCCGCAGGACCACCAGCAAGCCGGTCGGCTCGGCCGACACGAGCAGTTCCTCGAGCAGCCGCGGCAGCCGGCCGTCGAGCGCCTCCGGGCGCGGCGAGAGCCGGCGGCCACCGCCCTGCCCACGCCGGGCGAGCGGCTCGTCGGCCGGCGGTACGGCGTAGACCAGGTCGCCGCCGATGCCGCGCACCTTCACCGCGCCGACGTCCTCGAGGTCGCGGCTCAGGGTCGCCTGGGTGACCACGACACCGTCGGCCGAGAGCAGCCGGGCCAGCTCGGTCTGCGAGCGCACGGCCACCCGCTCGAGCAGCTCACTGATCCGTGCCTGCCGGGCTGCCTTCGTCAGAGGTACGGCGGGGCGGGCCGGCTGCCGGCTCGGGCCGGCCGGGCTGCTCGCCATCAGGACCGGGCCAGCAGGAAGGCGAGCAGCGCCTTCTGCGCATGCAGGCGGTTCTCGGCCTGGTCCCACACAGCGCTGTGCGGACCGTCGAGCACTGCCGCCGAGATCTCCTCGCCGCGGTGGGCGGGCAGGCAGTGCAGGACCATGACGTCGTCGCCGGCCGCGCTGAGCACCTGCTCGTCAAGGATGTAGGGCGCGAAGGCGAGCGACCGGCCGGCCGCTTCGGCCTCCTGGCCCATCGACGCCCACACGTCGGTGTAGAGCACGTCCGCGCCGGCGGCGGCGGCGAATGGGTCGCTGCCCACCTCGACGGCGCCGCCGGTCAGCCCGGCGATCTCGCCGGCCCGCGCGAGCACCTGCCCGAGCGGCTCGTAGCCGGGCGGGCAGGCGACCCGCACCCGCATCCCGGCGGCCGCCCCTGCGAGCAGCAGCGAGTGAGCCACGTTGTTGCCGTCGCCGAGGTAGGTCAGGGTCAGCCCGGACAGGCCGCCCCGGTGCTCCCGGATGGTGAGCAGGTCGGCCAGCGCCTGGCACGGGTGGACGTAGTCGGTGAGCGCATTGACCACCGGTACGCCGGAGGCGGCCGCCAGTCGCTCGATCCTGTCCTGGCCGAAGGTGCGGATCACGATCGCCGCCACGTAGCGCGAGAGGACCATCGCGGTGTCCTCCAGTGTCTCGCCCCTGCCGAGCTGGCTGGTGGCGGCGTCGATCACCACCGGATGACCGCCCAGCTCGGCAACGCCGACCTCGAAGGAGACCCGGGTGCGCGTGGAGGGCTTCTCGAAGACGAGCGCGACGGCGCGGCCGGCCAGCGGCGACCGGTCGGCGTACCTGTCCTTCTTGCGAGCCGCGGCGTCGTCGAGGACAGCCGCCAGCTCCGACGGGCTGAGGTCGTCGTCGACGAGGAAGTGACGGGGCATCGGGCGGCTCCCTACTCGGACCGGTGCACGGAGATGCCGCCGCCCGGACCGCCGGTGACCACGGCCAGCCGTTGGAGCAGCTCGCTCACGCCGAACGGCTTGACGAACACCGACTCCTCGCCGAGCAGGTCCCGCAGCGCCGGGACCGCCTCGAGCTTGCCGGTGAGCACGATGACGGGTACGTCGGACAGCAGGGGGTCACCCCGGAGCTCCTCGAGCACCCGGCCGCCGCCCAGGTCGGGCATCATCAGGTCGAGCAGCACCACGGCCGGTCGGTTGACGCTCGCCTTGACCAGTCCGGCCACTCCGTCGGCGGCGGTGGACACCTGGTAGCCCTCGGAGCCCAGCAGCGTCTCGAGCAGCCCGCGGACGCTCGGATCGTCCTCGACCACGAGGACGAGCGGTCCGCTCGCCTCGCTCACGCCGTCGGTCCGGCGGCGGGTGTCGCGGCGGCCAGGATCGCCGGCAGTGCGTCCACGAAGGCGTCCGCCTGCGCCGCAGAGAGCACCAGCGGAGGTGCCAGCCGGATCGCGTCGGGCGCCACCGCGTTGACCAGGAAGCCGGCCTGCCGGGCAGCCAGCTCGACGGCCGGAGCCGCCGGTGCGGTGAGGACGATGGCCAGCAGCAGCCCACTGCCCCTGACGCCGGCGACCAGCGGCGCGTCGACGGCACGGATGCCTGCGACCAGCCGAGCGCCCACCGTGCGGACGTGCTCGAGCAGGCCGTCAGAGACGATCACGTCGAGCACCGCGAGGGCTGCGGCCGAGACCACCGGGTTGCCGCCGTACGTCGTGCCGTGGTCGCCCTTGCGCAGCGACCGGCCCGCCGTACCGAGGCCGATGCAGGCCCCGATCGGCAGGCCGCCGCCTAGGCCCTTCGCGAGGGTGACGACGTCCGGGACGTCGGGACCGACCAGACCGTGCGCGGTGTGGGCGAACCAGGCACCGGTTCGGCCGACCCCGGTCTGCACCTCGTCCATGATCAGCAATGCGCCGTGGGCTCGGGTCGCGGCCCTGGCGGCGAGCAGGTAACCCTCGGGAGCGGGCTGCACGCCACCCTCCCCCAGCACCGGTTCGAGGATGACGGCAGCGGTGCGCTCGGTGACCGCGGCGCTCAGCGCTGCGGCATCGCCGTAGGGCACGAACGTGACCGGACCGGGCAGCGGCTCGAAGGGCGTCCGCTTGGCCGGCTGGCCGGTGACGGCGAGCGCGCCGAAGGTGCGGCCGTGGAAGGAGCCGACCGCCGCGACCACCTCGAGCTTGTCCTCGCCACCGGCGTCGCGGCCGTGGCGGCGGGCCAGCTTGAGCGCTGCCTCGTTGGCCTCGGCGCCGGAGTTGCAGAAGAAGACCCGCCCGTCGCCGGCGTCGAGCAGGGCGAGCAGCCGCTCGGCCAGCAGTACGCCGGGCTCGGTCAGGAACAGGTTGGAGACGTGCCCGAGCGTCGACATCTGCTTGTCGACGGCGGCCCGCAGCTCCGGA
The DNA here is from genome assembly GCA_030947185.1 of Actinomycetota bacterium. Taxonomy (GTDB): domain Bacteria; phylum Actinomycetota; class Actinomycetes; order JALYXH01; family JALYXH01; genus JALYXH01. Next base: position 6,940 of record JALYXH010000191.1, on the reverse strand, counting down.
TGGGCGTGCCCGAGCGCGCTGACGGCGATGCCGGCGATGAGGTCGACGTACTCCTTGCCGTCGGCGTCCCAGACGGTGGCGCCCTCGCCGCGGACCAGGGCCACCGGCGGGGTGCCGTAGTTGTCCATCATCACGGCGGCCCAGCGGGTCGCGAGGGAGTCGTAGGCGGTGGTCCCGGTTTGTGACGTCACGGCGTCACCATCGTGCCGACGCCCTCGTCGGTGAACACCTCGAGCAGCAGCGCATGCGGCACCCGGCCGTCGAGGACGTGCGCCCGGGGTACGCCGCCCTGCACAGCGCGCAGGCAGGCTTCCATCTTGGGCACCATCCCTTCGGTGAGCGTGGGCAGCAGGTCGGCCAGCTCGGCCGCCTTGAGCTCGCTGACCAGCTCGGCGGGGCCGGCGTGGTTGCCGGCATCGTCGCCGGCCGGGGGCGCCGGCCAGTCGGCGTAGAGACCCTCCACATTGGTGAGCAGCACCAGCTTCTCGGCTTTCAGCGCGATCGCCAGCGCGGCGGCGGCGGTGTCGGCATTGACGTTGTAGACCTCGCCGCTCGTGCCGCGCGCGACACTGGCGATGATCGGGATCCGGCCGTCGTCGAGCAGGCTGCGGACCGCGCCCGGCTGGACCTCGACGATGTCGCCGACCAGGCCGATGTCGACCGGCTCGCCGTAGACGGTGGCCGACCGGCGCTCGGCGGTGAACAGGTGGGCGTCCTCGCCGGACATGCCGACGCCGAACGGGCCGTGCGCGTTCACCAGGCCGACCACCTCGCGGTTGACCTGGCCCACCAGCACCATCCGGACGACCTGCATGGTCTCCGGGGTGGTGACCCGCAGACCACCGGTGAACACCGACTCGACCCCCAGGCGCTCCAGGTGCGCGGTGATCTGCGGGCCGCCGCCGTGCACCACGACCGGGCGCAGTCCGGCGTACCGGAGGAAGACGACGTCCTCGGCGAAGGACTCGCGCAGCACGGTGTCGGACATCGCGTTGCCGCCGTACTTGATCACGACGGTCTTGCCGGAGAAGCGCTGCAGCCACGGCAGCGCGTCGACGAGGGTCTGCGCCTTGGCGAGCGCCGCACCGGTGCGGGTGGAGGTGGTGGCTGTCATGTGCTGGCCGCCGTCATGTGCTGGCCGCCGTCATGTGCTGTACGCCGAGTTCTCGTGGACGTAGTCGGCGGTGAGGTCGTTGGTCCAGACCGTGGCCCGGGCCGGGCCCGCGCCGAGGTCCACGGCGATGGTGACCAGTCGGGCCGTCAGGTCCACGTCGGCCGGGTCCCCGTGCGCGGCGCCGCTGCGGCACACGGGCACTCCGTTCATGGCGACGGCGATGCGGTCGGGCTCGAAGGCGGCGCTTGTCGTGCCGGCTGCGGCCAGCACCCGCCCCCAGTTGGGGTCCTCGCCGTGGATGGCGCACTTGAGCAGGTTGCTGCGGGCCACCGCGCGACCGACCTCGACGGCATCGTCCTCGGAGACAGCACCGCTCACCTCGATCGCGATGGTCTTGCTGGCACCCTCGGCGTCCTCGATGAGCTGGGCGGCCAGGTCGGCGCAGACGTCGGTGACGAGTGCGGCCAGCTCGTCGTACGCCGGGGTCACCCCGGCGGCGCCGCTGGCCATCAGCAGCACCGTGTCATTGGTCGACATGCACCCGTCGGAGTCGATCCGGTCGAAGGTCTGCCGGGTCGCCTGCCGCAGCGCCCGGTCGAGGTCCGCCGCGGTGGCAGCGGCGTCGGTCGTCAGGACGACGAGCATGGTGGCCAGCCCGGGCGCGAGCATGCCGGCCCCCTTGGCCATCCCGCCGACGGTCACCTCGACGTCGTCGACCCTGCGCGAGCGGACGGCGGTCTTGGACACGGTGTCGGTGGTGCGGATCGCCTCGGCCGCATCTGGTCCGCCGTCCGTTGCCAGCGCGCCGGCCGCCTTCGCCACCCCGGCGAGCAGCAGGTCCATCGGCAGCCGGATGCCGATCAGTCCGGTGGAGCAGACCGCCACCTCTGCGGCGCCGACCTGCAGCGCGTCGGCGACCGCCTCGGCGGTGGCGTGGGTGTCGGTGAAGCCGTCCGGTCCCGTGCAGGCGTTCGCGCCACCGGAGTTGAGGACGACGGCCGCGAGCTCACCGGAGGCGAGCACCTGCCGCGACCAGGTCACCGGGGCCGCCTGGACGCGGTTGGCCGTGAAGACCCCGGCGGCGGCGTACGCCGGGCCGTCGTTGACCACCAGCGCGACGTCCGGTCGGCCGCTGGGCTTGAGACCGGCAGCGACACCGGCCGCGCGGAAGCCTCGCGCGGCGGTGACGCTCACGGCGCTACCCCGCTGCTCGTCAGGCCGGCGGTCTCTGGGAGGCCGAGGGCCAGGTTGGCGCACTGAACCGCCTGTCCCGCAGCGCCTTTGCCGAGGTTGTCGATCGCGGCGACGAGAACGGCTCGACCGGCATCCACGTCGGCAGCCGCCTGCAGGTGGGCCGCGTTGGAACCGGCGGTCGCCGCGGTGTGCGGCCACGTCCCGGCGGCCAGTACCTGCACGAACGGCTCGTCGGCGTACTGCTCCTCGAGCGCGTCGCGAAGGGCCGCAGCGTCGGCACCTCCGACCAGCCGGGCGGTGCAGGTGGCCAGGATGCCGCGCGGCATCGGTGCGAGCAGCGGGGTGAAGCTCAGGCTGACCGGGGTCCCGGCTGCGACGGACAGCGACTGCGCCATCTCCGGGGTGTGCTGGTGGACCCCGCCCGCCTTGTACGCCGAGACATCTCCCATCACCTGACTGCCCAGTAGGGCGGCCGACACGCTGCGCCCGGCACCGGAGGTACCGCTGGCAGCGACCACGACGATGTCGGCCGGCTCGACCAGGCCGGCCGCCAGCAGCGGACACAGAGCCAGCGCGACCGAGGTCGGATAGCAGCCGGGCACGGCGACGCGGGTGGCGCCGGCCAGTCGCTCGCGGGTACCGGGCAGCTCAGGCAGGCCGTAGGTCCAGGCGCCGGCGTAGGGCTTCCCGCCGTAGAAGCGGGCCCATGCCGCTGCATCCGTGAGCCGGTGGTCGGCGCCCAGGTCGACGACGAGCACGTCGTCGGGCAGCTGGGCGGCGATGGCGGCGGACTCCCCGTGCGGCAACGCCAGGAACACGACGTCGGAGTCGGCCATCTCGTCCGGGTCGGCGACGGTGAACGAACGGCCGGCCAACGCCGGGAGCTGGGGGTGCAGTTCGGTGACCAGGGCGCCGGCGGACGCGCCGGCCGCCATGGCACCGAGCTCGATGGAAGGGTGGGCGAGCAGCAGACGGAGCAGCTCGCCGCCGGCATAGCCGCTGGCGCCGGCGACAGCCGCCCGAAGTCCCATGGAGTGATTATGCAAGCCACAGTATGGCTATGCAAATGCCGGGCCGGCGCGGAGCGGACCTAGTACGTTCGGCCCGTGGACCTGGTCGACCTGCCCCCCGGCGACGAGCGCTGGGCCGAGGCGCTTCCCGTGCTGCAGGAGCTGCGCCCACACCTGACCGGCGACAGCTTCGGCCAGATCTACGCCGAGGGCCACCCTCAGGGTCTGCGCTTCACTGCGGCGTATGACCGGGGCAGCTGCGTGGGGGTGGCCGGCTGGCGGCTGGTCGCCCGCACGTTCACCGGCCGGGACCTCTACGTCGACGACCTGGTCACCACCGGGGCAGGTCGCTCACGAGGGGTGGGCAGGGCACTGCTCGGGCTGCTCGAGGACCGGGCGCGAGCAGCGGGCTGCACGTCGCTGCACCTGGACTCCGGCGTGGCGCGACACGACGCCCACCGGTTCTACCTACGCGAGCGGATGGCCATCACCAGTCACCACTTCAGCAAGCAGCTCACGTGAGCGCCGCGACCGAGGACCCCGGCCTGGCCGCGAGGGCGGAGGCAGACGTGGCCGTCGTGGTCGACGGGCTGGTCAAGCGCTACCCGAAGTCGCCGGTCAACGCCGTCGACGGGGTCTCGTTCACCGTCAGTCCCGGCGAGGTGTTCGGCCTGCTCGGTCCCAACGGTGCCGGAAAGACCACGACGGTAGGGGTCCTCACCACCCGGGTGCGGCCGACCGCGGGACGCGCGCTGGTGGCGGGCGTCGACGCAGTGGGCGAAGCCGTCCGGGTCCGCCGGCTGATCGCCGTCGTACCGCAGCGGAGCAACCTCGACCGGTCACTGTCCATCCGCGACAACCTGATCTTCCATGCCGCCTACCACGGCGTGCCTGCGCGGGAGCGAGGACCTCGGGCGGACGAGCTGCTCGACCAGTTCGACCTGCTGGAGCGCGCATCGTCGAAGCCGGACTTCTTCTCCGGCGGGCAGGCGCAGCGGGTCATGATCGCCCGTGCCCTGATGCACGCCCCCACCGTGCTGTTCCTGGACGAGCCGACGACCGGGCTCGATCCCGTCGCCCGGCTGTTCGTCTGGGACCGGCTGCTCGAGCTGAAGCGCGCCGGCGTCACGCTGGTGCTCACCACGCACGACATGGACGAGGCGGCTGCCCTCGCCGACCGCATCGGGATCATGGACCGCGGGCGGTTGCTGGCGCTGGACACACCGGCCGGCCTGATGCACTCCCTGCCCGGCGGCTCGACGCTGGACCTGACCGCCTCGGCTCCGGCCGGTGCGGACTTCCCCGCCGCCGTCGCGAGGCTGGCCGAGCTGCCCGGCGTACAGCGGGTGGAGCCGGCGGACGGCGACGGCGCGGCCGCCCCCAACCGGGTCCGGCTCTACCTGTCCGGCGAGGCCCCGTCGCTGGTCGCGCCGGCGGCAGCGGTCCTGGCCGACTACGAGATGACCCTGACCGACGTCTCTCTGGGCACGCCGACACTGGAGGACGTGTTCATCGCCCTCACCGGACGGGTGCTGGCGTGACCGTTGTCGCGGCGCCGCCGCAGTCGACCGCTTCGGCCGCTCCGGCCAGCGCCACGTACGCGTTCGCTGCGATCCTCCGGCGCGACGTCTACGTCACCTGGCACGAGTTCCCGGTGTTCCTCGCCCAGGTCATCCTCCAGCCGCTGTTCCTGCTGTTCGTGTTCGGCAAGGTGCTGGGCAGCCTCGGCTACACCCGTCCCGGCTACGCGGAACTGCTGTTCCCGGGGCTGCTCGCGCTGACCGCCGTCGTGACCGCGATCCAGTCGCTCGCGTTCCCGCTGGTCGCCGAGTTCAGCTGGACGATGGAGATCGAGGACCGGCTCCTCGCCCCGCTGCCGACCGGCCTGGTGGCTGCCGAGAAGGTGCTGTTCGCCTCAGTCCGCGCTCTCATCGCGACGGCGATGATGCTGCCGATCGGCATCATCGTGCTGGGATCGATCCCGTGGCGGTGGGCCGGCTTCCCGCTGCTGCTGGTGGTCGTCGTTCTCGGCGCACTGCTGGGCGCGGGGCTCGGTCTGGTGATGGGCACGCTGGTGAAGCCGGCCCGGATCAGCCTCGTCTTCTCGCTGGTCTTCACGCCTCTGCTCTTCACCGGTTGCAGCCAGTACCCGTGGCCGTCGCTGGACCGGCTGCGCTGGTTCCAGGTGGTCACGGCAGCCAACCCGATGACCTACGTCAGCGAAGGACTGCGAGCAGCGATGGTGCCGTCGGTCCCGCACATCCGACCGTGGATCTGCATCGTCGCCCTGATCGTGGCGATCGCGGCGCTGATGAGCGTCGGCGTCCGCTGTTTCTACCGCCGCGCGGTCAACTGAGCCGATGCGTCAGGGGAACCCGCCCAGCCATCAGCCGTGCGTCGACCGCTGCCCCTGGTGAGACACGATTGCCGGCAGCAGCCCGATGCTCACGCCGATGCCGTCGAGTATCGCGACCGCCCCGTAGCCTCCGGCGGGCCCCCCGACCAGACCCCAGGTGAAGGCGTGCACGGCCACCACGGGCAGTCCGGCGACCAGTCCGGCGGTCAGGGCCCTCGACATGCCGCGGGAGGCGACTCGCCAGGTCACGGCGCCGACTGTCAGTGCCGAGTAGGCCCAGTCGAAGATCGGGATCGCGGCGCCGTACGAGTAAGGCAGGGCGGCAAGATAGACCCCGCCGGCAGCAACGGCAGCCGTGCCGAGAGCCGACACCCCGAGGAGTGCGCCAAGGCCGATGGAGGCTGGCTCGTCAGCCAGCAGTCGCCGGTAGGCCACCGCAACTCCCACCAGCCCCAGCACTGCTACCAGCAGCAGGATGGCCAGCAGGGCGGGGGGAACCCGGTCGAGAACGGGTCCGGTGCGGCGGCGATCCGGCAGCGGCAGCGGAAGCGCTGTCAGGCTGGCACCGAGGAAGGCTGCCGTGACCAGCCACAGCACCGCCCAAGCCATGCGCCGCATCCTGCGGCCGTACCCTCGGCCGGGCGCACCAGACGCTGCCGGGCGCAGTTCGGTTAGTCGTCTGGTCCGCTCCGCGGGCGGAGGTGACCTCGGTCTGCAAGCAGCCCATACTCACAGCGGTGCCGGCGATTGTTGTCTACAGACCGCCCCTGGCATATCGCGTGGTCGCACTCGCCTTTCTGACGTTCTGGTGCAGCCAGGTGATCCGGGTTGCCCTACCGGGCCTACGACACCGCGCGCCCGGGGTGATTTCCCGGCACTGTTGATTGCTTTTGCCGGCACCGCGGCGCTCCGCCAGGCGCGGGTAGCTGTCATCGCCAGTCCGGACTCTTTGCTGATTCGGAACGTCTGGCGTACGCGGAAGCTGGAACGGTCGGCGATCGAGGGCTTTCGGGTCGGGCTGTCGTCCCGTGGGTTTGGCAAGACGATCCATGTGCTGACGAAGGGAGACACGGTCTACAGCCTGGACATGATGAGTGGCCTTCACCTGCTGCCCATTACACGTCGCCGCTTCGAGGCCCGCTTGGCGTCGCTGCAAGCTTGGCTTGCGTGATGAACTCGTGCATCGACCCGCAGCCGTCATGCGTTTGGCCTACTGCGTCGCCCTGATGAACTTCTTCGCCGCAGCCATTACTCGCCGCCCGCTCA
>JALYXH010000164.1 GCA_030947185.1 Actinomycetota bacterium | reverse complement strand
GGCCGACGCCGTCCGTCAGTGGGACCGGCTGGGGTATCCCCGCCGAGCGCTACGGCTGCACCAGGCGGCCGTCCTGCTGGTCCGGGACCACGGCGGGGACGTGCCGGCGGACCTGACCGCGCTGCTGGCGCTGCCCGGGGTCGGCTCCTACACCGCCCGGGCGGTGCTGGCGTTCGCGTTCGGACAGCGCCACGCGGTGCTCGACACCAACGTCCGCCGCGTGCTCGCGCGGGCGCTGGATGGCCGGGCCGACGCCGGCGGCACCGCGGGACAGGCCGAGCTGGCCGCAGCCGAGCGAGGACTGCCTACCGAGCCGGCGGCGTCAGCTCGCTACTCGGCGGCCCTGATGGAGCTGGGCGCCCTCGTCTGCACCGCCCGGGCACCGCACTGCCCGGCCTGTCCACTGCGGCCGGCCTGCGCCTGGCAGCTGGCAGGGCAGCCGGTGATCGAGCGGTCCCGCCGACGGCAGCCCTACGAAGGCACCGACCGGCAGGCGCGCGGCCGCTTGCTCGCCTTGCTGCGCGCAGCGACCGAGCCCGTGGGGTCGGCACTGCTGGGCGCGGCCTGGGCCGAACCGGTGCAGCGAGAGCGCGCACTGGCCAGCCTGCTCGCCGATGGGCTGGCCCGTCGGACGGCGGACGGCCGCTACGAGCTGCCGACCGGGCCGGCCTACTCGCTCTCTGCGACCCCGGACCCGGCCAGGTCCACCGGCGGCGCGTCGGGCACCACCGGTGGCTTGGACTCGGCCCGGAAGGTGAACGCCCGCTCGTCGAGCGGCTCGCTCGGCCCCTCGACGTCGACCACGATGATGTGGCCGGCCTTGAAGTCGCCGTAGAGGATCCGCTCGGAGAGCACGTCCTCGATCTCCCGTTGGATGGTCCGGCGCAGCGGCCGGGCTCCCAGGACCGGGTCGTAGCCCTTGTGCGCCAGCAGGTTCTTGGCCGCCGGCGTGAGCTCCAGACCCATGTCCTTGTTCTTCAGCTGGCCGTCGACCCGGTTGAGCATGAGGTCGACGATCGTGACGATCTCGTCCTCGGAGAGCTGGTGGAAAACGATGATGTCGTCGATCCGGTTGAGGAACTCCGGCCGGAAGTGCTGCTTGAGCTCGTCCTGCACCTTCGTCTTCATCCGCTCGTAGCTGCCGACCTTGTCGTTCTCCTTCGCAAAACCGAGGTTGAACCCCTTCGAGATGTCACGGGTGCCCAAGTTGGAGGTCATGATCAGCACGGTGTTCTTGAAGTCGACGACCCGGCCCTGAGAATCGGTCAGCCGGCCATCCTCGAGAATCTGCAGAAGCGTGTTGAACACGTCCGGGTGGGCCTTCTCGACCTCGTCGAAAAGCACCACGCTGAAGGGCTTGCGGCGCACCCGCTCGGTGAGCTGGCCGCCTTCCTCGTAACCGACATATCCGGGCGGTGAGCCGACCAGCCGGGAAACCGTGTGCTTCTCCATGTACTCGCTCATGTCGAGCTGAATCAGCGAGTCCTCGTCGCCGAAGAGGAACTCGGCGAGCGTCTTGGACAGCTCGGTCTTCCCGACGCCGGACGGGCCGGCGAAGATGAACGAGCCGCCAGGGCGCTTGGGGTCCTTCAACCCGGCCCGCGTGCGCCGGATCGCCTGCGAGACGGCCTTGATGGCCTGCTCCTGGCCGATCACGCGCTTGTGCAGCTCGTCTTCCATGCGGAGCAGCCGGGCTGTCTCCTCCTCGGTGAGCTTGAACACCGGGATGCCGGTCCAGGTGGCGAGCACCTCGGCGATCTGCTCGTCGTCGACCTCGGACACCACGTCCATGTCCCCGGCGCGCCATTCCTTCTCGCGCTGGGCCTTCTCCGCGAGCAGCGTCTTCTCCCGGTCGCGCAGGGACGCCGCCTTCTCGAAGTCCTGCGCGTCGATCGCGGACTCCTTCTCCCGGCGTACCTCGGCGATGCGCTCGTCGAACTCGCGCAGGTCCGGGGGGGCGGTCATCCGGCGGATGCGCATCCGTGAGCCGGCCTCGTCGATGAGGTCGATCGCCTTGTCGGGCAGGAACCGGTCGGAGATGTAGCGGTCGGCCAGGGTGGCCGCCGCGACCAGCGCCCCGTCGGTGATGGACACCCGGTGGTGCGCCTCGTAGCGGTCGCGCAGACCCTTGAGGATCTCGATCGTGTGCGCCAGCGACGGCTCGCCGACCTGGATCGGCTGGAAGCGCCGCTCGAGTGCGGCGTCCTTCTCCAGGTGCTTGCGGTACTCGTCCAGCGTGGTGGCACCAATGGTCTGCAGCTCACCACGGGCGAGCATCGGCTTGAGGATGGACGCGGCGTCGATGGCGCCCTCGGCGGCCCCTGCCCCGACCAGCGTGTGCAGCTCGTCGATGAACAGGATGATGTCGCCGCGGGTGCGGATCTCCTTGAGGACCTTCTTCAGCCGCTCCTCGAAGTCGCCGCGGCAGCGGCTGCCGGCCACCAGGGCGCCGAGGTCGAGGGTGTAGAGCTGCTTGTCCTTGAGGGTCTCGGGCACCTCGCCCTTGACGATGGCCTGGGCAAGTCCCTCGACGACTGCAGTCTTGCCCACGCCCGGCTCGCCGATGAGGACCGGGTTGTTCTTGGTACGCCGGGACAGCACCTGCATGACCCGCTCGATCTCCTTCTCGCGCCCGATGACCGGGTCGAGCTTGGACTCGCGGGCAGCGGAGGTGAGGTTGCGGCCGAACTGGTCGAGCACGAGCGAGGTCGAGGGGGTGCCCTCGGCCGGGCCGCCGGAGCTGGAGGACTCCTTACCCTGGTAGCCGGACAGCAGCTGGATGACCTGCTGGCGAACGCGGTTCAGGTCTGCGCCGAGCTTGACCAGGACCTGGGCGGCGACGCCCTCACCCTCGCGGATGAGGCCGAGCAGGATGTGCTCGGTCCCGATGTAGTTGTGACCGAGCTGAAGTGCCTCGCGCAGCGAGAGCTCCAGCACTTTCTTGGCGCGCGGGGTGAAGGGGATGTGGCCGGACGGGGCCTGCTGGCCCTGGCCGATGATCTCCTCGACCTGCTGGCGGACGCCTTCCAGGGAGATGCCGAGAGACTCCAGGGCCTTGGCGGCGACGCCTTCGCCCTCGTGGATCAGTCCGAGCAGGATGTGCTCGGTGCCGATGTAGTTGTGGTTGAGCATCCTGGCCTCTTCTTGGGCCAGGACGACGACGCGCCGAGCGCGGTCGGTGAACCTCTCGAACATGTTCGCTCCTCACAGAGCGGCTGGAACCGGGCCCTCCGGCCCGGTTCTCCGCATGCTAGCCCCGCACCCGTCCCGCCTCCTGTTGGAACCGGTCGCTGCCGGCCGGTCAGAAGTGGCGGGCCTTCGCCCGGGTTGTCGACCACACATCGTTCGACCTGGACCGCTGGCCGGACGTGTCTTTGCAACGGTCGACCTGGCCGCGGCTGTTCCGGGAGCTGGCTTCGCCCGCAGCGAAACGCGTCAGCCTCGAGATCAGTGCGCCGCCTCGTACTGCGCGATCACCGAGCCGGCGATCCGGCCGCGCTCGCTCACGGGGAGGCCGCGGCCCTTCGCCCAAGACCGGATCTCGGCCACCTTCTGGCGGTCGACGCCACCGCGCCGGCTGCTGGAGCGCCGGCCGTTGCCGAGGCTGGCACGGCCGCCCGAGCGACGGGCCGCCCCGATGAACGGCGCAAAGGCGTCGCGCAGGGCGCCGGCGTGCTGCGAGCAGACGTCGATGTCGTACGCCGCACCGTCGACCGAGAAAGCCACAGTCTCCTCACCCGGGGTCTCGTCACCGTGCAGGTCGCACACGAGCAGGACTTGTACTTTCTGGGCCATCACATTTCTCCGTCATCGTTGAGTCCACGGCGGTTGCGCGCGGTGCAGAGAAGCGCATTCCGCGATACCCGCGAATCGTCGCGCATTCGTGGCGGCGAAGCAATTCAGAGACCGCTGGGAGTTTCCTGAGCACAACCGCCGATCGGGTGTTTCGCCCCATTCGGTCAGGGCCGCACCAGCGGAAAGAGAATGGTCTCGCGTATGGACGGCGAGCCGGTGAGCGTCATGAGCAGACGCTCGACGCCGAGGCCGAGCCCGCCGGAGGGCGGCATGCCGTACTCCAGCGCCCGCAGGAAGTCCTCGTCGAGCACCATCGCCTCGGGGTCGCCGGCGGCCGCGGCCAGCGACTGCTCGGTGAGCCGTCGGCGCTGCTCGACCGGGTCGACCAGCTCGCTGTACGCCGTGCCGACCTCGCGCCCGTAGGCGACCAGGTCCCACCGCTCGGCCAGGCGCGGGTCCCGCCGGTGCTGGCGGGTCAGCGGGGAGACCTCCGTCGGGAAGTCGCGGTAGAACGTCGGCTCGACCGTGGCGGCCTCGACCAGCTTCTCGTAGAGCTCAAGGACGACGGCGCCCGGCCCCCAGGCAGGCTGCAGCTCGACACCGGCCGCCCCGGCCAGGTCGACCAGCCGCGCCAGCGGGGTGTCGACGTCGACCGGCTCGCCAAGCGCCGCGCTGACGGCCTCGTGCACGCTGACCGACCGCCAGGTGCCGCCCAGGTCGTGCTCCGAGCCGTCGACGTGCCTCACCACGGTCGAGCCATACGCCGCGACGGCTGCCTCCTGCACCAGCGAGCGCGTCAGCTCGAGCATCGAGTCGTAGTCGCCGTAGGCCTGGTAGGCCTCCAGCATCGTGAACTCCGGGTTGTGCCGGGTGTCGACGCCCTCGTTGCGGAAGTTGCGGTTGATCTCGAAGACGTTCTCGACCCCGCCGACCACCAGCCGCTTGAGGTAGAGCTCCGGAGCGATGCGGAGGTAGAGCGGCAGGTTGAGCGCGTTCATGTGGGTGACGAAGGGGCGAGCGGTGGCGCCGCCGTGCACCGGCTGGAGCATCGGCGTCTCGACCTCGGTGTAGCCGCGGTCGGTCAGCGACGCGCGCAGCGAACGCATCACCGCCGCCCGCACCTCGAGCATGCGGCGGGCGTCGGGGTTGACGATCAGGTCGACGTAGCGCTGCCGGACCCGCGCCTCCGGGTCGGTCAGCCCGTGGTGCTTGTCGGGCAGTGGCCGTAGCGACTTCGACGTCAGCGCCCACCGGTCGGCCAGCACCGAGAGCTCACCGCGCCGGGAGGTGATCACCTCACCCTCGACGCCCACGTGGTCGCCCAGGTCGACGTCGGACTTCCAGGCAGCCAGGGCCGCCTCGCCCAGCCGGTCGAGCGAGAGCATCACCTGCCCCTCGCCGCTGCCGTCGCGCAGGGTCGCGAAGCACAGCTTGCCGCCGACCCTGCTGAGCACCACCCGGCCGGCCACGCCGACCCGGTCCCCGGTGGCGGTGTCGGGCGGCAGGTCGGCGTACCGCGCGCGCAGCGCAGCGAGAGTGGTCGTGCGCGGGAAGCCGACCGGGTAAGGGTCGGTCCCGGCGGCACGGAGCCGGTCGAGCTTGTCCCGGCGTACCCGCATCTGCTCCGGCAGGTCCTGCGCGGGCGGATCAGCCGGCGCGTCAGGACCCTCGCTCATGGCGTGGCCTCCGCGGGCGCCGCGTTGCGCTCGAAGACCAGCCGCAGGCCGATCAGCGTCAGCCAGGGCTCGTGCCGGTCGAGCCGCCGGGCCTCGCTGAGCACGAGTGGCGCGAGTCCGCCAGTCGCGATCACGGTCGCCGACCCGCCCAGCTCGCTGACCATCCGGTCCAGGATGCCGTCGACCTGGCCGGCGAAGCCGAACACCACGCCCGACTGCAGCGCCTCGACCGTGCTCTTGCCGATGACCGACCGGGGCGCCACCAGCTCGACCTTCCGCAGCTGGGCGCCCCGGGAGGTCAGCGCCTCGACGCTGATCTCGATTCCCGGGGCGATGGCTCCCCCGAGGTACTCGCCACGGGCACTGATCACGTCGAAGTTGGTCGACGTCCCGAAGTCCACGACCACTGCCGGGCCACCGACGAGGGCGCGGGCGGCCAGCGCGTTGGCGATGCGGTCCGCGCCGACCTCCTTCGGGTTGTCGATCAGGATCGGCATCCCGGTGCGCACACCCGGCTCGATCACCACGACCGGTACGTCGGCGAAGTAGCGCGCGCACATCGATCGCAGCTCGCGCAGGACGGCAGGCACCACCGAGCACATCGACACCCCGGTCACGACGTACGGCGTGGGGCGGCCGGCCTCGGGGCGCGGACCGAGCAGGCCGCGGACCAGCAGGGCGAGCTCGTCGGCGGTGTGCGCGGCCACGGTGGCCAGCCGCCAGTGGTCGACGAGCCGGTCGCCGTCGAAGACGCCCAGCACCGTGTGGGTGTTGCCGACGTCGACCGCGAGGAGCACGGTCAGTCCCCCATCGGCATGGACCGGGCCTCGCCGGTCACCAGATCAGCGCGTTGTCGTCGGCGGACCGTCCGCCACCGGCCCGCGAGCCGAAGTAGACCCGGTCGGCGCGGAGCAGGTCGACGCTGCCCGGCAGGACGTCGGCAGGGTCGGCACTGGTGCCCGCCACCCGGTTGTCGGCGTCGACGAACACCACCCGCGGGCGCAGGGTGCGCGCTTCCGCGTCGGACACCGACGCGTAGCTGATCAGGATCACCAGGTCGCCGGTGTGCACCAGGCGGGCCGCCGCACCGTTGATGCCGATCACGCCCGAGCCGCGAGGTCCGGCGATCACATAGGTCTCGAGCCGGGCGCCGTTGGTGACGTCGACGATGGCCACCTGCTCGCCGGGCAGCAGGTCGGCGGCGTCCATGAGCTCCTCGTCGACGGTGACCGAGCCCACGTAGTGCAGGTCGGCCTGGGTGACGGTGGCTCGGTGGATCTTGGACTTGAGCATGGTCCGGAGCATCGAAGTCACGACTCCAGAGTCGACGTGAACGTGAGCGAGACGTTGTCGATCAGGCGGGTTGGCCCGACGTAGGCGGCGGCCGCCAGCACTGCGTCGCCGGCGTCCTGCGCCACCGGCTCGAGCGTTGCCGGGTCCACGAGCGCGAGGTAGTCCATGCGCAGGTCCAGCACCGCGTCGAGCTCGGCCCGGGCGGCGGTCAGGACTGCGGTCGGTCCACCACCGACCGCAGCTGCCCCCGCCGCGAGCGCCCGGGACAGGGCTCCGGCCGTCTGCCGCTGCCCCGGGTCGAGATAGCGGTTGCGGCTCGACAGCGCCAGCCCGTCCGGCTCGCGCACCGTCGGTACGCCGACGACGTGCACCGGCACGTCGAGGTCGCGCACCATCCGCCGGATCAGGACCAGCTGCTGGGCGTCCTTCTCCCCGAACAGCGCGACATCGGGCCGCAGCAGGTTGAGCAGCTTGGCGACGACCGTGAGCACGCCGTCGAAGTGGCCGGGCCGGCTCGCCCCTTCGAGGACAGCGCCCAGCTCGCCGGCAGCGACGGTCACCCGCGGCTGCTCGGGATAGACCACGTCGGGGGTCGGTGCGAAGACCAGGTCGGTGCCCTCGCGGGCACACAGCGCCAGATCGGCCTCGAGAGTGCGCGGGTAGCGGTCGAGGTCCTCGGCCGGCCCGAACTGGAGCGGGTTGACGAAGATCGTGACGACCACCGCGTCGGCGTACCGGTGGGCGTCACGGATCAGAGCGGCATGGCCCTCGTGCAGGGCCCCCATCGTCATGACGGTCGCCACCCGCGTGCTCCGCCGGCGGCGCAGCGTGGCCAGGCCACGGGCGAGCTCGCCCCGGCTGCGGGCCAGCACGGGCGCCCGGGTGGTGGCGCGGGGCGCTATGCCCGGTGCCGCTCCTGCGGCGGTGCGGGGCGCGGTACGGGTCGTCGGAAGTCCATCCGGTGTCATGCGCGCGCTCCGTCGGCGGGGGTGGCAAGGACATCGAGCAGAGCCTCGGCGGCTACCGGGTCGAGCCGGCCCGCGGCCAGGCTGCGATCGGCGGTGAGCCTGGCCAGCGCGACGTACGAGGGCACCGCCTCGGGAGCGGCGGCGGCCAGTGCACGCAGGTGGGCGGCGACCGTCTCGGCGTCGCCACGGGCCACCGGCCCGGTCAAGGCTGCATCTCCGCTGCGCAGCGCGTTGTCCAGCGCCGCTCCGAGCAGTGGCCCGAGCATCCGACCCGGCTCGGCCACCCCGGCTCTGCGCAGCAGGTCGGCCGACTCCGCCACCAGCGTGACCAGATGGTTGGCGCCGGTGGCCAGCGCCGCGTGGTAGAGCGGACGCGCCTGCTCGTCCACCCAGACCGGCTCGGCGCCCATCTCCAGGACCAGCGCCTCCGCCACCGGACGCAGCTCCTCCGGCGAGGTCACGCCGAAGCAGGCGCCGGCCAGCCGCGCCAGGTCCACCGGCGTGCCGGTGAAGGTCATCACCGGGTGCAGGGCGAGGGGCAGTGCCCCCCGGCGGACGGCCGGCTCGAGGACCCCGATCCCGTGCCGGCCGCTGGCGTGGATGAGCAGCTGGCCGGGCCGCAGCACGCCGGCCTGCGCCAGACCCTCGACGAGTCCCGGCAGTGCGTCATCGGGAACCGTGAGGAGCACCACCGTCGAGCGGGCGAGCACCTCGTCGACCGAGAGCAGCGGTACGCCGGGCAGCAGCTGCTCGGCTCGCCGGCGCGAGGCGTCGGAGACACCGGAGACCCCGACCACCCGGTGCTCGACCCGGGCCAGCGCCGCACCGAGCACGGAGCCCACCCGGCCGGCACCGACGACGCCGACGTCGAGGCGGCTCGGCCGTCGAGCGGCGAGGCTCGCAGCGCTGCGATCTGTCATGGCCGTTCCAGTCCTTTGCGGGGTACCGGACGAAGTGCTCTGACTGTGCTGGTGCTGTCTCTGACTGTGCTGCTCGCCGCTCACCAGGTGGCCGGCGGCCGCAAGCGTACAGATCCAACGCCCGGGGCCCGCTCTGCATGCCCACGGACGACCGCTTCTACCCTGATGCGTGCCCCGCGCCTCCGCCGCCACCATCTCCGGCTGGCGCACCTGGCGGCAGGCCATGGCCGAGTCGCTGTACGGCGAGCAGGGCTTCTACCGACGGCCGGAGGGCCCGGCAGGGCACTTCCGCACCTCGGCAACTGCCTCTCCGCTGTACGCCGAAGCCATCCTCCGGCTGCTCTGCGCACTCGACGCTGCGCTGGGCTCGCCGGGGCGACTCGACCTGGTCGACGTCGGTGCCGGACGCGGCGAGCTGCTCGGCGCCGTCGCGACGGCAGCGGCGACAGCGCCGGAGCTGGCCGGACGCCTGCAGCTGACCGGTGTCGAGGTGGTGAGCCGGCCCGAGGACCTGCATCCGGCCATCGGCTGGGTGCGAAGCGTTGACGACGTGGCGCCGGTGCACGGCCTGCTGCTGGCCAACGAGTGGCTGGACACCGTGCCTGTCGACGTCGTGACGGTCGGCCCGGAGGGCCCGCGCCTGGTCGAGGTGGACCCGGCCGGCGCCGAACGCCTGGCCGGCCTACCTGACGTGGAGGACAGCGACTGGCTGAGCGCCTGGTGGCCACTGACGGCGGAGGGCGACCGCGCGGAGGTGGGTCGGTCGCGGGACCAGGCCTGGGTGGCTGCCCTCGGACGGGTCGAGGGTGGGCTCGCCCTCGCCGTGGACTACGCGCTCGACGCGGCCCAGCGCGCCGTCGTCGCGCGCGCCGGGGGCAGCCTGACCGGGTACCGCGACGGTCGGCAGGTCGCGCCGGTGCCCGATGCCTCGATGGACCTGACCGCGCATGTTGCCCTTGACGCCTGCGGCGCGGCCGGCGTCGCCGCCGGGGCC
>JALYXH010000132.1 GCA_030947185.1 Actinomycetota bacterium | reverse complement strand
GGCCCCTGGGTCGGGCCGGGCGAGCCGGCCCTGCCGGTCGGGACCGGCGTACGACGGGCCCGCGGCAGCCCGGCCGCGTCCTGGGCCGCCTCCACCTGCTCCACCGAGCCGGTCAGCCCGACGAAGGTGCTGTCGAACCGGTCCAGCCAGGAGCGCAAGACGGGCGCGGTGTCACGGGCCGGGTCGGTCGTGACGAACACGACGCTCACCCGGTCGCGCAGGGGCGCGCCCACCGTGCGCAACCCGGCAGCGATGTCGGCCATGGCGGTCGGGCACTGGTCGGGGCAGTTGGTGTAGCCGAAGAAGAGCAGGGTGGCCCGGCCCGCGGTCCGGCGGCCGAAGTCGTAGCTGGCACCCGTGGTGTCGGTGAGCACGAACTGGGGCCGCGCAGCCGACCGGTCCGGGACCAGGCCGTGGTAGCGGTGGCCATGCGCCGACGACGAGCCGCCCGTCGAGGCCGTTCCCGTGGTGGCGCATCCGCTGGCCAGCGTCAGGCACGCGAGGGCGGCGAGGAGGCGGCGCACGGACATGCACCCATCGTCCCAGGTGCGGCTGCGGGCGCGAGTCAGCCGCGAGCCGGCTGAGAGTCGGCTCAGTGCAGGGCAGGTGCCCGGGCGACCAGCAGGACCACGTCGAGGGCCGCCACCACGAGGGTCATCCGGAACGCCGTGCGCGAGCCGGACCGGCGTACGTCGGCCACGCCGTAGGCAACCAGAGCTGTTGCCACCACGAGCCCGAGCAGCGGCCCGACCCCGACCCGGCCGCGCGGCCCGACGACGAGTACGGCGGATGCCGCCAGCACCAGGACCGCCGACAGCACGCTGCTGGCCACCGCACCCAGCCGGTGCGGCAGCCCCACGATGCCGGTCAGCAGGTCGTCGTCGATATCGGGCAGCACGTTCGCGAAGTGTGCGCCGGCGCCCAGCAGGGCGCCGGCGAGAACTACCCATGCGGGCGGCCACGGGTGCCCGGGGAGGCCGAGCGTGACCAGCCCGGGCAGCAGCCCGAACGAGACGACGTACGGCAGCGCGGAGAGCACCGTCGCCTTGAGCCGCAGGTTGTAGGACCAGGCGGAGGCTACCGCCACGATGTGCACCGCGCCGGCCCGCGGGCCCGAGCCGAACGACAGCGGAACCATCGCGACGGCAGCGACGAGGGCGGCCAGCCCCACGGTGCGGGCAGGGACCCGCCCGGTGCTGACCGGCTTGTCCGGTCGGCCGGTGCGCACATCCCGGTCGCGGTCGAGGTAGTCGTTGCTCCAGCCCACCGAGAGCTGCCCGGCCAGCACGGCGGCGGCGACCCAGGCCGTACCGCCACCGCGGCCGGCCGCGGTGGCAACTGCCGCCGAGACGGCCGTCACCGCGACCGTCGGCTCGGGGTGGCATGCCCGCACCAGGGCCTGTACCTGTCCCACCCACTACCTCCGACCGCCGCCCGGCTCGTCGGTCGCAGTCTCGTGTGTCAGAGTCGAATCGCCCACTTTCGGACGGCCGGGGAGGTAAGGGCTGTGCCCAGCGTCACGTTGACGACGGCTCCCGCCGGCGGCCGGCCCCCAGCGTCCGCGCACCCGGAGCGACCACGCAACGATCCCGCCCAGTACGACGACCTGGCCGAGGAGTGGTGGGCGCCCAGGGGTGCGTTCGCGATGCTGCACTGGATCGCCCGTGCCCGGGCCGGGCTCGTCCCCGCTGCCACCCGTCCGGGGTCGGTGCTCGTCGACGTGGCCTGCGGCGGCGGTCTGCTCGCGCCGTACCTCGCCGGCAAGGGCCACCGCCACATCGGCCTCGACCTGTCGGCGACGGCGCTCGGCCAGGCCGCCGCCCACGGCGTGCTCCCGCTGCAGGGCGACGCGCTGGCGCTGCCACTGGCCGACGGGGTGGCCGACGTGGTGGTCGCCGGTGAGGTGCTCGAGCACGTCAGCGGGCTGCCGGCCGTCGTGGCCGAGCTGGCCCGCGTGCTGCGGCCGGGCGGCACCCTGGTCATCGACACCATCGCCGACACCGCGTGGGGCCGATTCAGCGCCGTCACCGTCGGCGAGCGGATTCCCGGCGGGCCGCCGCCCCGCCTGCACGACCCCCGCCTTTTCGTCGACCGCGCCGAGCTGCGCCGGGAGTGCGCACGCCACGGCGTCCCGCTCCGGCTCTCCGGACTCCGTCCGGCCGCGTGGGACTACCTGCGCTGGGTGTCGGGCCGGCGGGCCGACGTGCGGATGCTGCAGACCCGGCTGACCGCCGGGCTGTTCCAGGCCGTCGGCACCAAGGAGCGGTGGTGAGCACCGCCACGGTGGACCGGCTCGGGTCGGCCACCGCCGGCCTGGAGGCGGCGCGGTCGCTCGCCCCCAAGCTGGCCGAGCGGGCCGAGGAGCACGACCGGACCGGCCGGTTCCCCGTCGCGGACTTCGTCGACATCCGGGCCGCCGGCCTGCTCGGTCTGATGGTGCCGACCCGGCTGGGGGGCGCCGGAGCCGGGTTCGCCGACTACGCCGAGGTGGCGATGGCGCTGGCGGCCGGCAACGGCGCCACCGCGCTGGTCTTCAACATGCACGCCTCGGTCACCGGTGCGCTGGCCGGCGTTCCCGACGAGCTGGCCCGGGCGCTCGGGGTGCCCGAGTCGTTCTTCGGGATGCGCGACCGGGTGCTGGCCGAGGCGGCCGACGGCGCGCTCTACGCCGTTGCCATGTCCGAACGCGGCGCCGGCTCGCGCCTGTCGGCGATGACGACGGCCTACGCGCCCGAGGCGGGCGGCTACCGCATCCGCGGCACGAAGACATTCTGCTCCGGCGCCGGGCACGCCGATGCCTATCTGGTAGCCGCTCGGGCTGCCGGCAGCGCGGAGCCGGTGATCAGCCAGTTCCTGGTGCCCGCCGGTCCGGGCGTCAGCGTCGAGGAGACGTGGGACTCCCTCGGCATGCGCGCGACCGGCAGCCACGACATTCACCTCGACGTGCTGGCGCCCGCCGACTCGCTGCTCGGCGGCGTCGAGGGACTGGCCAGGCCGCTGGCCCAGGCGATGCCGCAGTGGCTCGTCGCGTCGTACGCCGCCGTGTACGTCGGGGTCGCCCAGGCAGCGCTGGACGCCGCGGCCGCCTATGTCACCCTGCGCGGGCTGGGCCGGCTGCCTGCGGTACGCGCCCGGCTGGGACGCGCCGACGCCTCGGTCGCCGCCGCGCGGCTGGCCGTCCTCGAAGCGGCTCTACGGGTCGACGCCGCGCCGGGCGAGCCGGAGACCAACCGCTGGGTCTGGCGGGCCAAGCTGCTTGCGGGCGAGACGGCGATGGCGGTGGCCGCCTCGGTGCTGGAGGCCTGTGGCACCGGTGCCAGCCGGCGCGGGCACCCGCTCGAGCGGCTCTACCGGGACGCGCGCTGCGGCTCGCTGCAGCCGGCCACCTCCGACGTCTGCGCCGACTGGCTCGGGCTGGCGGCGCTGGGCCACGACCCCGAGCAGGACGCGGCGGTGCCCCGATGGTGAGCGTGGGGCCGGCAGCGGGCGCCAGCATCGTCGGCGCCGGTCACGCGGTGCCCGGCGCGATGGGCCAGCAGCACCTGTGGGACGACTACTTCGCCGAGCACTACGCCGGCAACCGCACAGCGCGGCGGATCTGGACCTCGGCC
This sequence comes from Actinomycetota bacterium, assembly GCA_030947185.1. Taxonomy (GTDB): domain Bacteria; phylum Actinomycetota; class Actinomycetes; order JALYXH01; family JALYXH01; genus JALYXH01. The sequence goes on along the minus strand of JALYXH010000132.1, from coordinate 5,327 downwards.
GGCATCACCACCCGGCACGGGGTCGTCGACCCGGCCATCGAGGACATCAGCACGCTGGGCACCGGAGCCCGGATGCAGCGCTTCGTCGCCGAGGCGCTGCCGCTGGGCAAGGAGGCGGTCGGTGCCGCACTCGCCGACGCCGGGCTCGACGCCCCCGACGTGGGGCTGTTCGGCGTCGTCACCTGCACCGGCTACGCGACGCCGGGCCTGGACATCCTGCTGGCCCGCGACCTGGGGATGACGCCCGACGTCCAGCGGCTGATGGTCGGGCACATGGGCTGCTACGCCGCGTTGCCCGGCCTCGGCGCGGTCGCCGACTTCGTCACGGCGCGGAACCGGCCGGCGGTGCTGCTGTGCATGGAGCTGACCAGCCTGCACGTCCAGCCGCCGAGCGTGTCGGCCCGGAGCAGGACGCCGACCCACGAGGACCTGCAGCAGATGGTCGCCCACGCGCTGTTCTCCGACGCCGCCGCCGCGGTGGTGCTCCAGCCAGGCACGCCGGGACTCGAGGTGGTCGACGTCGTGGCGCGCACCGACGTCTCGACCAGCGACCACATGACCTGGGACGTCACCGACCTCGGCTTCAAGATGGGCCTGTCGCCGCGGGTGCCCGACGTCCTGGCTCTGCACGTCCGCGGCGTCGTCGAGAGTCTGCTCGAGCGCAACGGGCTATCGGTCGGCGACGTCGCCGGCTGGGCGGTGCACCCCGGCGGACGGCGCATTCTCGAGGTCGTCGCCGACCGGCTCGGACTGCCCGACGAGGCGATGGGCCCGTCCTACGACGTGCTCCGCGACTTCGGCAACTGCTCGTCTGCCACCGTGCTGCTCGTGCTCGAGCAGCTCATGGCGACGCAGCCCCCCGCACCCGGCGAGCCGGTGGTGTTGATGGCGTTCGGCCCGGGGCTGACCCTCTACGTCGCCCTGCTCCGGCGTACGGCGGGCTGACCGGCGGCGATGCGGGTCACCTCCCTGTGGTTCGTGCCGGTCGCGCTGCTGGCCGGCTGGCTCACGGTGGCGCAGCCGCTGGCCGGCGTCTTCCGCTATCGGCAGCTGCTCCGCGACATCGCGGGCGACCCGACCCGGCGGCTGGCGTTCTACCGGCGGTCGCTGCGCCGGCAGTGGCTGGTCGCGCTGGGCGCGGTGGCGCTCGCCCTGGCAGCGGGTGCGACACCGCGCACGCTGGGCCTTCGTCCGCGGGTGGAGCACTCCGCGGAGCTGCTGCCGGCACTGGCCGAGGGCTTCGTGCTGTCCCTGCTCGTGGTGGTGCTGTTGCGATGGCAGCGCCGGCGGATGCCGGACCGGGCGCTGACCGACCGGGTGCTGCGGCCGGTGGCCGGGCTGCTGCCACAGACACCGTCCGAGCGCCGCGCCTTCGCGCTGGTCGCAGTCACTGCCGGGGTCACCGAGGAGCTGCTCTACCGCGGCTTCCTTGTTGCGGTCGTGGTCGCGGTCACGCCCGGGCTGGGCTTCGCGGGCGCCCTGGTCGTCTCGTCGGCGTTCTTCGGCGCCGCGCACGCCTACCAGGGGCTGGTCGGCATCGTGCTGACCGGGCTGATGGGTGCGGTGCTGGCCTCGCTCTACCTGCTGTCGGGCAGCCTGCTCCTGCCGATGGCGGTGCACGCGCTCGTGGACCTGCGGATCCTGCTGCTGCTGCCTACCCGGCCGGCCGTGCCACCGACGACCGGAGCACCAGCGGCTGCAGGAGCGACTCGAGCCGCTGGTCGGCCCGGACATCCCTGACGAGGTGGCTGACCACGCCGTCGTCGGTGACGGCCAGCACGGTCACGCCGCTCGCCGCGTAGACCCGGGCCAGCTCACCAGCTGGGTCGACGGCGACGTAGGAGAGCACGTGCAGCGCGCGGGTCTGCTCGCCGAGGTCCCGGGCACCATCCGGTCCGGCCACTAGCAGGACGGGCAGGCCGAACTCCAGCCCTTGGCGGATGAGGCTCTCCAGCACGTCCGGGCATCGGCAGCCGGTGGGGACGAGCACGACCACTTCCGGCCGCAGCGCCCGCGCAGGCAGTGGCTGGTCGCCACTGCGCAGCACGACGTCGGCAAGTAGACCGCCTTCCGAGCCGATCGGAGCGGTGCCGGTTGCCCGCAGCGGCGCGGGCAGCGGCCGCTGGGACCTGCTCGTCCCGATGAGCGTGAGCAGGCTGACGCAGACGGCGCAGACGACCAGGACGGCGGCGACCAGCACCCCGCTGACGCCCGGCCCGCGTCCGCCCGGGAACCAGGACCGCGAGCCTCCGGTCCCGCCGGCGAGGCGCCGCTCGGCGCGTACCTGCTCGGCCTCCGCGGCCAGCTCGCGGGCGTCGTCCGGAACCACGACATCGACGGCCGGCAGGTCGGCATAAGGGTCGGTGGAGGGGTGCTCGCGACGGCCCGAGTCGTCCTCGGGTGGGCCGCCGTACGCCATCTGGACAGTATGGCCGCAGCGCCCGCAGCCGGCTCGGCGGGGCAGTGGCCGGGGCGGTAGATGCATGCCGATGGGGCGGTTGTCAAGCCCCTGACCTGCATCGATACGGCAACCGTGACTCCGAGTGACCCTCCGGACCATGGTCGTCGCGTGTTATCCTGGGAGCATCGGAAGGGGTACGTGGCAGATGACTTTCCAAGTCGGCGAGACAGTTGTTTACCCGCATCACGGCGCTGCTCTGATCGAGGCCATGGAGACCCGGACCATCAAAGGCGAGGACCGGCTCTACCTCGTGCTCAAGGTGGCCCAGGGTGACCTGACCGTCCGGGTCCCGGCCGACAACGCCGAGATCGTGGGCGTGCGTGACGTCGTCGGCCAGGAAGGCCTCGACAAGGTCTTCGAGGTCCTGCGTGCCCCGCACACCGAGGAGCCGACCAACTGGTCGCGCCGCTACAAGGCCAACCTCGAGAAGCTCGCCTCCGGCGACGTCAACAAGGTGGCCGAGGTCGTCCGCGACCTGTGGCGACGTGACCGGGAGCGCGGGCTGTCGGCCGGTGAGAAGCGGATGCTGTCCAAGGCGCGCCAGATCCTGGTCAGCGAACTGGCTCTTGCCGAGGGGACCAACGAGGACAAGGCCGAGGCCGTTCTCGACGAGGTCCTCGCCTCCTAGCTTTCGCCTGCGGGCGCTCGGCTCAGCACACCGCTCGACGTGCCGAAGAACTGAGAGTCGCAGGAACTTTCCGCGTGGCCCCACCGGGGCCACCGCGGGGCCGGGAGCAGCCATGAGTAGACGACGTCGAGGGACGGCCCGAGCGGGCCGCCGTGGCGGGGGTGCCCCTCGCGCGGTGGTCGAGCTGCTGCGGTTGTTCTGCGTGCTGTTCTTCGCCGGGGTCGGCTACCAGGCCTCGCGTTTGGTCGGCGGCGACGCGACCCTGCTCGGTCCCTTCGACGCGGTGTCCGTCGGTGTGGTCGTCGGGTCCGGCTTCGGCTACGTGCTGGGCGGGGTGGTCGGCCGGAGCACGGTGGCGGCGGCCGACCAGGCCGAGTCCAGCCTGCGCGAGGTGTCCGCCGAGTCCGTCGTCGCCGGGGCCATCGGACTGATGTTCGGCGTCCTGCTCGGCGCGGCCGTGGCCTGGCCGATCTTCTTCCTGCCCCAGGCGTTCCTGGCCTTCCCGCTCTTCGGCTTCGTGGTGGCGGTGCTGGGCTACGTCGGCTATCAGGTCGGCCAGAGCAAGCGCGACGGGGTGCTCGCCCTGTTCGGTGCCTCGACCGGCATGGGTCCGCGTCGTACGCCGACGAGCGCGCTGCCGCGGATCGTCGACAGCTCGATCGCCATCGACGGCCGCATCCTCGACGTGGTGCGGGCCGGCTTCCTGCACGGCACGATGCTCGTCGCGAGCCCGGTGCTGGCCGAGCTGCAGGGTCTGGCCGACGCCGGCGACGACACCCGTCGCGCCAAGGGCCGACGCGGCCTGGAGGTGCTCGAGGCGCTCCGGCGCGAGCCGGGCGTCAGCGTGGAGGTGCTCGAGGCTGACGTACCGGGAGTCGCGGAGGTCGACGCGAAGCTGGTGCGCCTGTGCCTCGACAACGGGACCGCCCTCCTGACTCTGGACACCAACCTGGCCAAGGCCGCCGCGCTAGCCGGCGTCGCGGTGCTCAACCTGCACGCGCTCGCCCTCGCCCTGCGTCCGGCGGTGAGCGCGGGTGACGAGGTCGGCGTCCTGCTGGTGAAGAACGGCAAGGAGCCCGGCCAGGCGGTGGGCTACCTCGAGGACGGGAGCATGGTCGTCGTCGAGCGGGCCCGCAGCCGGGTCGGCGGCGAGGTGGAGGCGCATGTCACGAGCGTGCTGACCACGGCAAACGGCCGGCTGATCTTCGCCCGGCTGGCCTCCGAGCCGGCCGACGCGCTCAGGCCGTCCCGGCCCGGTCCCCGGCGCAGCACCGGGGCTGCATGACGTCGGGCGGACGGGTGGCCGCGATCGTGCCGGCGGCCGGCCGGGGTGAGCGGCTCGGTCCGGGACTGCCCAAGGCGCTGCGCCTGCTGGGTGGGGCGCCGATGCTCGTGCACGCCGTCCGGGCGCTCTCGCAGGCGCGGCTCGTCGACGTCGTCGTCGTGGCCGCGCCGCCGGACGACCTCGTTAGTGTCCGTGAGCTGCTGTCGTCGCACGAGGTCGGTGCCGAGGTGCGGGTGGTGCCCGGTGGTGCCAGCCGGCAGGCCTCGGTCGCCCGCGCACTGGCCGAGCTCGGTCCTGACGTCGACGTCGTCCTCGTGCACGACGCCGCCCGCCCGCTCGCGCCGAGCGAGCTCGCCGACGCGGTGGCGGCTGCTGTGCAGGGCGGCGCGGAGGCCGTGGTGCCGGCGCTGCGGGTGGCCGACACGGTGAAACGGGTCGACGCAACCGACCGGGTGGTCGAGACGCTGGCCAGAGACGATCTGCGGGCCGTCCAGACACCTCAGGGCTTCCGGCGCCACGTGCTCGCCGACGCCCACGAAGCGGCCCTGCTGGATGGTCACGACGCGACCGACGACGCAGGGCTGGTCGAGCGGCTTGGTGCCGCGGTCCGGGTGATCGCCGGCTCGGAAGAGGCCTTCAAGGTGACCCGGCCCACCGACCTGGTGCTGGCCGAGGTGCTGCTCGCCCGCCGTAGGGAGAACCGTGGCCGCTGAGCTGGGTGGGGAGCCGGCCGCTGACGTCGTACCGATCGCGGAGGCGGTGGCCGCCCTGCCACGGGTGGGGGTCGGGGTCGACGTGCACCCGTTCGCCGCCGCGGACCGCGCGTGCTGGCTGGCCGGGCTGGAGTGGCCCGGTGAGCGGGGGCTGGCCGGGCACTCCGACGGTGACGTCGTCGCGCACGCCGCCTGTGACGCGCTGCTGTCGGCCGCCGGGCTGGGCGACCTGGGCAGCGT
>JALYXH010000130.1 GCA_030947185.1 Actinomycetota bacterium | reverse complement strand
GGCGGCGGCCGAGGCGCTCGCCCTGCCGGCCGGGCTGGTGGCCGTCGCCGGTCCGGTCCTCAGCGTGTCCCTCGACGACGCGCCTCCCGGTGCCGCCCGTGGGCCGGGGGCGCCGCCCGCACCGAACGACCTGGTGGTGCACCAGCAGGACGTCGAAGCAGTGGTCAATGCGCTGTGGGCCGGGGGCGCCGACGCGATGACGATCATGGGTGAGCGGGTGATCGCGACGACCGCCGTCCGGTGCGTCGGCAACACCTTGCTGCTGCACGGCGCCGTCTACTCCCCGCCGTACGTCATCGCCGCGATCGGCGACGCGCGCCGCCTGAAAGCAGCGCTGGACGCGTCTTCCGGTGTCGCGCTCTACCGCCAGTACGTCCAGGCCTACGGGCTGACCTACGACGTCAGCGCGGGCAGATCCAAGGTGCTTCCGGCGTACGCCGGGTCGCTGGAGTTCACCCACGCCCGGGCTGGCCACTCGTGATCGCCCGGCTTCTCCGCGGCTTGGGCCAGGCGATGATCACGTCGGGCGTGGTGATCCTGCTCTTCGTGGTCTACGAGCTGTTCTTCACCAACCTCTACACCTCTCGTGAGCAGTCCGCGCTGCGCAAAGGCCTGACCGAGCAGTGGGCCGGCCCGCCGGCGCCGGACGGGCAGCAGCCGAACCTGGTAGCCGCCGAGCTCGGCAACGGCATCGCGGTGGTGCGGATCCCGCGACTCGGCACCGACTACGCCGAGGTCGTCGTCGAGGGGGTCGGCGTCGAGGACCTCAAGAAGGGACCGGGTCACCTCCCCGGCACGGCCATTCCGGGCGCAGTCGGCAACTTCGTGGTGTCCGGGCACCGCACGACCTACGGTGCGCCGTTCAACCGGCTGGACGAGGTGCGCCCCGGCGATGCCGTCGTGATCGAGACGCGCGACACCTACTTCACCTATCGGGCCACCGCCGAGACTGTCGTCGACCCGTCTGCGGTCGAGGTGACCTTCCCGGTGCCCGGCCAGCCGAGTGCGGTGCCGACCCAGAAGCTGCTCACCTTCACCACCTGCAATCCGAAGTACTCGGCTAGCCAGCGCCTCATCCTGCGGGCCGAGCTGGCCGACACCACGTCCAAGCCCGGCCTCCCAGCCGCGTTGAGGGGCTGAGCGATGTACGGCTGGATCTGGCACCGCCTGCCCGGTGGACTGCCCGGCAAGCTGATCGGCAGCGTGGTGCTGGTGGCGGCGGCCCTCGCCGTGCTGTTCCTGGTGGTCTTTCCGTACGTCGAGCCGCGGCTGCCGTTCAACCACGTCACGGTGACCGGGCCGGGTGCGTCCCCCAGCCCCTCCGCCTCCGCCCCGAGCGGGACGCGGTAGGCCGGCCTGCGCCTGGCGATCTCCAGGGCGATCTGCACGCTGCAGCCGGCCGGATGCCGCCCCCCGCGTGTCACAATCCGCCGACCCTGTCTGCGCTTCTCGCGGAAACCGCTCGTGCCTCCAGGAGGCGTTCTCGTCGTGCCCGGTCCCACCAAGTCCCCCGTTCCCGGCTCCCGCCGCCCGCCCGGTCGCTCGCCGGCCGTCGCCGGGGCACGGTCACCGCGGGCACGCTCGACGGCGCCTGCCGAGCGCCCCTCGGGGTACGCCGACCGACCGTGGCTGGCTGCGTACCCCCCCGGCGTGCCGGCCGACTACGACTTCCCGAATGTGCCGCTGACCCGGCTGCTCGACGACGCGGCAGCAACATTCCCGCGCAACGACGCCCTGGTCTTCCTCGGGGCGACCATCACCTACGCGCAGCTGAAGGACGGGGTCGACCGGTTCGCCACAGCACTGCAAGGCCTGGGGGTCGGCAAGGGCGACCGGGTGGCGATCGTGCTCCCCAACTGCCCGCAGAACGTGATCGCCTTCTACGCGACGCTGCGCCTCGGTGCCGTCGTGGTGGAGTGCAACCCGCTCTACACCGAGGCCGAGCTCGGTCACCAGCTGCGTGATGCCGACGTACGCGTGGTCGTCTGCCTCGACAAGACCTACGCCACGGTGTCGGCCGTGCGTGCCGCGGCGAACGTCGAGCACGTGGTCGTCACGTCGGTCACCGACTACCTGCCCGGCCTGCAGCGGCGGCTGCTGCGGCTGCCGCTGCCGGCGTCCCGGGCCAGACGGGCCGAGCTGTCCGCATCGATCCCGAAGTCGGCAGCCGTGCTGCGCTTTCCGGCGCTGCTGAAGTCGGCCGGGCGCCCCGCCGCCCAGACGCCGGTCGATCCGCAGACCGACCTGGCCATCCTCGGCTACACGGGCGGGACCACCGGGATGTCCAAGGGCGCGATGCTGACCCACGCCAACCTGGTGGCCAACGCGCACCAGAACCGCCTCTGGCTCGCCGACGTCGCGCCGGGCAGCGAGGTGACCCTCGGTGTCCTGCCGCTGTTCCACGCCTACGGCCTGACCGTCTGCATGAACACCTCGATCCTGCTGGCCGGGACCCTGGTGCTGCTGCCCCGCTTCGACCTCGACCTCGTCTTCCAGGCGATCGACGACTACAAGCCGACGCTGTTCCCCGGCGTACCGCCGATCTACAAGGCGATGACCGACTCGCCCAAGATCAAGCAGCACGACCTGCGCTCCATCCGGGCCTGCATCTCAGGTGCCATGAAGCTTCCGGTTGAGACGCAGGAGCAGTTCGAGCGGGTGTCCGGCGGGCGGCTCGTCGAGGGCTACGGGATGACCGAGACCGGACCGTCGACCCATGCGAACCCGGTAGCGGGTCGCCGCAAGGTCGGCACCATCGGCCTGCCGCTGCCCGGCACCCAGTGCAAGATCGTCGATCGCGACGACCCGGCCGTCGAGGTGGCCCCAGGGCAGCCCGGTGAGTTGTTGATCAAAGGTCCGCAGGTGTTCGCCGGCTACTGGAACCAGCCGGAGGAGACCCGCGAGGCGCTGACCGACGGCTGGGTCCGGACCGGGGACATCGCTGTCATGGACGGGGATGGCTACTTCACCATCGTCGACCGCAAGAAGGAGCTGATCATCGCGGGTGGGTTCAACATCTACCCGAGCGAGGTCGAGGAGGTCCTGTTCGCGCATCCGGCGGTGGCCGACTGCGTGGTAGTCGGCCTGCCGGACCGTTACCGCGGCGAGACCGTCAAGGCCTACATCGTGGTGAAGGCCGCGACCACCGTGACCGAGGAGGAGATCACCGCACACTGCGCAGTCGCGCTCTCGGCGTACAAGATCCCTAAGATCATCGAGTTCCGGGACAGCCTGCCGCGCACCGTGGTCGGCAAGGTGCTGCGTCGGGTTCTGGTCGAGGAGGAGCGGCAGAAGGCGGCTGCTGGCGACGCGCCTAGGCCGGCCAGTACGCCGGGTGGGCGGGCCCGCAAGGCAGCGGCACCGACCAAGGCAGCGGCACCGACCAAGGCAGCGGCACCGACCAAGGCAGCGGCACCGACCAAGGCAGCACCGACCAAGGGAGCCGCACCGACCAAGGCGGCACCGACCAAGGCAGCCGCACCGACCAAGGCGGCACCGACCAAGGCAGCCGCCCCGACCAAGCGCCAGCCCGCGCAGAAGGTCGCGCCGGTCAGCTTCTCGGCGGCTGATGCCGGCCCGTTACCGCGGCCGGCGAAGGTCCTTCCGTTGGCTAGACGGACCGCTCGGCCCGTGAAGCCGGCAGCCAAGTCCGTTCCGCCGCCGACTACTCCGAAGCCACCCGGCGTACCGCGCAAGCGAGCCCCGCGCGGCTAGCTCCGGAAGCGCCGGTCAGGGGCTCGGCGTAGGCGTCAGCGACAGGGACGGCGCCGGCGGGGCGGGCGCCGTCGGCGTGGGCGTGGGCGTCGGGGGCAGCGGCTGCGCGACGACGATCGTCACCTGCGTCCCCCGGGCGGCCGACCGCCCGCCTCCCGGGGACTGCGACACGACCCGGTTGGGCGGAACCGTGCCGTTCGGCGTGTTGGTGACCATGACCTGGAAGCCGGCGTTCTCGAGCGTCTGTGTCGCGGTGGACTGATCCTGACCGACCACGTTGGGTACGCCGACCTGTCCGCTCGACACGGTCAGCGTGACCGGCGAGCCGGCGGCCAGCGACGTGCCGGGGGCCGGGTCGATGGCCAGCACGGTGTCGGGCGCGGCGTTCTTGTCGCTGGTCACCAGCTTGCCGATCGTCAACTTGGCATCGGTGAGACGCTGCCGCGCGTCCGGCTGGCTGAGCCCGACGACCTGCGGCACGGCGACCATCTCGATGCCCTTGGAGACCTTGAGGTCCACCGAGCCACCGGAGACCGACTGCACGTCCTGGGTCGGGTTCTGGTCGAAGACCGAGCCGGCCGGCTGCTTGTCGTTGAACTCCCTGTCGATCTTGCCGACCTTGAGCTTGGCCGCAGTCAGCCGTTCGGTCGCCTGCGCCTCGCTCAGCCCGATCACGTTCGGTGTTGCCACCCGCGTGGTACTCGTCGTCCCGACAAGCGACTTCGTCACGAGAGCGACGAGGACGAACAGCGCGAGGATGGCCAGGGCGATCAGCGCCCTGCGCAGCCCCTTGCGGTCGGGCGGGTCTCCGTCCACGGGCCGGAGCAGCGTCGTTGTGGCAGCGGCCGGGATCGCGACGGTGGGTTCGACAAGCACTGGTGTCGCCTCGACCGGCCGCCCGTTGGCGGCCCGCTCGAGGTCGGCCCGCATCTCCTCGGCGCTCTGGTAACGGTTGGCCGGGTTCTTCGACATCGCCTTCAGCACGATGGCGTCCACCGAGCCGGGCACGTCCGGCGCCGTCTGTGACGGTGGGCTCGGGTCCTCGCGCACGTGCTGGTAGGCGACGGCGACGGGCGAGTCCCCGGTGAACGGCGGTACGCCGGTGAGCAGCTCGTAGAGCAGGCAGCCTGTGGAGTAGACGTCGCTGCGAGCGTCGACGTGCTCGCCACGCGCCTGCTCGGGGGAGAGGTACTGCGCCGTGCCCATCACGGCTGCCGTCTGCGTCATCGTGGTGGACGACGCGGTCACCGCCCTCGCGATGCCGAAGTCCATCACCTTGATGTCACCGGCGGGGGTGAGCATGACGTTCCCGGGCTTGACGTCACGATGCACGATCCCGGCCTGGTGGCTGTACTCCAGCGCGGCGCAGACGTCGGCGACGATCTCGACAGCGCGCTGGGGAAGCAGTGGGCCCTCGCCGTGGACGACGTCGCGCAGGGTGCGGCCCTCGACGTACTCCATGACGATGTACGGCGTGCCCTCGTCCTCGCCGGTGTCGTAGACGGAGACGATCATCGGATGGTTCAGCGACGCCGCGGCCTGGGCCTCCCGGCGGAACCGGTGCAGGAACGACGGGTCGCGCGCCAGGTCGGCGCGGAGCACCTTGATGGCGACCTCACGCCCGAGCCGGACGTCGCGCCCGGCGTACACCTCGGCCATGCCGCCGTAGCCGAGGGTCTCGCCCAGCTCGTAGCGCCCACCGAGCAGGCGGGTGGCCTCAGTCATTGCCGCCCCCGCCGCCCTTCTTGTCGCTGCCCTTCTTGCCGGGCGCGGGCGCAGGTGCCGGCGCCGACGGCTGGCTTACGGCGACGACGGTGATCATCGCGCCGGGGGTCAGCTGACCGGTGGGCGTCAGTGAGCTCACCGTGCCGGGGGCGCCGCCGGAACCGGCGTTCTGGACGGTGACACCGAAGCCCAGGCTTTTGAGCTGGTCGCTCACCGTGGCAACGGGCTTGCCGACGTACTGGGCCGGGTCGAGGTTGACCTTGCTCGGCCCCGACGCGATCGTCAGCATGACGGCGGAGTCCTTGCTCACCTGCTGGCCGGCTTTGGGGTCCTGGGCCAGGACGGTGCCGACCGGCTTGCCGGTGTCGTTGCCGGGCTTCTCCTCGACCCGCAGCGACTGCCCCGACAGCGCCGCCCGTGCGTCGGCCACCGGCTTCCCGGTCACGTCGGGCACCGCCACGGTGGGCTTGCTGCCCGAACCGCAGGCGTGCAGCAGCAGCGTCAGCAGCAGTACGCCGACCAGCCCGGCCAGCAGGAGCAGGTTGCGCCGGCGGTGCTCGGCCGCAGCGGGTACGCGCTTGCCCGCCAGCAGGCCGGTCGGGGCCAGTAGGGAGGTGACCGCCCGGGTGTCGCCGGCCGCCGCGACGCCCGCGACGGTGGTGGCCATCGGGCCGGTCGAGGGCGACTGCCCGTAGAGCGCCTCGCGCAACGCCAGGGCGGTGCGGCCGAACGTGCCCGCACTGTCCGGCCGCCGCGACGGCTCCTTCTCCAGCGTCTGGTCGATCAGCGTGCGGACGGGCGGAGGAATGTCGTCCGGCAGCGCCGGCGGCTGGTCCCGGACGTGGGCCAGCGCGACCGCGACCGCGTTGGTCCCGGCGAAGGGGCGGCCGCCGGTGAGGCACTCGTAGGCGACCACACCGAGGGAGTAGACGTCGCTGGACGGCCCGACCGGCCGGCCACTGCCCTGTTCCGGTGACAGGTAGTAGGCGGTGCCCAGCACCGTGCCGGTCTGGGTGAGCGGCACGCCGTCAGCAGCCCGCGCGATGCCGAAGTCGGTGACCTTGACCGTGCCGTCGGGCCGGACCAGCAGGTTGCCGGGCTTGACGTCGCGGTGCACGACGCCATTGCGGTGGGCGTAGTCGAGGCCGCGGCAGGCCTGGGTGACGACGTCCAGGGCCTCCTGCACGCTCATGTGACCGTGATCGCGCAGCAGTTCGGCGCACGAGTTCCCGGACACGTGCTCCATCACGATGAAATGCTGGTGGTGTCCCGGGTCGAAGCCGAAATCAAACACCTGGACGATGTTGGGGTGCACGAGGCGGGCGGCGGCCAGCGCTTCGCGGCGAAAGCGGGAGACGAAGTTCGGATCGTCAGCCAGGTGGGCGGCGAGGAGCTTGATGGCCACGTAGCGCTCCAGCCGGCTGTCGAAAGCGAGATGGACCGTCGACATGCCACCGACGCCTAGCCGGCCCTCGATCCGATATCTGCCTGCGATCGTAGTGACGCCAGTCATCTCGGTTTCCGGCGGGTCGCTTAGCCGTTGTTGCCGGTGGTACCGAAGCCGGCGCCGCCGTTGGAAGTAGTAGAGGTACCCGTCCCACCCGGATTCGTTGCGGTGCTACTCGACGACGAGCTCGTGCTGCTCGAGCTCGGGTTGGTGCTCGTGCTGCTGGTGGTGGTCGTCGTAGTGGTCGTGGTGGTGGCGCTCGACGAGCTCGAGCTCGAGCTCGAGCTCGAGCAGTCCCGGGCGGCGAGCTTGCT
>JALYXH010000115.1 GCA_030947185.1 Actinomycetota bacterium | reverse complement strand
CCGGTCGCACCGCTCGCTGCTGAGGGCGGCGAGGGCGGCTAGGCCCGCGGCGTCGCAGCAGGGAGCGGTCTTCGCGTCGGTCCCCGGCGGGCTGGGCCGGCTGGTGTCCCGGCTGGCCGCCGTCCTGGCCGAGGAGGGGGCACGGCTGCGCACCGGCGTGACGGTGCGCGAGCTGTCACGCTGCGACGACGGCTGGCAGCTCATCCTCGGCGCCACCCGTGCTCCCGAGCGGCTCACCGCGGACGCGGTCGTGCTCGCCCTTCCCGCCGCGCCGGCGGGCCGCCTGCTCTCCGGGCTGGCGGGGCTTGCCGCGGCTGAGCTCGCCGCCATCGACTACGCCAGCGTCGCCATCGTCACGCTGGCCTACCCGCGCGCGGCCGCGCGCCGCCCGCTGCGCGGAAGCGGCTTCCTCGTCCCGGCGGTGGAGGGACGGGTCGTGAAAGCTGCGACGTACTCCTCGCAGAAATGGGCGTCGATCGGGACGGCCGACCCGGCGCTCGTGCTGGTGCGCTGCTCGGTCGGGCGCTCGGGCGACACCGCCGACCTACAGCGCGAGGACGCTGACCTGGTGTCGGCGGTGACCGCCGAGCTGGCGCTGGCCACCGGCCTGACCGGGCCGCCCGTGGACACGCGGGTCACCCGCTGGGGCGGGGCGCTCCCGCAGTACGCCGTCGGCCATCTCGACCGGGTCCGCCGGGTCCGCGCAGCCCTCGCCGGCTGGCCCAGCCTGGCGCTGGCGGGAGCGGCGTACGACGGAGTCGGCATCCCGGCCTGCGTGCGGTCGGGCCGAGCCGCCGCGGCCCGGGTGCTGGGCGGGCTGCCTGTGGTCGGCAGCGAGTCGCGCCGGGTCGACAGCTAGGACGTCGCCAGCGCCACGACCCCGCCCATCGTGGGGACGAAGATCCGGTTGCCGGACAGCGTCGGGCTGGCGAAGCGGGTCACCGGGCCGACGTGGCTGGTCGTGCGCACCGCACCCGTCGCCGCGTCCAGCCCGGCGAGGTCACCGGCCCTGGCATCGAGCACCCACACCAGGCCGCCTCCCACGACCGGCGAACCGTTGAAGTTGGCCGGGGCATGCCAGCCGACGGCGAGCGCGTCGGCGGTGACCGTCACCGAGCGGACGCCGTCGCTGCACGGCACGAACACGGTGCTGCCCTGCACCGCCGTACCGCCGAAGCCGCGGCAGACCTCGGCCGAGCCGGCCTGCCCGCCGATGCCGCCGAGATGGTCGGCGCGCAGCAGGTAGGAGGTCGCGGTCTTGCCCGCCTGGAAGACCAGCCCGCCGGGTAGCAGGGTGGGGCCGGTAGAGCCGAGGTCGGCATCGCGGGAGTTCTCCTGGGCCCAGTTCCTCGGCGCGAAGAAGTCGGCCTGCCTCAGCGCCGGCGAGAGCCGGATCACCGAGTCGCTGCCGTCGTAGGCCCCTGAGGTCGCTGCCCCGTTGCCGGCCGCGACGTAGAGGTCGCCACTGCTGTCGATGGCGGGGCCTGGCGGCGCCCAGATCCCTGCCTCCTTGGTCGGCACCTGGTAGACCGCGAGCGGTCCCGTCCCGTCGGTCCGGCTGCCGACGACGTACCCGTGGTAGTCGCCGCAGTCGCCGAACAGACCGCCGAGCGCGACGTAGACCATCTCGTTGGACACCGCCAGCGCCGCCCGCTCCTGCTGGAACTTCGGGGCGCTGCCGGCCGGGTCGATCACCCGCCGGACCTTGACCGCGCCGGTCGCGACCTCGAGCCCGACCAGCGTGTGGGCGAAGTCCGGCCGGGTCTCCGTGACGGCGAAGACCAGGCCACTGGCGGCGTCGTACGCCGGGGTGCCGGTGATCCCCAGCGGGTTGATGTTGCCGCACGGGAGCAGGGAGAGCGGGACCGGCGGCCCCAGGGTGGTGTGCCACAGCTCCTTGCCGCTGCCCGCGTCGAGGGCGGCGACCGTGTTGCTCTCGCTGGCGACGATCACTCGGCCGCCGACCACCAGCGGCTGCGCGTAGACGGCGCCGTCGAGCTGGGTCGACCAGGCGGGTGTGAGCTGGCCGGCCGCCGGGACGTCCGGGGCCGCGCCGGTGCGGGCGTTGTCCCGGTGGTACGTCGGCCAGTCGCTTCCGCTGTCGGCCGGACTCAGCGCCGAGCCCCCCGGCACGGCGGACGGGGTGACCGGGGAGCTGACCGCGGGCGTCGTCGGCCGGGTGGCTGGCCGCCCGGCACTGCAGCCGGTCGCCAGGGCCAGAAGAGCGCCCGCAGCGGCAGCGGCGGCGCGGCGACGGGTCACGTCGTCCATCCTGCGCTGCGCGCGACCGGCGAGCATCCGGATGGTCTCCGGCGCGTCGCCGAGGGACAATCACGGTATGAGCAGCCCTCTGCACGGCGAGCAGTCCACCAAGAGCGCCCGCGAGCTCAACGACGAGCTGGTCTACACCATGTACGCCGTGGTCCGCGGCCGCACCGACGCCGGCCGGCTGCCCGACGGCGAGCGGGCCGCCGCCGCCGCCGAGGTCGAGGCGGTCTGCGAACAGGCTCTGGCCAAGGGCGTCTACACAAGGGGCAGCTACGACCTGACCGGCTTCCGGGCCGACGCGGACCTGATGTTCTGGTGGACGGCACCGGAGGCCGACGACCTGCAGGAGATCTACCGCCGGTTCCGCCAGACCGCGCTCGGCCGAGGCACCGAGCCGGTGTGGAACGCAGTGGGTCTGCACCGGCCAGCCGAGTTCAACAAGAGCCACATCCCCGCCTACGTCCGCCGGGAGGACCCGCGCCGCTACATCTGCGTGTACCCGTTCGTGCGCTCACTGGAGTGGTACCTGCTCGACCCGGCCGAGCGGCGGGCGATGCTGGCCGAGCACGGCCAGCAGGCCCGGGAGTACCCCGACGTACGGGCCAACACGGTTGCCGCGTTCGGGCTGGGCGACTACGAGTGGCTGCTGGCCTTCGAGGCCGAGGAGCTCCACCGGATCGTCGACCTGGTCCGCCACCTGCGCGGGTCGAAGGCCCGGCTGCACACCAAGGTGGAGATCCCGTTCTTCACCGGCACCCGCAAACCGTTGGGGGAGATCGTTCCGGCGCTGCCGTAGCGGCGGTGCGTGCGTGCCCACCAGGCGGCCAGCGCCCCGACGGCGATGGCGACCAGGTGCTCCCGGCCCGCGAGGTTGGGCTTGAGCACCACCTCCAGTGCCATGGCCGCGCTGATGATCGTGCCGAGCAGCGGCGTACGGAAGGCCAGCGCGAGGTAGACCGCCAGCGCGACGGTGGCGGCGGACGGTCCGGTGTCGAGCAGGTAGAGGTCGGCCCTGGTCAGCCCCAGGAGGGCGGCCGGACCGAGCCAGACCAGCACCCGCGCGGACAGGGTGGCGACCACGTGCCCGACGATGCCGACTGCGAGGGCGCGTCGCCAGCCGACGAGCGCCTCGCCGACCGCGAACACGAGCACGACCTGGGCCAGCGCGCCCCAGACCGGCAGGTTGTGCGCGGGCGCGAGCATCGATCCGGGCAGCCGGAGCAGCGCCGCGCCGAGCGGGTAGCCGGCCTCCTCCGAGCAGCACCGGTCGACCAGCAGCCGGCCGGGCGACGCGTGCACGAGCAGCCACATGAGCAGGACGACGGAACCCAGCGCGAGTGAGAGCGGGAACCCGGCCGGCCCTCGGCGGCCCAGTCGGCGCAGTACGGGCCGAGCGACGAGGGTTGCCTCGGCGCGGAGGGCGGCTGCCAGCGCGGAGCTTGCACTCGTCCGGCGTACGACGGTGTCGAGCCGGTCGCGTCGCTCGCCATCACGCGGCGGCGGGATGTCGGGGTACCCGATCATGACCACAGCGTACGACCGATTCCGGGCGCGCGTCGGTGCTTTCGGGGGGCGTGACCGGCGCTGACTTGTGGGATAACGGGGCCATGGCCAGCCCCTTCGTCGAGCTCGAGGTGGACGGGCCGCACGGGCCGCGGACGGTCAAGGTGACCAACCCGGACAAGGTGTACTTCTCCGAGCGAGGGGAGACCAAGCTCGACCTGGTTCAGTACTACCTCTCTGTCGGCGAGGGCATCGTGCGGGCGCTGTTCGAGCGGCCGTGCACCCTCAAGCGCCATCCGGACGGCGCCGAGGGGGAGGCGATCTACCAGAAGCGCGTCCCCGAGCACCGGCCGGAGTGGGTCGAGTCGGCCCGGGTCTCGTTCCCCAGCGGCCGGCACGCCGACGAGCTCTGCGTCACCGAGGTCGCCTCGGTCGCCTGGGCCGCCAACCTGGGCACGCTCGACTTCCACCCGTGGCCGTCGCGGCGGCGCGACACCGAGCGCCCGGACGAGCTGCGCATCGACCTCGACCCGCAGCCCGGGACCGCCTTCGCCGAAGCGCAGGTGGTGGCGGGTGAGGTGCACGCCTTGCTCGACGAGCTGGGGCTGGTCGGCTGGCCCAAGACGTCGGGGTCGCGCGGCCTGCACATCTATGTCCGGATCCGCCCGGACTGGGGGTTCACCGAGGTGCGCCGGGCCGCGCTCGCCTTCAGCCGCGAGATCGAGCGGCGGATGCCCGAACAGGTGACGACGGCGTGGTGGAAGGAGGAGCGAGGGGAGAAGGTGTTCCTCGACTACAACCAGAACGCGCGGGACCGCACGATCGCCTCGGCCTACAGCGTCCGCGCGCGGGCCGACGGAAGGGTCAGCGCGCCGCTGCGCTGGGACGAGGTGGCCGACGTCGACCCGGCGGCGTTCACCCTGGCCACCATGCCGGCCCGGTTCGCCGAGCTCGGTGACCTGCACGCCGGCATCAACGATGCGGTCGGCGGCATCGAGACTTTGCTTGACATGGCCGACCGAGACGCTCGCGACCGCGGGCTGAGTGACGCGCCGTACCCACCGAACTTCCCGAAGATGGAGGGCGAGCCCAAGCGGGTCCAGCCGAGCCGCGCTAGGCCTCTGACCAGCAAAGATACTGCTAAACCGCCTGGTTAGACTCTTGCACCTCCGCTCACTCGCCGGATAACCTGGGCCGATGGCTGACCGGAGCCCCGGTCCGCTCCGGTGACGACCGCCCGGGTGCCGTCGAGCAGCCCTCGCCGGTAGTCGTTCGCCGGCACCAGCACCACCTCACCCAGGGCAACCGACCGCGGCGGCAGTGCCCCGTCGTCGGCCCTGATGCCGGTGGCCGGCGTGGTTGGCACCGGCAGGTCAGGCCCGAGCTGGCCGGTGGCCCGCAGTCCGGCTCGGACCGCCTCGTTAGCGGCCCGGGCATCGGCCCGCCGCGCGGTCACCACCACCACGTCGAACGGGCTGGCCGCCCGGGCCCGCCGGCTCAGGTAGTCGGTGAGCAACCGCTCGCGTAGCTCCCCGGCCGATGGCGCGGTGTGCAATCGGCGGTGCGCGGCGTACTCGGTCAGGCCGCGGCGATGTCGCCGGCCCGGAGCCGGGCCAGCGCCGCCCGCTCCCAATCCAGCCGCTGCCGCTGGTTGTCCCGGCAGCTCGAGGGTCGGGCCACGGGCGGCCAGCGCGGCGAACAGGCCGCCGGCGGCGATCTCCGGCAGCTGGGCGGGGTCGCCGGACGACGGTGAGCGGAAGCCGATACGCTCGGCAACGCCGCCTCGACCGGTCGGCTGAGCGAGTGCGAGCTGCCGCCGCGCCAGCCGGAACCGCGGCAGTCAGCGAGCGGGGGTAGCTGAGGCGGAGCAGCCTTCTCTGCTGCCGCCGCGAAGCTTCGCGCGGTGCCAGAACGGTCATCTCACGCTCGGAGGTCGCCCGAGTAGGCAGCGCGCCAACCAAGGCGCGCCCGGCAAGCTTCGGGCGGGAGTTCCTTCGAGAAGCCGCGGTTCTCCGCCGTGCGACTGAGGGGTGGGTAAGGCGCCTCAGGCATCGCCGCTCTGACCGGCCGGCGTGCCCTTGACGTGACCGGCGTCGACACCCGGGTCGTCGTCGGCGGTCTCCGGCATATCGGCGGCTGGCTGTTCGTCACCGGGAGAAGCTGACCGCCCACCGGGCGTGTCCTCAGGTCGCGGCGCGCGCATTCCGCCGGAGGCTGTGTCGCCGCTCCTCGCCTTCTGCGTCATCTCATCCGGGTCACCTTCGGTACGTCGACCTTCGTATGGCGGCAGGACGCCGCCAGGCTCGGTCTCACCCGGAACATGCGTCGACGGTCCGCGACCGCTGCGGCCGCCCCCGCCATCAGCTTCTGGGAACTGCGCGCTGCCCGAATCGGATTCCGACATGTCAGCCTCCTCCGTCTCCGGTCGGCATGGAGTCCGCGCCGGCCGTAGTGGTGTCCTGCGAATCGACCGCAGTGTCGTCGTCGCTGTGCGGGTCGCCGGCGGGTCGGTCAGCCGGCCCACCGTCCATGCTTCCTTCGTCGCGCGACCCCGGCGCACCGCGCTCCGACTGCGGTTCCTCGGTGGTGTTGTCGCGGCCCTCGTTGTCCGACATCGCGACTCCTCTCTCTGGTGGGTGGGCTGACGAGCGGGCTCAGCAGATGCGAGGGAGCGGGTCGCCCACCAGCATGTCGATCAACCGATGTCCCCCGAAAGTAGTGCGACCCAGCACGCGCCCTGGGGGGGCGTCCTTGACTTCGCCGACGATGGCTGCGTCTGCTCCCGATGGGAGGGCACGCATGGCTGCCAGCGCCGCGTCGGCGTGCTGGGGCGCGACGAACGCGACGAGTTTGCCCTCGTTGGCGACATAGAGCGGATCGATCCCGAGGATCTCGCCGGCCCCGACGACCTCCGGTCGAACCGGCACCCGGCTCTCCTCGAGCACGATGCCGACCTCGGCAGCCAGCGCGATTTCGTTGAGTACGGTCGCCACGCCGCCGCGCGTCGCATCGCGCATGCAGCGCAAGCCCTCGCCGCACGCGTCGATCACCGCCGACGCGAGCGACCACAGCGGCTGGGTGTCGCTGTGGACGTCAGCTTCGATGTCGAGATCGCCTCGCGCCAGCAGGATTGCGACACCGTGGTCTCCGACCGTCCCGGACAGCAGCACTTTATCGCCAGGGCGCACGCGCTGGGGGGACAAGGAGACGCCCTCCGCGACCAGACCGATGCCGGTCGTCACGACGTACATGCCGTCGCACTTCCCACGTTCGACGACCTTCGTGTCACCTGTTATGACATGCACCGAGGCGGCCCGCGCCGCGTCTCCCATCGCGGTGATCTCTGCCACGAGGACATCAGAGGTCAGGCCCTCCTCTAGGACCAGCGCCGCAGACAGAGCGAGAGGTCGCGCGCCGGAGACGGCGAGGTCGTTGACCGTGCCGTTGACGGCCAGCTCGCCAATCGACCCTCCGGGAAAGCGGAGCGGCCGGACGACGTAGGCGTCGGTCGTCATTGCCAGCCGGCTCGTCCCGGCGGTCAGCAGTCCGGCGTCCGACAGCTGCTCGAGCGCAGGGTTGGCAAGCAGCGGGACGATGAGGCCCTCGACGAGCGCGCGGCTGGCCTTGCCGCCAGCACCGTGCGCCATGGTGACCCGCTCGTCGCGGAACTTCTGGGGACGGCGCCGCATCTGTTCGATCCGCTCGCCCACTTGATCCTCGGTGACGCCGGGGGCGACCTGCCCGCGGACTGTCACCGGAGCACTTCGAGCGTCAGCCGCTGCTTCGCGTACTGCCCGTAGTTGTAGTAGGCCGCACATGCACCCTCGGAGCTGACCATGCATGTCCCAATGGGCGTCTCCGGCGTGCAGGCGGTGCCGAAGACCTTGCACTCCCAGGGCTTGAGCACTCCCTTGAGCACTTCGCCGCACTGGCACGCCTTGGGGTCGGCGACCTTGACACCGGGCAGCTCGTAGCGCAGCTCGGCGTCGTACTTCGCGTACTTGGGTGCCACCTGCAGGGCCGAGTGCGCGATCGATCCGAGGCCCCGCCACTCGAAGAACGGCCGCAGCGCGAAGACCTCAGAGAGGACCTTTAGCGCGACCGGGTTGCCGTCGTACTGTACGACTCGGCCGTACTGGTTTTCGATCTCAGCGCGACCCTCAGAGAACTGTTTCATGATCATGTACACGGACTGCAGCAGGTCCAGGGGCTCGAAGCCCGCACAGACCAGCGGCATCCCGAAGTCGCGCGAGATCCACTCGTAGGGCCGACAGCCGATGACCGTCGACACGTGGCCTGGGCCGAGGAATGCGTCCAGCCGCAAGTCGGGGGAGTCGAGGATCGCCTTGATCGCGGGGATGATCGTGACGTGGTTGCAGAAGACCGAGAAGTTCTCGATTCCCTCCTTCTCGGCACGCAGCACCGTCAGCGCCGTCGACGGCGCCGTAGTCTCGAACCCGATGGCGTAGAAGACGACCTGGCGGTCCGGGTTCTGCCGGGCGATCCGCAGTGCGTCGAGCGGCGAGTAGACCATCCGGATGTCGGCACCACGGGCGTTGGCCTCGAGGAAGGACCCACGCCCGCCGGGCACCCGCATCATGTCGCCGAAGCAGGTGAGGATGACGCCCGCGCGCTCGGCGATCGCGATGCCGTCGTCGACGCGGCCCATCGGGATGACACAGACCGGGCAGCCCGGGCCGTGCACGAGCTCGATCTGCTCGGGCAGGTGGTCCTGCACGCCGTACCGGTAGATGGTGTGGGTGTGCCCGCCGCACACCTCCATGATCTTGTAGTGCCGGCCCGGCTCGACGGTGTTCGCGATCTCTTCGGCGAGCCGCTGGCCGAGGGTCGCGTCGCGGAACTCGTCGACGAACTTCATGCGGCACCTCCAACCGGTTCGGCGAGGCGGAGGAGCGCCGTGCCGGCGTGCACGAGCACCGTGTCGCCGACCGCCACGGGCTCGACGAGCAGGGTCATCACCTCGCTCCGCTCCCCGGCCGCGTCGGCGCACCAGGCGAGGCCGGCGTCGCTGCCGCGCGCCACGACACGCATCGGGATGCCCTCGTCGGAGCAGGTGATGCA
>JALYXH010000101.1 GCA_030947185.1 Actinomycetota bacterium | reverse complement strand
GTCCAGCTCCGGCAGCTGCAGCGCATCACCGCGGAGCTGGCCGAGGCGCTCACCCTCGACGACGTCGCCCGCGTGCTGCTCGCCTTCGCGCTGCGGCTGCCCCGGGTCGGGCGGGCCGGTCTCGCTGTCGTACACGGCGGCGGGCGCGAGCTGCGCTTCGTCCCCACCGACGGCGACGCGGTCAGTGCCGCCGGCGTGCGCTGGTGCCGCATCGACGCGCTGTCCGACGTACCGCTGGCCCAGGCCGTGCGCACGGGCGCACCGGTGCACCTGCCCAGCCTGAAGGTGATGCAGCAGCGCTATCCGCACCTTGTCGAGCGCCAGGAAAGTCTGGGCACGCGAGCGATGAGCACGCTCCCGCTGGCCGCGGCCGAGCAGACCCTCGGTGGCCTGCTTCTCTCCTTCGACAGCCAGCCGCGGCTGACCCCGGCCGACAAGACCTTCTTGATGGAGGTGGCCGAGCAGGCGGGCCACGCCGTACGCCGGGCGCTCGCCTACGAGCGGCAACGGGCCACCTCCCAGCTGCTGCAGCGCAGCCTGCTTCCGGAGTCGCTACCCGAGCTGCCCGGCCTGGCGCTGGGCGCCCACTACGAGCCGGGGGTCGCCGGTGTGGAGGTGGGTGGCGACTGGTTCGAGGTGCTGCCGCTTGCGGACGGCTCGGTCGTGGTGGCCCTCGGCGACGTGATGGGCAAGGGGCTCACGGCAGCCACGGTGATGGGTCAGGTGCGGGCCGGCCTGCGTGCCTTCGCCCTCGTCGACAGCGATCCGTCGACCGTGCTGGCGCGGGTCAACCTGCTCGTCGGCACGCTCGGCGTCCCCGACCAGCTGGTCACGGCGGTCTGCGGTCTGGTCAGCCCGGACCGGAGCACCGTCCGGGTCGCCAGCGCCGGCCACCTGCCGCCCCTGCTCGTCCCGCCGGCGGCCCGGCCTGCGTTCGTCACGCTGCGACCGGGCCCACCGCTCGGGCTGGGGGACGGCGGCAGCTGGCCCAGCGTCGAGGTCTCGCTCGCTCCGGACGAAGTCGTCCTGCTGTTCACCGACGGGCTGGTCGAGTCGCGACGCCGCCCGGTCGCCGCGGGGATGGCTGCCCTGCTCGACGCTGCGGGCGCGCCGGAGGCGGCCCGCCACGAGCCGCGGGAGCTGTGCGCGCGGCTGGCCGCCTCGATGCTCCGGCCCGACTCCGGTGACGACGTCGCCATGCTCGCGTTCGCCGCCTCGGGTGACCGGAACCTGCGCCGTGCCACGACCGAGCTGCCGCCCGACACGAGCGCCCCGGGCCTGGCGCGCCGCTTCCTCATCGAACAGCTGCGCGCCTGGGGGGTAGCGGACGACGTCGTGGAGACCGCCCAGGTCTGCCTGTCCGAGATCGTCACCAATGCGGTGATCCACTCCGGGACGTCGCCGCGGGTCACCATCTCCCTGGACGAGCGCCGGCTGCTGGTGCTGGTCCAGGACAGCGGGCACGCCGGCGTACCGCGGCTGCAGCACCTGGCCGCCGACGACATCGGGGGCCGCGGGCTTCAACTGGTGGAGGCGCTGGCCTCGGTCTGGAGCAGCGAGCGCAGCGCCGACGGCACCACCGTGTGGTTCGAGCTCGACCTCGGCTAGTCGACGAGCGCCTGGTAGACCAGCTGCTTGAGCTGGGTGCGCAGCGGCCACGCGCTCGAGGGCAGCAGCTGGGTCAGGAACAGCCCGGTGATCTGCTCGACCGGGTCGATCCAGAACGCCGTGCTGGCCGCCCCGCCCCAGGCGAACTCCCCGCGCGACTGCAGCACCTTGGCCGTGACCGGTGACTGCACGACGTGGAAGCCGAGGCCGAAGCCGACGCCGTCGAAGGGCGTCTCGGCGTAGAGCGGGCGGCCGAAGGCGGCCAGGTCAGCGTCACCCGGCAGGTGGTTGGTCGCCATGTAGTCCACCGTGCGCGGACCGAGCAGGCGTACGCCGTCCAGCTCGCCCTTGTTGAGCAGCATCAGGTTGAACCGGTGGTAGTCGGCCGCCGTCGAGATCAGGCCACCGCCGCCGGAGAGCACCGGGGGCGGGGACAGGGCGAGGTCGCCGAGCGCGTCGAGCCGGGTCGCGGTACGCGGGCCCGGCTTGGGGGTGTAGAGCTTGGCCAGCCGGTCGGCGTCGGCCTCGCCGACCGAGAACGAGGTGTCGGTCATCCTCAGCGGTCCGAAGATGTGCTCGTCGAAGAAGGCGTCCAGCGGCTGGCCCGACGCGACCTCGACCACCCGGCCCAGCACGTCTGTGGACACGCCGTAGTTCCACTCGTCGCCGGGGTGAAACAGCAGCGGCAGGTCGGCCCACTGGTCGACAGCGCCGGCCAGGTCGACGCCCGGCGGGAACCACCACTCGTAGCCGGCACTGCGGTACATCGCATCGACCGGGTGGGCGTGGTGGAAGCCGTAGGTCAGACCCGAGGTGTGCGTCAGCAGGTGCCAGATCCGCACCGGCTCGACCGCCGGCACGAGCACCGGGTTGAGCGCCGAGCCGGCCTTGTAGACCTTCATGTCGGCGAACGACGGGAGGAACTTCGAGACCGGGTCGCGCAGCTCGAAGGCGCCCTGCTCGTAGAGCATCATCGCCGCGACCGAGGTGATCGGCTTCGTCATCGAGTAGATCCGGAACAGCGTGTCCAGCTCGACCGGCTTGTCGGCCTCGATGTCGCGCCGCCCGTAGGTCGACAGGTGCGCGATCCGGCCACCCCGGCTGACCGCGATCAGGTAGCCGGGCAGCCGCCCGTCGTCGACGAAGCGCCGGAAGTGGGTGTCGATGCGGTCGAGCCGCGCACCGTCGAACCCGGCCTCGGCGGGTTCCACCTCGATCTGCAGCTTGGTCATGCCACCCCTTCGTCCCGAGACCGACACGCTAACCGCAGGCCGGCTGCCGGTACGATGTGGCCTCCCCAGCCCCTGATCCAGGGTCGCCGGGCACCTGCCCTGACCCGCTGCCGGAAGACGTTGTGACGCCTCCCCTCCGCCCCGACCTGGCGGCGCTCGCCGACGCAGACCGGCTGGCCGCCGTACGCCGGATCCTCGCCATCGGTCCAGAGGCCGTCGGCATCGACCGGCTGACCCGGCTCGCGGCCGGCCTGCTCGGCGCGGAGTACGCCCAGATCTCGTTGCTGGCCGAGGAGCAGATCGTGGCCAGCATCGCCGGCGCGGAGCTGTCCGAGGGGGAACGTACCGGCCCGCTCGAGGACAGCCTGTGCTCGGTGACCGCGGTCTCCGACGCCCCGCTCGTCGTGGTTGATGCCCGGACCCACCCGTGGGTGCGCACGCTCGGCCCGGTCACCAGCGGGATGGTCGGGGCCTATCTCGGGGTGCCGCTGCGCAGCACCGACGGATTCCGGCTCGGGGCCCTGTGCGTCTACGACCGTGCTCCTCGGACGTGGGGCGCCGAGGCCGTCGACATCTTGACCGAGCTCGCCAGCAGCGTCGTGGCCGAGCTCGAGCTCCGGGCGCTGATGACCGAGCTGGGTTCTACTGCGGCCCGGCTCGAGCTGGCCCTGACGGCTGCCGACATCGGCAGCTTCGACTACGACCTGCTGACCGGTGAGCTGCTGTGGGACGACCGGATGATCGCGCTGTTCGGCTACGACAAGGCGACGTTCGTCCCGCACGTCGACGCGGTGCTGGAGCGGGTGCTGCCCGAGGATGCCGAGCGCGTCCGGCAGGCCATCGCCGAGGCGGTGGACCAGGTGGGCGACTTCGCCGCCGAGTACCGGATCCGGCTTCCGGACGGGGTCACCCGCTGGATCCAGGCGCGTGGCCGGGTGCTGGCGGACATGGTCGGCCGGCCGGTCCGCATGCTCGGCACCGCTTTCGACTCGACCTCGGTGCGGGAGAGCCGGGACCGGGTGGCCCGTGTCCTCGAGACGATGACCGACGCCTTCTTCTCGCTCGACCCCGACTGGCGCTTCACCTACGTCAACGGCGGTGCCGAGCGGCTGCTGCTCCGGCCCCGGACCGAGCTGGTCGGGCGGGTCATCTGGGACGAGTTCCCGGAGGCACGGGGGTCGACGTTCGACCTCGAGTACCGCCGCTCGATCGCCAGCGGCGAGCAGGTCACCTTCGAGGCCGCCTACCCGCCGCTGGATAGCTGGTTCGAGGTCCGGGCCTGGCCCGGTCCGGACGGCCTGTCGGTGTACTTCCGCGATATCTCCACCCGCCGCGAGGTCGAGAGCCAGCGGGAGGCCGCGTACGCCGAGCGGGAGCAGGCGCTCCTCGAGCGGGAGAAGGCCTACGCCGCAGCCGAGGCGGCGAACACCCGGCTGGCGCTGCTCGCGGACGCCACGACGAGGCTGTCGGCCTCCCTCGAGCCGGCGCAGGTGCTGGCGACGCTGGCCGCGATCGTCGTACCGCGGCTGGGGGAGTTCGTCGTGGTCGGCCTGCGGGCCGAGACCGCGGCTCTGCTGGGCGGCAACGCAGGGGGCGGTGGCAGCGAGGCGATCGACATCGTCCACATCGCGCACGCCGACGAATCCCGTCGGCAGGGGCTGCAGGCACTCACCGCAGCTGTGCGCGTCACCGGCGGTGACCCGCACGGCCTGGGCCGGGTGGTCGCGACCGGCCGGCCGGAGTGGCTGCCCGAGGTGCCGGCGGCCGTACTGGCCGCCGCCTGCCCGGACCCGGCGACTCTCGCTGCCGTGCAGGAGCTGCACCTGGGCGCCGCGCTCACCGTGCCGCTGTCCAACCGCGGCCGGACCCTGGGCGCGATGACCGTCGCCGAGCCGGTCGGCGGCGAGGTGGACCGGGCGCTGCTGGCCGACCTGGGCGCAAGAGCCGCGGTGGCGCTCGACAACGCGATCCTGTTCGGCAACGAGCGGCGGATCGGGCTCACGCTGCAGCGCAGCCTGCTCCCCGGGCAGATCAGCCAGCCGAGAGACGTCGAGATCGCCGTCCGCTACCTCCCTGGGATGACAGGCGCCTACATCGGCGGCGACTGGTACCAGGCGGTGCCGGTCGGTGACGCCTTCATGCTGGCGATCGGCGACGTCATGGGCCATGGGATGCAGAGCGCGGCCCGGATGGGCCAGCTACGGGCGATCGTGGCCACGCTGACCCTGGAGGGGCACTCGCCGGCGGAGCTGCTCACGCGGCTCTCGCACGAGGTCGACGTCCTGCTCGACCTGCAGCTGGCCACGCTGCTGGTGGCGCTCTACCGACCCGCCACCCGGCGGCTGACCGTAGCCTCGGCCGGGCACCCGCCGCCGCTGCTCGCTCCGCCCGGTGAGCCGCCGCGCTACCTCGAGGTGGAACCGGGCCCTCCGCTCGGTGCCGCGGCCGCCCGCCACGTCGAGGTCTCGGTGGAGCTGCCGGCCGCGTCCACCCTGGTCCTGTACACCGACGGCCTGGTGGAGAACCGCGGCGAGGACATCGACGTCGGCCTGGAGCGGCTGCGCGAGGCGCTCGTCGAGCTCCGGATGCCACCGGAGCAGGTCTGTGACCACGTGCTGCGCGTGCTGGGCAACCGGGGAAGTGACGACGACGTCGCCCTGCTCGTGATGAACCACGGCGCGGACAAGGGCTAGGTTTGCCGACCGAGGCACACGGACCGCCGAGCACGGGAGGAACCCAGATGCGCACCTTCAACGATCTCGACGAGGTCAAGGCGGCCAAGGGCGAGAAGCTCGGGACCAGCGACTGGGTGACGATCGAGCAGGAGCGGGTGAACACCTTCGCCGAGGCGACCGGTGACCACCAGTGGATCCATGTCGACCCGGAGAAGGCGAAGGACGGTCCGTTCGGCGGCCCGATCGCCCATGGCTACCTCACGCTGTCGCTGCTGCCGATGCTGGGCTGGCAGACCTACGACGTGAAGGGTGCCCGGATGGCGGTCAACTACGGGCTCAACAAGCTGCGCTTCCCGGCGCCGGTCAAGGTGGGCTCGCGGGTGCGGGCCAGCTTCGAGCTGGCCGAGGTGGAGGAGATCCAGGGCGGCCTGCAGATGGTGGTGCGGGCCACCATCGAGGCCGAGGGGACCGAGAAGCCGGTGGCGGTCGCCGAGACGGTCACCCGCGTCTACGCCTGAGGCGCGCCCTATGCCCGAGGCTGTGATCTGCGAGCCGCTGCGCACCCCGGTCGGTCGCTTCGGTGGCATGTTCGCGGGCGTCCCGGCCGCTGCACTGGCAGCCACGGTCGTTGCCGAGCTGGTCCGGCGTGCGGCGGTCGACCCGCGCGAGATCGACGACGTCATCCTGGGCCAGGGCTACCCCAACGGTGAGGCGCCGGCGATCGGCCGGGTGGCCGCGCTGGACGCGGGCCTGCCCATCGAGGTGCCCGGCTACCAGATCGACCGGCGCTGCGGGTCGGGTCTGCAGGCGGTCCTGCTCGCCGCCATGCAGGTGCAGACCGGCGTCGCCGACGTGGTCCTGGCCGGCGGCGTCGAGAGCATGAGCCAGACGGAGTTCTACTCGACCGCTGTGCGCTGGGGGGTCCGCGGCGAGGCGCTCACCTTCGTCGACCGGCTCGGTCGCGGCCGGGTCACCGCGGGCGGCGCCAACTACCCGGTGCAGGGCGGCATGATCGAGACGGCCGAGAACCTGCGGGCCGAGTACGGCATCGGGCGCCAGGAGCAGGACGAGCTGGCGCTGCGGTCGCACCAGCGCGCGGTCTCTGCTCAGGACGCGGGCCGGTTCGCCGACGAGATCGTGCCGGTGCCGGTGACCGACCGCCGCGGCGCCGTCACCATGATCGACACCGACGAGCACCCGCGGCGGGAGACATCGCTCGAGTCGCTGGCCGCCCTGAAGGCGGTGCGCCGGTCGGCCGACGCGGCCTCGACGGTGACGGCCGGCAACTCCAGCGGCCAGAACGACGGAGCGGCGCTGTGCCTGGTCACCTCGCCGGAGCGGGCGGCTGCGCTCGGGCTGCGCCCGCTGGCTCGGCTGGTGACCTGGGCCACCGCAGGGGTGGCCCCTCGGACGATGGGGATCGGGCCGGTGCCAGCGACCGCCAAGGCGCTCGAGCGGGCCGGGCTGAAGCTGGGCGAGATCGACCTGATCGAGCTCAACGAGGCGTTCGCCGCCCAGGCGCTAGCTGTCTTCCGCGAGTGGGGGTTCACCGAGGCCGACCGCGAGCGCACCAACGTCAACGGCTCGGGCATCTCGCTGGGCCACCCGGTCGGGGCGACCGGCGGACGCATCCTGGCGACGCTACTGCGCGAGATGGACCGCCGCGGGGCGCGCTACGGCCTGGAGACGATGTGCATCGGCGGCGGCCAGGGTCTCGCCGCGATCTTCGAGCGAGTCGACTCCTGACCGCGCCGCCTCCTGCGCTCGAGGGCCTGGGCGCGGTGTTCGACCATGTCGCCGTCGCGGCGCCGCGACTGCGCGACCTCCTGCCGCTCTACCAGGACCTGCTCGGTGGGCGCTACGTCTTCGGCGCCGACACCCCACGGGTCGGCTTCCGGTTCTGCCAGCTCGGCTTCGCCAACGGCGCCCGGATCGAGCTGATGGAGCCACTGGCCGGGTCGCCCTTCTTCGACTCGTTCTTCCGGCGGGTAGGCGCCGCGGGCGGTCTGCACCACCTCACGTTCAAGGTGCCGGACATCGAGCGGGCGCTGGCGGCGCTCGACGAGCGCGGGTACCCGGTGGTCGGCGTCCACCTGGACAACCCCAGCTGGCGGGAGGCGTTCCTGCACCCGAAGCAGGCCAACGGCGTGCTGGTGCAGATCGCGCAGGGCGGTGACTCCCCGCCCGGCGCCGACCTCACGATTGAGGACCTGCTGGCCGGGCGGGGCGCCGGTGGCACCGGGGTTCCCAGCCCTTGACCGAAGCGACCCTGGCCTACCTAGCTCAGGGCGGCCCGCATCGTCGACACGATCGCGTCGATGTCTGCGTCCTCGATCACCAGCGGCGGGCACATCGCCAGCGTCGAGGGCGCGATCGGCCGGACGATGACGCCGCCGGTGAGCATCGCGTCCCGGACGGCGACCGGGTCGCGGCCGTCGGCAAGGTCAACGGCCCAGATGGCGCCGTCGCCCCGAACCACGTCGACCAGCCCAGCCTCCCGCAGCGTCCCCAGGCCGGCGGCCAGCCGGTCCCCGATGGCTCTCGCCCGCTCGAGCAAACCCTCCCGCTCGGTGATGTCCAAGCAGGCCAGCGCGGCGGCGCAGGCGGTCGGGTGCCCCGAGTAGGTGTAGCCGTGGCGCAGCACGAAGCCCGGGTCGGCGCTCAGCACCTCGTGAACCGTCGGCGCCAGCACCACCCCGCCCAGCGGCAGGTAACCGCTGGTCACTGCCTTGGCGAAGACGACGAGGTCGGGGCGGACGCCGTACCGCTGCGCGCCCCACCACGCGCCGAGCCGCCCGAAGCCGCAGATCACCTCGTCGAGCACGAGGTAGGCGCCGTGGGTGTCACAGAGCGCCCGCAGCCCCTCCAGATAACCGGGGGCCGGCGGGTGCACACCGCCCGCCCCGATCACCGGCTCGGCGAAGACGGCGGCGACCCGGCCGGGATGGGCCTCGAACACGGCTTGCACGCCGGCCAGGTCGTCCTTCGGTACCCGAACCACATCGCCGACCCCCGGTCCGAAGTCGGCCCGGTTGAGCGGCAGCCCGGTCAGCGACGTCCCGCCGTAGGCCACTCCGTGGTACGCCGACTCGCGACTGATCGCCAGCGTGCGCTCCGGTCGACCGGCCAGGGCGTGGGCGAGGCGGGCCAGCTTCAGCGCGGTGTCGATCGCCTCCGAGCCGCCACTGGTGAAGAAGACCCGGCTGCGCTCGACCGGCGCGATCGAGGCCAGCCGGGCCGCCAGCTCCTCGGCCGGGTCGTTGGTGAAGCGCTCGAAGCAGTGGTACGCCGCCAGCGTGCGCGCCTGGACGGCGATCGCGTCGGCGACCTCGGCCCGGCCGTGCCCGACGTTGCAGTACCAGAGCGAGGCCATCGCGTCGACGTAGCGCTGCCCGGCGTCGTCCCAGACCACCGCTCCCTTCCCGCGAACGATCCGGATGAAGTCGGCCGCCGCCGGCCGGGTGAACGGATGCAGGAACGGCGATGGCTCGGCGCCCATCAGAGCAGCCCGGCAGCGTCGTAGACCGGCCCGCCACCGATGACCGTCGCCAGCACCGATACGTCGGCGAGGCCGGCAGGTGGGACGGCTGCCAAGTCGTCGGAGAGCACCACGAAGTCGGCCAGCCGCCCGGGCGTGAGGGTGCCCTTGCGCCCCTCGTCGAAGACGGCGTACGCCGAGCCGACCGTCCAGGCGTGCAGCGCCTGCTCGACGGTGAGCGCCTCGCCGGGGTTGAAGTCCCGGCCCGACGACGTGCGCTGGTTGACCAGGTCGGCGATGCCCAGCAGCGGCGCGCCGTTGACCACCGGCCGGTCCGAGCTTCCCGGCAGCACGAGCCCCGCGTCGAGGAAGCTGCGCTGCCGATAGCAGTAGGGAGCCCGGTCCGGCCCCAGGGCGTCGAGCATCCCGTCCCCGATCTCGTTGGCGAAGCGTCCCTGCGGGACCGGGATCGCGCCCAGCTCGACGAGCCGGGAGAGCTGATCCGGGCGAGTGGTGGCGCAGTGCTCGACCCGGTGTCGGGGATGCGGTCGCTCGGCCCCCCCGACCGGCTGCGCGTACGCGTCGAGGACGACGTCGAGCGCCGCATCGCCGATCGCGTGGGTGGCTACCTGCCAACCGGCCCGCCGGACGGCCAGGATGCGCGCGGTCAGCTCCTCGGCGGGCATCTGCAGGAAGCCGCGGTTGTCGGGCTCGCCGGCGTACGGCTCGGTCATGGCGGCGGTCCGGCCGATCAGCGAGCCGTCGGCGAACAGCTTCACCGGGCCGAGCCGCAGCCACTCGTCGCCGAAGCCGGAGCGCAGACCCAGGTCGATGCCGAACCGGGCCGGGTCATCCGTCGCGGCGGGCAGGTCGTGCATCGCGTCGATGGAGGTCATCAGCGTCATGCGCACCGGCAGGACGCCGCGCGTCCGTGCCTCGGCGTACGCCGCCGCCTCGACCGGTGAGCTGCCGATCCAGCCGGCCCCGATCCCGGCCTCGGTGGCGCTGGTAACGCCCTCGCGCACCAGCTGCCCAGCAGCGGCGGCGATCGTCGCGACCAGCTCGTCGATCGGGTAGGGGTAGACCAGGTCGCGCACCAGCAGCTGCGCCGTCTCCTGCACCAGGCCGGTCAGCCGACCAATCTCGTCGGAGCCGAACGCGCCACCCTCCGGCGCCCGGGCGTCGCCGTCGGCCGCACCCATCCGTTCCAGCACCGCACTGTTGACGGCGCACATGTGGCCGGAGGTGTGCTTGAGCCAGACCAGGTGCCCGGCCGCCACCCGGTCCAGCGCATCCCGGGCCGGGTGGCCGCCCAGCTTGTTCTGGTCGTAGCCGGACCCCACGATCCAGCTGCCGGTCGGCTGCTCCTTCGCCCGTGCCGCGACGGCTGCGTAGAGCTCGTCGAGCGTCCGCACCGCCGGGGCGCGCAGCGACAGCTCGGACAGCGTCCGGCCGAACGTCACCAGGTGGTTGTGCGCGTCGTTGAACCCGGGGACGACGGCCGCACCACCCAGGTCGGTCTCGCGTTCGGCG
>JALYXH010000094.1 GCA_030947185.1 Actinomycetota bacterium | reverse complement strand
GGGCACCGTCGCGGCGAGGGAGAGCGCGTCGGCCCGGCCGGCGTACACCCCGCCCAGCAGGGGGTCGACCAGCCGGTCGACCACCTCCCGGCCGAGACGGGCGGCGACGTAGGCCCCGACGGCGATGTCGTCGACCTGGGGGGCGCCCGGCAGCAGCAGGTCCAGCGGCACCCGCGCCAGCCCGGCGGCGCTCAGGACCTCCGAGCGGGCGAGAGCCGTGAGGTCGGACGGCACGCCGAGCACGGTTCCTGTCGGGAGCGGCCGGAGCCGTCCCCGCGTCCACAGCGACGCCTCCTGGACCGCCGGGTGCACCAGCTCGCCGCCCAGCCCGATCGTCCCGGCCAGCTCGACCGCCTCGGGCACCCGGGCCAGAAAGGAGTCGGCTCCCTCGTCCACCTCGACCCCGGCGACCGACGAGGTCCGCAGCTTGCCGCCGACGGTGCCGGTCGCTTCCAGCACGGTGACGCTGGTGCCGGCGGGTGCCCCTCGGCGTACGGCGAGGGCGGCGGCGAGACCGGCGATGCCGCCGCCCACGACGACGACATGGGGCGGTCGCCCGGACCCGACGGCGGGGGGCGGGGACAGGGGCACGCCTCAGCCTGTCATCGCTTCGATGGAACCGCAGCGGCCGCGGTCGCGTCACATCCCGGGTTCTCGTCTCGACGACTGGAGTGGTCATGACACGCAGCAGTGGCAGTTGGGCCGGGTCCGTCTGCGCGGCAGTGGCGGTGCTCGCGCTGTCCGTCGGTTGCTCGGCCGGTTCGGCCGGCTCGGCCGGCAAGGCCGGCAGTGCGGTGAGCAAGGGTGCGAACGCCCCGACGAGCGGCCTCCCCGGAGCCCCCGCTACCGGGGCGGTCTCAGCAGTCGGAGGCGGCCCGGTCGGGGACGCCGGGACCAAGCCGGTCACCACACTGCCGCCGCTGCCCCGCCCGGTCACCTCCGACCGCGACCTCATCCGCACCGGCGCGGTCACGGTCCGGGTCGGCGACCTGGCGAAGGCGGCCCGCCAGGTGGCCGACATCGCCAGCGGTGCTGCCGGCGCGGTGTACGACGAGCGGACCGACCAACAGCACGAGCCCGGCGTACCGGCCACCTCCACGCTCACCCTGAGGGTGGCGCCGGAGCGGTTCGACGACGCCATGAACGCCCTGGACGGGATCGGCCAGCGCCTGGACCGGAGCGTGTCGGTCACGGACGTGACCGAGCAGGTCGCCGACGTTGCGGCGAGGCTGGACTCCCAGCGCGCGAGCGTGGCCCGGGTGCGCGACCTGCTCACCCAGGCCAAGAGCCTGGCCGACGTCGTCACGCTGGAGTCGGAGCTGACCCGGCGGCAGGCCGACCTCGAGTCGCTGCAGGCGCGCAGCAAGGCGCTGGCGGCTCAGGCCTCGCTCGCGACGATCACGGTGCACCTGCAGACCGGCCCACCGGCTCCGCCGCGCGCCGTCCGCCACACCGGCTTCCTGGCCGGGCTGGCCGCCGGCTGGCGGGCGTTCAGTCGCGCGACCGGAGCACTCGCCACCGGCCTGGGTGCGCTGCTGCCGTTCCTGGTCCTGCTGACGCTGCTCGGCGTCGTCGGCTGGCGGCTGCGGGCGCGCTCGCGCCGGACCGCCAGCTCCCGTCCACCGCTTGCCGCACCGTCTGAGTAGGTGGGCTTCTAGCGCTGCGACTCGGCGTGCACCAGGTCGACCACGCGGGCCAGGACGTCGGGGTCGGTCTCGGGCAGGACGCCGTGGCCGAGGTTGAACACATGCCCGTCGGCTGCCTTGCCGCGCTCGAGCACGTCGCGGGTCTTGGCGGCAACGACCTCCCATGGTGCGAACAGCACCGCCGGGTCCAGGTTGCCCTGCAGCGCGCGACCCGGCCCGACCCGCCCGGCCGCGCTGTCCAGCGGCACCCGCCAGTCGACGCCGACCACGTCCGCCCCGGCCTCCCCCATCAGCCCGAGCAGCTCGCCGGTGCCGACGCCGAAGTGGATCCGGGGTACGCCCAGCCCGGCCAGCCCGGCCAGCACCCGCGCACTGTGTGGCAGAACGTGGCGGACGTAGTCCTCGGCCGGCAACGCGCCGACCCACGAGTCGAACAGCTGGACGGCACTCGCCCCCGCTGCCACTTGCACGCGCAGGTAGGCGAGCGCGATGTCGGCCAGCCGGGCGAGCAGGGCGTCCCACAGCTCCGGCTCGCCGTACATCAGCGCCTTGGTCCGCAGGTGGTTCTTACTGGGGCCGCCCTCGACCAGGTAACTGGCGAGGGTGAACGGCGCCCCGGCGAAACCGATCAGCGGGACCGCACCCAGCTCAGCGGTGAGAGCACCGACGGCCTCGGTCACGTAGGGCACGTCGTCGGGCTCCAGAACCCGCAGCCGGTCGAGGTCGGACCGGGCAGCGAACGGCTCGGCCACCACCGGTCCGACGCCGGGCACGATGTCGAGGTCGACCCCTACGGCCTTCAGAGGTACGACGATGTCGCTGAACAGGATGGCGGCGTCGACGCCGTAACGGCGGACCGGCTGCAGAGTGATCTCGGCAACCAGGTCCGGGCGCATGCACGAGTCGAGCATCGCCACGCCCTCGCGGATGGCGCGGTACTCCGGCAGCGACCTTCCGGCCTGGCGCATGAACCACACCGGCGTGTGCGGCACCGGCTCGCGCCGGCAGGCCCGCAGGAAGGCGGACTCGGCGAGGGCTGTCATGACCCGTTGATCGTCCCACGCCTGGCCGCGGGCTGCCCGCTGCGGGACGGACCGGCGCTCGCGGCCGACACGCCAGCGCTGCTCCCGGATTCTGTCGGTACCTCGTGTGACGGTTGCGCTGTCAGCAACTCATGCCGCAGCCGGGAGGTGGCCGATGACTCAGATGACTCAGATGGTCCGCCATTGCAGGACCTGTCGTGACGAACGCTCGTTCGACCAGCCGCCCTGCGTCGACGGTCACGATGGTGACTGCCCGGAGTGGGTGTGCTCCGGCTGCGGTTCCGCTGTCCTGGTCGACACCCCGACGGCCGAGTGGGGCGCGGTCCCCGAGCCGGCGGCCGCCTGACCGAGTTCAGCCGCCGGCGAGCAGCACCACCCCGGTCAGCGCACCAAGGACACCGACAGCCTGCACGCGGCGCATCCGCTCCCCGTGCACCTGCCTCGCCAGCACCACTGTGACCACCGGGTAGAGCGAGGCCAGCACGGCCACCACGCTGACCAGCCCGGTCTGTGACGCCACGGCGTAGGCCCCGTTGGCGCTCGCGTCGCCGATACCGACCGCCGCCAGGGCCGGCAGGTCGGCACGGACGACGCCGGGCCCGCGCCGCCGAGCGAGCGCGGCGATGCCCAGAACCGAAACGGTTGTGACCCGCATCGCGACCAAGGTCATCACTGCACTCGACCGGCTGCCCTTGGCGATGAACACCAGGGCCAGGCCGAACCCGAGGGCGGCTACGGCGGCCAGCACCAGCGGCCGCCGGCCGCCTCGGCCGGCCCCGTGCAGCTCCGGTCCGCAGGCGAGCACGATGCCGGCCGCCGTCACCGCGATCCCCACGAGCTGGACCGGATGCGGAGACTCACCGCCGGCCAGCCCGATCGCCACCGGCACCACGACGCCGGTCGCCGCCAGCGGAGCGACCACGCCCATGGTGCCGGCCGCGAGCGCCCGGTAGAACGCGGCGAGACCGACCAGACCGGCCAGTCCGGCCGCGACGGCCCACCCGAGGTACGCCGGATCAGCGGTGAGCTCGCCGGTCACAAGCACCACCGGGAGCAGCACAGCGATGGCCAGAGCCTGCGAGACACCGATCACGGCCACCGGTGCGAGCCGCCGGCTCAGCGTCCCGCCGAGGAAGTCCGACGTACCCCAGAGCAGGCTCGAGGCGATCGCGAGCAACGCCGTCACGACCGGCTCCGCCGGGCCCGGTGTCGGGCCTCGGGGGGCTCCATCGGCCTGCCCGTCGGGTGACGAGCAGTCCTGGCCGGCACCGGCCGAGCCTACGTGCCCGGTCCCGGCGCGCCCGCCTCCGAGATCGCCGGGTGGCGCCTAGTCTCGATGGCGTGGCTGTCCCGGGACCCGTCGACGACGTACCGCCGACGTTCCTGCGCGCGCTGGCCGGGCTGCGGGCCACCGACGTGCGCCCGGAGGTCCGGCTGACCGAGGTGCCCGCGCCGCAGCGAGTTGCGCCCTACGCCTTCGCCCTGGCCGCCGAGGTCGTCGCCAGCGGCGAGGAGTTGGCCAGCGGCCGGCTGATCGTGTTGCACGACCCCCATGGACAGGACGGGTGGGACGGGACGACGCGGTTGGTCGCCTACGTCCGGTCCGCTCTCGAGGCCGAGATGGCCGGCGACCCGCTGCTCGCGGAGGTGGGCTGGAGCTGGCTGCTGGACGCATTGGCAGCCCGCGGCGCGGGGCACGCGGCGACCGGGGGCACGGTCACCCGCACCAGCTCCGCGCGGTTCGGCGCGATGGCCGAGGAGGGCGACGAGGCGGACGTGGAGATCCGTGCGTCGTGGACCCCGTCGACTCCGGACGATCTCGGTGCGCACCTGCTCGCCTGGTGCGACCTGCTCAGCCTGTCTGCCGGCCTGCCGCCGCCGGGGGTGGTGGCTATGCCACTGCCTCGCTCGATCAGCTAGCGCGACAGGTCAGCGGGCGGCGGCCTGCGGTGACCACTGCGTCGGGACCAGGCTGCGACGCGGCGCCGCCTCGGTAGCCTTGGGCGCCGGCGACAGAGCTCCGAGGGGGGCGGCCGCGCCAGGTGCGGCAGGGCTCGGCGGCGGCGTGCCGCCCGCAGGTGGCCGGGGCAGGTGCAGCGTCAGCACCGTCCCCTCCATCGGGCGCGACGCGACCTCCAGCGAACCCCCGGCAAGCCGGGCCCGCTCGCGCAGCAGGCCGAGCCCGACATGCCGGCCGCGCTCGGGTCGCACCGCGCCGGGCTCGAAACCGGGGCCACGATCGACGACCGTCGCGCGCAGCCCCGACTCGTCCACGTGCAGCGCTGCGTCGGCGGTATCCACGTCGGCATGCTTGACCACGTTGAGCAGGGCCTCCTGGAAGAAGCGGTAGACGGTCACCGCGGTGACCAGCGGCAGCGGGTAGGCGATCTCCGGCCAGGCGACCTGGACGGTCAGCCCGTACCGCGCTGCCATGTCGTCGCGCAGACCACGGATGGCCTCTGCCAGGTCACCCTCGCGGAGCGCCGGCGGCCGGGTACGGGCCATCACTGCGCGGACCTGCTCCTCGGCGTCCTCGACGTACTCGGTGACGCGGGCCAGCGTCTCGGGCGAGGGGTCGCCGGCCAGCAGCGACCTGGTGAGCATCAACGACTGCGCGACGGTGTCGTGCAGCTCCGCGGAGAGCTGTCCGCGGGCGCCCTCCTCGGCCTCGACCAGCCCGGACAGCAGCTCGAACATGCCGGCGCTCGCGGTCTGCGCGCTCCGGCGATGGCGCTCGGCCACCTCGTCGGCCACCCGGACCCGCAGGTGCAGCGCGTCCAGCGTCCGGGCCAGGTCGGCCAGCTCGCTGCCGGCCCGGACCGCCAGCCGGCCCTGTACGTCGGGCCGGCGCAGGGGGGCGGACGGGTCCTGCAGTCGGCGCACCGCATCGGACCGGAGCGCGCACAGACCGCGGGAGAGCCCGGTGGCCGCCAGGGCAGCACAGGCAGCCGCGACCAGGGAGACCAGCAGCCCGAGGGCGAGCACCTTGCCGGTCGCACTCCCGCCGCCGTCCTCCTGGCGAAGGACGAGCAGTGAGCCGCCGACCACGAGCAGACACGCCGCCCCCATGCCACCACCCGCCCAGACGGCGAGTGGCAGCGTCAGACGCCGGCTGCGAAGACCCACCGGTCTACCGCTCGACGCCTTCGAGGACGCCGGTGGTGGTCCAGTCGGTGGCCGGACGCTGCGGTGGCAGGACAACCGGGTCCTCGATCGTTCCCGAGACGGTCATGCCCAGGTCGGGCTCTGCGTTGAGCACGATCGCGCCCAGGAGGGAGGCGACGGCACGCTCCACGGCGTGCAGCTCGTCGACGATGTCGCCGACCCGCTCGGGGCTGCCGGCGGTCTCCGTCAGCCGGGCCAGCCGGGCAGCCGACTCGCGCAGGACGAGCAGCGAGGTGGTCGTGTGCGCACCGAGGTCGCCCAGGGCGCGAGCCGCCTCGTCAGCGGCCTTGACCCGGTCGACCGCCGCGTCGTGTCGCGCGGCCAGGTCGGCCACCGACAGCCAGGACTCGGCCTGGCCGACCAGCACCTGCGCCAGCATGGCCTCGCGCCGGCCGAAGGACGCCGCCCCGCGCGGGCGCCTGGCGACCAGCACTGCCAGCGGGTGCTCGGGATCACCGAGCACCGCGGAGCAGAACGGCCGGCCGTCGTCGGAGCCGAGGCTCACGCCGCGGGCGCCGAGTGCACGCAGGACCCAGGGCTCGTCGAAGGCGTTGGGGTCGACGCGGGTGCGCTCGGGCACGCCGTACTCGTCGCCGGCGTAGCGCACCGGACCATCGGCGTCGAGCAGGACCATCTCGACGTCGGCGCCGCCGAACAGGCGGGCAGCGGCAGTGAGCACAACCTGGGCGGAGACGTCGATGGAGCGACCGGTGGCCCGCTCCTGGCCACGGGCCAGCTCCGCGAACAGCCGAGCCTCGGCGGCGCGCCGGGTCTGCTGGTCATAGGAGGACCAGAGCAGAGCGAGCGGCACCAGCAGGCCGAGCAGGCCGATCGGCGAGACCACGACGAGCCACGCCGCGAGCAGGCCCATCGAGCAGTTGCCGGCGCTGTGCACGGCGGCCAGCGGCGCGCTCTGCAACAGCAGCTCGCGAAGCCGGCGACGGGACGTCGCGGCGACGGCGATCGCGACGGCGACGTGGTTGACCAGCCAGAACACGGCCATGCCGGCACACGCGCCGAGCACCCCGCCGCCGGTGAGGGAGGCCATGAGGGCGGCGGCGGCGGTCCCGGCGGCGAACTGCGAGACGTTGAACTCGATCTTCTGCCTGGGCATCCGGCGGTGCAGCTGGGCGGCCAGTACGCCGAGGAAGACCGCCACCACCGTCCAGGAGCCCGCGGAGAGCGCTATCGCCGCCGCGATCGCGCCGTCGGTGCAGGAGAACATCCAGCGCTGGCGCCCGAACGCGAGGTGAACGACAGCGACCTCACCGAGAGTCACGGCAGCTGCGAGCGCCGGGATGGCCCACCAGGCAGGAGAACCCCAGCCCAGCTCGCTCGCGCAGGCGGCGGCAACGACGAGCGAGACCACCGCGATGAGCCGGACCGTGGTGGCAGCCTTCAAGGAAGCGGGCTTGATCATTCGGCACCCCAGCTGGCAGCACCCCAGGAGCTGGCGCCCCAGGAGGACGCGCCCCAGGAAGAGGCACCCCACGACGAGGCACCCCAGGAGCTGGCGTCCCACGAGTGGGCACCCCAGGACGAAGCACCCCAGGACGAAGCACCCCAGCTGCTGGCGTCGAACCCCTCTTCGCCGGTGCCGACCGAGCCGCCGCCGCCGCCGTCGCCGTCGTGCTCGCCCTTGTCCGCGACACCGTCGACGACGTGGCCGGCGAGCCGGAGCAGACCCGCGCCCGCGCGGTCCCCCGGGAGCGGCCGGGCAGCAGCACGCAGCGATGTCTTGACCTGGAGCGGCGTCGCGGCGGGATGCCCCTGCAGGAGCACGGCGGCGGCGCCGGCCGTGATGGCTGTCGCCTGGCTCGTACCGGAGCCGCGCCACAGCCCGTCCGCCTTCTGGGCGTCCGGATGAGCCAGCGCCAGCGTCGACCCGGCAGGCAGCACCCCGAGCACGCCGACACCGCTCGCGACCAGGTCGGGCTTCTCGACTCCCGCCGGGCGACCGCTGCCGCTGAACGACGCGACGCTGTCCTTGCCGTGCCGCACGTCAGCGGCTCCGACGGTAAGCACTTTGCGGTCGAAGCCGGGGTCACCGACGACGCCGGGAGTGTTGCCGGCGGACACCACGACGGTCATGTGCTTCTGCACCTGCTCGACGGCGTACGTCAGCGGGTCGGCGCCGTACCCGGTGCCGGGGCGGGCGTGGGCGAAGGAGAAGCTCGCGACCTGCAGGGTCGAGGCGTGGTCGAGCACCCAGCTCAGCCCCCCCATCACTGCGGCCAGCGTGGTGGTGCCGTCGGCCCCGGCCACCTTGACCACGACCACCGTCGCGCCGGGCGCCACGCCGAGCCCGCGCTCGCCGGTTCCGGGGACCGGTCCACCGGCAAGGACGCTGGCCATGAACGTGCCGTGCCCGTACTCGTCGCCGTACGACGGGTCCGTGGCCGGCCGGCCCGGGCGGGCGGTCCGGCCGGCGACCGGGCTGGTGTCGACACCGTCGACCAGCCGGCCGGAGGCCCGGTTGAGGGCCGCCGTGTCGCTCACGCCGGTGTCGATCAGCGCGACCGAGACACCGGCACCGGCGTCCGGACGGCCGGCGTGGCCCCCGAGCTTCTCCCAGGCGAATGCTGCGTCGAGCTCCTTGCTCACGTCACCGGTGGGGACGAGAGCCTCGTCCGGGCGGATGCCGACCACGCGGCTGTCATGCGCCAGCGCGGCGACGGCGGCAGCGGGCCCGCGGACGACCGCCGTCGACAGGTTCGGGTAGCTCGCCACGATGTCGACGCCCGGCAACGCCCGGACCGGGCCGGTGAGCCCGACCACGGCCGAGACCGACCCGGCCGCACCCGCAGCGGCGGCTGCAGACGGAAGGACGCCGGGCGCACCCACCGCCGGCAGCGCAGAGACCGCCGGCAGAGCAGCCAGCGCACCAGTGGTCGCCAGGACTGCGAGTCGGCGGCCGATGCGGGTCACGGGCGGTCCCTCTCGTTGCTGTGCACTGGCACCGGCTGACCGGGACCTGCACGCCGAAGTCCCGGCGCCCTGAGTCCTTCGGCAGCAACCCGCCTCGACTTTCGCGCAGCAGCGGGCAATCGCCCGTTCGGCCCAGCCGGGCGCCGGCGACTAGGCCGACTACAGCAACGGCCGATCGGCGCCGATGACACCGTGGCGTACCCGACCGGGTGCGCACCGACCAGTCGAGACAGCCCTCGACTGGATGTACCTACGCCCGGCAGCGGGCGCCCAGGAGGCAGCGGTGACAGCCGTAGTCGACACGACCGGGATCCCGGCCCAGGCGACACCGGGTTCGGGCTTCACGGCGATGGTGGTCGACGACCACCCGCTGGTCCGGGAGTCGATGGTCTCCAGGCTGCGCGCGATGGGGGCTCGTGACGTCGCCGAGGCCGCCAGCATCGCCGAGGCACGGGCACGGGCCCGGGCCTCCGGTCCGCGCGACCTCTGCGTGCTCGATCTCGGCCTGCCTGACGGCAGCGGGCTGGACCTGCTCGCCGACCTGCGATCTGCCGGCTGGGCCCGACTGGTGGTCCTCTCGGCAGCCGACGACCCGTACTCCGTTCGCGCCGCCTTCGTAGCAGGTGCGCAGGGCTACCTGCTCAAGTCCGCCTCGCCGATCGTTGTTGCCGACGGCGTACGCCGGGTCCTCGACGGCGGCGTGTACGCCGACCCGTCGGTGGCCTCGCTGCTGGCGGCCGGCCTGCGTGCCGGCCCGGCCGACAGCGGCGTCGGCGAGCTCTCCGGCCGGGAGGTCGAGGTCCTGCGGCTGGTCTCCGACGGCCAGTCCAACAAGCAGATCGGCGATCTGCTCGGCCTGTCCGCGCTCACCGTGAAGAGCCACCTCGCCCGTATCGCCCGCAAGCTCGGCACCGGTGACCGCGCCGAGATGGTCGCGCTGGCCATGCGAGCGGGCGTCATCCGCTGACCTGTCCGGCGTGACGGACAGGCGCGGGACACCGCCCAAATGTTGCGCTCCGCCTGCTCATGGTCGGCTACGGTGAGCCGTGACCAACACCATGCCGGGTCACCCGACTGCCCCCGGAACCGGACTCCAGGCCGATGATCGTCCTAGCGTCGCCACCGAGGCTGACGCGCCGACGCCGGTGCCGCTGGTCGAACCTCGAGACGGCGTGCCCGCCGCGGTCGATACACCGGCCGGCCTTCGCCGCACCGTCGACATCTTCGCCGCCGGATCGGGTCCGGTGGCCGTCGACGCCGAGCGGGCGTCGGGCTACCGCTACGGCCAGCGGGCCTACCTGGTCCAGCTGCGCCGGGCCGGCGCCGGCACTGCGCTGATCGACCCGGTCGGCTGCCCGGACCTGTCCGAGCTGGGGGCGGCCATCGCCGACGCCGAGTGGGTCCTGCACGCGGCCAGCCAGGACCTGCCGTGCCTGGCCGAGCTCGGCATGCGGCCAACAACGATCTTCGACACCGAGCTGGCCGGCCGGCTCGCCGGTCATGCCCGCGTCGGGCTCGCCGCCATGGTCGAGACCGTCCTGGGCTTCACGCTCGAGAAGGGCCACTCCGCCGCCGACTGGTCGACGCGGCCGTTGCCCGAACCCTGGTTGCGCTACGCAGCCCTCGACGTCGAGCTGCTGATCGAGCTGCGCGACGCGCTTGCCACCGAGCTCGAGTGGCAGGGCAAGCTCGCCTGGGCCCAGGAGGAGTTCGCCGCCGTGGTGGCGAGCCCGCCACCGCTCCCCCGCCTCGAGCCGTGGCGGCGTACGTCGGGCATCCACCGCCTCCGCACCCGGCGCCAGCTCGCCGGCGTCCGGGCGCTGTGGGAGGCCCGCGACGCCTTGGCCCGCCGGCGTGACATCGCCCCGGGGCGGATCCTGCCCGACTCCGCCGTCATCGCTGCCGTGGTCGCCGCGCCGGCCTCCCCCGCCGCGCTGGTCGCCCTGCCGGTCTTCGGCGGGCGCAGCAACCGGCGGATGGTCGACGTCTGGTACGGCGCCCTGGCAGCCGCAGCGGCGCTACCCGAGAGCGCACTGCCTGCAGCTGCCGCAGCCCTGGGTGACGGGCCGCCACCGGCGAACCGCTGGGCCGATCGGGACCCGCAAGCCGCCGCCCGGCTCGTGCGGCTGCGCATGGCCGTCGGTGCACTGGCCGAGCAGCACCGGCTCCCCGTCGAGAACCTGCTCCAGCCGGACCTCGTCCGCCGCCTCGCCTGGACTCCGCCGCAGGTCGTGCAGAGCGAGCAGGTGGGTGCGGCGCTCTCGGCCGGGGGCGCCAGGGACTGGCAGGTCGCCCTGACGGCGGGCTCGTTGACCGAGGCGCTGCTCGCCCCCGATGCCGTTGACGCAGGCCATTCAGTCAGTCCCGTCGACTCTGCCGAGGCCGTCTCCGCGTCGGGACCTGCCGACGGCTGAGGTCGCCCCCGCCATCGAGACCGGTCGGCTGCTCCTGGGTCCGCTGACCACGCCGCTCGCCACTGCCGTGCTGGCCGGCTTGTCCCCCCTGACGGTGGCCGCGAGCTGGCCGGACGCCGAGTTCGTCGAGCGGACGCGGCTTGCCGTCGTGGCGGGCGAGCACCTGCCGCCCACCTGGCTGATCATCCGTCGTTCGGACGGCATGGTGATCGGAGACTGCGGCTGGCGGGCCGGTCCCGACCCGGACGGGTCGGTCGAGATCGGCTACCACCTGGTGGCCGCGGTCCGGCGCCGGGGCTACGGCGCGGAGGCGGTTGGCGCGCTGCTGACCCGGACACTGGCGACGCCCGGCGTCGCTCGGGTCGCCGCCGTCGTAGGGGTGGGCAATCTGGCGTCACGGCAGCTGTTGCTGCGCCTGGGCTTCCGGCTCGAGCGGGTCGGGGAGGGCCATGAGCACTACGTCATCGACGGGTGCGGACCGGGCCGCCCACCCAAGCGTTGACCGGCTTCCAGGCCTGTCGTCAGGTGCCCCAAGCGGAGGCGGGCTTCTCCCGGGAGCGCAGCGTGTTCCCCGGCTTGCTCTCGTGCTGACCCCGCTGATCCGCGGTCGAACGGGGCGGTTCGGTCGGTCCCACATGGGTACTCCGCCTGGATGGTGTCCGTCTGCGGCGTGCGGCTGAGAGACCGCTGATGGACGCCGAGTCCGTCGAGCTGGCGCCCGAGCCGAGCAGTGCCCCGTCAGCCCGGCGGTTTCTGCGTTCGGTGCTGCGTGCCTGGGACCTGGACGCGATCGAAGACGTCGTCTCGCTGCTGACCACCGAGCTGGTGACCAACGCCGTCCTGCACGCCCGCACGCCCGTCCGGGTGAGCGTCCAGCGAGGCGAGAGCGCGCTGCGTGTCGAGGTGAGTGACAGCTCGCCGCTGGTGCCTGCCCCGCGCCGCTACTCACCCGAGTCCGGCACCGGGCGCGGTCTGCTTCTGGTCGACGAGCTGGCCACCCGATGGGGCACCGACGCCGCGCCGGACGCCGTCGGTAAGACAGTGTGGTTCGAGCTGCCTCTCGTTGCCCCGGCCGAGACGGGAGCCGACGC
This sequence comes from Actinomycetota bacterium, assembly GCA_030947185.1. Taxonomy (GTDB): domain Bacteria; phylum Actinomycetota; class Actinomycetes; order JALYXH01; family JALYXH01; genus JALYXH01. The sequence goes on along the minus strand of JALYXH010000094.1, from coordinate 8,971 downwards.
CGCCTACGGGACGGACTGGCTGGACGCCGTCAACGCCCCCGGACACGACCTGCACTGACCGCACTTCGGACCCGGCCGCGCGGAAGTTGTTACCCGCGGGTAACCCCGGTTATCGTGCGGTGCCGAACCGCCCCCCTGTCTACAGGAGCGCCTTGTGCCCTCAACCCGTGCCGTCCGCGACGTGGTCTTCGTCGACGGGGTGCGTACCCCGTTCGGCAAGGCCGGCCCCGGCGGCATCTACGCCGGCACGCGGGCCGATGACCTGGTCATCAAGGTGATCCGCGAGCTCCTGCGTCGCAACCCGACGCTGCCACCGGAGCGGGTGGACGAGGTGGCCATCGCCGCGACCACGCAGACCGGCGACCAGGGCCTCACGATCGGGCGCAGCGCAGCACTGCTGGCCGGCCTCCCGGCGAGCGTCCCCGGTTTCGCCATCGACCGGATGTGCGCGGGCGCGATGACGGCCGTGACGACAGTGGCCAGCGGCATCGGCGTGGGCGCCTACGACGTCGCCATCGCGGGTGGGGTCGAGCACATGGGTCATCACCCAATGGGCGAGGGCGTCGACCCCAACCCGCGCTTCCTGTCCGAGAAGTTGGTCGACCCGTCGGCCCTGGTGATGGGGTCGACCGCCGAGAACCTGCACGACCGCTACCCGGCCATCACCCGGGCCCGCTGCGACGCGTTCGCGGCCGCCAGCCAGCAGCGGTACGCCGACGCGCTGGCCGGCGGCGCGATCACCCCCGACCTGGTGCCCGTGGCGACCTGGTCCCCCGACGGCTACGGCCTGGCCACCGCCGACGAGCCGCCGCGTCCGGGTACCACGGTCGAGGGGCTGGCAGGCCTCAAGACGCCGTTCCGCCCGCACGGCCGGGTCAGCGCCGGCAACGCGGCCGGGCTCAACGACGGGGCGACCGGGTGCATCCTGGCTGCCGCCGAGACGGCCACCGAGCTGGGCCTCCCGGCCACGATGTCGCTGGTGGGCTTCGCTTTCGCCGGCGTCGCCCCCGAGGTGATGGGTGAGGGGCCGATCCCCTCCACCGAGAAGCTGCTGAGCCGCACCGGGATCGCCATCGACGAGGTCGGTGCCTTCGAGCTCAACGAGGCCTTCGCCGTCCAGGTGCTCGCCTTCCTCGACCACTTCGGCATCCCCGACGACGACAGCCGGGTCAACCCCTACGGCGGGGCCATCGCACTGGGCCACCCGCTCGCCTCCTCCGGTGTCCGGCTGATGACCCAGCTGGCCCGGCAGTTCGCCGAACACCCCGAGGTCCGTTACGGGCTGACCGCGATGTGCATCGGCATGGGGATGGGTGGCTCGGTCCTCTGGGAGAACCCGGCGTACGACGGGACGGCCGGCCGATGACCGCCGCCGGCTCGGCACCGCGGGCCGAGTACGCCGACGAGCTGGTCACCGAGGCGAAGCTGCGCTTCGTCGAGCTGCCCCTCGGGGCCGGCACCGCTGCCCTGATCACGATGGACAACGGCAAGGACCACACCAAGCCGAGCACCTTCGGCCCCGGCGGCCTGCGCTCGCTCGACGCCGCGCTCGACCAGGTCGAGGCACGCACCGACCTGGTCGCCGTCGCGATCACCGGCAAGCCGTTCATCTTCGCGGTGGGAGCCGACCTGACCGGCGTACCGCAGATCGCCAACCGGGCGGAGGCGCTGGAGGTCGGCCGGCTGGGGCACCGGGTCTTCCGCCGGCTGGGCGGGCACGCTGTCCCCACCTTCGCGCTCGTCAACGGCGCAGCGATGGGCGGCGGGGTCGAGGTGGCGCTGCACTGCCGATACCGGGCGATCTCCTCCGGCGTCCCCGCGGTCGCGCTGCCCGAGTGCTTCCTCGGGCTGGTGCCGGCCTGGGGCGGCACCCAGCTGCTGCCCAACCTGGTCGGCGCGGACAAGGCGGTCACGGTGATCGTCGAGAACGCGCTCAACCAGAACAAGATGCTGAAGGGGCCGCAGGCGCTCGCGCTCGGGCTGGCCGACGTGATGTTCGAGCCGGCCGACTTCCTCGAGCAGTCGCTGGCCTGGGTGGCTGCCGTGGTGCGCGGCGATGTCAGCGTCGAGCGGCCCGAGGTGGACCGCGGCCAGGCCTGGGACGACGCCGTCGCCCGCGGTCGCGCCCTCGCCGATGCCAGACTGCACGGGGCCGCGCCGGCGCCCTACCGCGCGCTCGACCTTCTCGCCCTGGCCAAGACCGCGGACCCCGACACCGGCTTCGCGGCCGAGGACGAGGCACTGGCCGACCTGGTGATGAGCGAGGAGCTCCGGGCCGGGCTGTACGCCTTCGACCTGGTGCAGCGACGGGCCAAGCGGCCGGTCGGCGTACCGGACAGGGGACTCGCCCGGCCGGTGACCAAGGTCGGCGTCGTGGGCGCCGGGCTGATGGCCGGGCAGCTGGCGCTGCTGTTCGCCCAGCGGCTCGAGGTGCCGGTGGTGCTGACCGACCTCGACCAGGGCCGGCTCGACCGGGGCGTCGCCTACGTGCACGCCGAGATCGACAAGCTCGCGCAGCGCGGCCGGGTGAGTCCCGACAAGGCCCGCCGGCTGACGGCCGCGGTCAGCGGGTCCCTGACGAAGGACGCCTTCGCCGACGCCGACTTCGTGATCGAGGCGGTCTTCGAGGAGCTGAAGGTCAAGCAGCAGGTGCTCGCCGAGGTAGAGGCGGTTGTCAGCGACACCTGCCTCCTGGCGACCAACACCTCATCGCTGTCGATCACTGAGATGGCCTCTGAGCTGGCCCACCCGGAGCGGCTGGTCGGCTTCCACTTCTTCAACCCGGTGGCGGTGCTGCCGCTGCTGGAGATCGTGCGGGCGGAGCGGACCGACGACGCGACGGTGGCTACCGCGTTCGCCGTCGCCAGGGCGCTGAAGAAGTCGGCGGTGCTGGTGAAGGACGCTCCGGCCTTCGTGGTCAACCGGCTGCTGACCCGGTTCCTCGGCGAGGTCACGCGCACGGTCGACCAGGGAACGCCGCTCGACGTGGCCGACCGGGCACTGGAGGGTCTCGGGCTGCCGATGTCGCCCTTCGTACTGCTCGCGCTGGTCGGCCCGGCGGTGGCTCTGCACGTCTCGGAGACTCTGCACGAGAGCTTCCCCGACCGGTTCCACGTGTCGGCAAACCTCGGGAAGCTGGTCGCGGCCGGCAAGCCCGGCCTCTACACCTGGGGGCCCGAGGGCCAGCAGATCGACCCCGAGGTCGCCGAGATGTTCGCGGCACCGGCCGAGCCCTCGCCCTCGACGACCGAGCAGGTCCGTGAGCGGGCGCTGGACGCGCTGGCCCTGGAGATCCGGATCATGCTCGACGACGGTGTGGTCGCGGGTCCGCAGGAGATCGACCTGTGCATGCTGCTCGGCGCCGGCTGGCCGTTCCACCTGGGCGGGATCACGCCCTACCTCGACCGCAGCGGGGTGTCGGAGCGGGCCACCGGGGCGCGCTTCCTGCCCGCCGGCACAGCCAGCTTGCCGGCGGCGAACGGCTAGGACCGGTGCAGCTTGCTGTGGGTCCGGCTGTAGGCGAAGTAGACGACCAGCCCGACCGCCATCCAGATGAAGAACCGCAGCCACGTCCCGGCGGGCAGGTTGAGCATCAGGTAGAGGCAGGACAGGATCGCCAGGATCGGGACCAGGGGGACCAGCGGCGTCCGGAAGGCGCGTGGGAGGTCCGGCTGCGATCGGCGCAGGACGATGACGCCGGCAGCCACCAGGACGAACGCGAACAGCGTGCCGATGTTGACCAGCTCGGCCAGCTCGGTGAGCGGCACCAGCGCGGCGATCACCGCGACGACGATCCCGGTCACGATCGAGACCCGGTACGGCGTACCGAAACGCGGTGAGAGCCGCGAGAAGGCCGGCGGTAGCAGCCGGTCCCGGCTCATCGCGAAGAAGACCCGGCTCTGGCCGAGCAGCAAGATCATGATGACGGTGGTGAGTCCGGCCAGCGCGCCGATCGAGATGACGGTGGCGAAGCCGGGCTTGCCCACCGACCGGAACGCCTCGGCCAGCGGCGCACTGATCTTGACCTGGTCGTAGCGGACCATGCCGGTGATCACGAGCGAGACGGCGACGTAGAGGGCGGTGCACACGCCGAGGGAGGTGAAGATGCCGATCGGCAGGTTGCGCTGCGGGTTCTTCGTCTCCTCCGCGGCGGTGGCCACGATGTCGAAGCCGATGAAGGCGAAGAAGACCAGCGCGGCGGCGGTGAAGATGCCGCTGACGCCGAACGAGCCCTGGTGCAGCCCGAACACCGTCTCCAGCACCGAGGCCTTCGACGACGCGCCGGGGGCCCCCTTCGAGCCGCTGGGCGGGATGAAGGGGTGGTAGTTGCTGGCCTTGACGTAGAACAACCCGGCCACGATGACGAAGCCCACGATGGCCAGCTTGATGGCGACGATCACGGCGTTGATGGAGCTGGACACCCGGATGCCGAGGCAGATGACACCGGTCAGGATCAGCACGATGGCGGCCGCGACGATGTTGTGATGGGTGCCGGTGACGGCGCTCGGGACGGTGATGCCGATGTCCTTCATCAGTACGACGAAGTAGTCGGCCCAGCCGACGGCGACCGTCGCGGCGCCGAGCGCCAGCTCCAGGATCAGGTCCCAGCCGATGATCCACGCCACCAGCTCCCCGAGGGAGGCGTAGGAGAACGTGTAGGCGCTGCCCGCTACCGGCACCGTGCTGGCGAACTCGGCGTAGCACAGGGCAGCCAGCGCGCAGGTTATCCCGGCGACCACGAAGGAGATGGCGACAGCCGGCCCGGCCTGGACCCCGGCCGCCTTGCCGGTGAGCACGAAGATGCCGGTGCCGATGATCACGCCGATGCCGAAGACGGTGAGGTCGAGCGGGCCCAGCCGCTTCTTGAGCTGGTGCTCGGGCTCCTCCGTGTCGGCGATCGACTGCTCGACGGTCTTCGTGCGCAGCAGGTTCATCAACGGCCCTTCCGGAGACTGCCCATGATCGCCTGCCTGGTGCCCATTCCCAGGTCCGCCTACTCGCCCGTGACGCTGCGTAGTTCACCCGATTGCCGCAGCCTTCGGAGGCCGGCCGTGGGTACGTTGCTCGCATGACAGCGCCCACTCCCCTCGAGCTGCGTGTCGGCGTCCTGGCCGTCTCGGTCCTGCACGATCTCGACCTGCTGCCCGGTGACGACGGCGTCGTGCTCACCGGCGTACAGGACGTGGACGTCTCCTGGTGGGAGTGCCGGCGGGCGCTGGCCGGCGCGCTGGCCCGGACCGAGCTGGGCCGGGAGCGGCTGGCCCGGTGGCTGCTCATCCGCCGCTGGCTGGCGGACCGCCCGCTGGACGAGCTGGCCGAGCGGGCCCGCCCGGTCGGCACGCCGGTCGAGCACGTCGACCACCCCGGGCTGGACTGGATCCGCGCCCGCGTGCTCGGGGACTCCCTCGACCTGGGGCTCGGCTTCGTCGGGCTCGACCCCGCCCGGCCCGACGACGTGGTCATCGTGCCGCAGGGCGCCCTCGTCGCAGCCGGCCTCAGCACGGTCGCCGATGCCTGGTGGGCCGGTGCGCTGGACTACCTCGAGGACATGGGGACGATGGCAGCGGCTCGCTACGCGCGTACGCCGGAGGCCCCCCTCAAGCCGATGGGCGACTGCGACGTGGTGACGCTGCTGGCCTCCCGCATGCTGCGCGGCGCGCTGTGCGCGGCGGCCGGCGGGATGAGGCCGGTCGCGGTCCCGATGCGCAGCCGCGGCTGGCTGGATCTCAGCCGGATCGACCCGGCGTTCTCCACGGCTGCGGCAGCCGCGACCGCCCCCGCCGAGCGCGGGTTCGACCGGCCGCTGCTGGTCACGGCCGAGGAGGTCGTGATGGTCGGCTCGGGCGGCAAGCCGGCCGAGATCGTGCTCCGCGACCCGGCCCCGGACACGCCGTGGGTCCGGGACGTGCTCTACCGCTGAGCCCGCTCCGACGGCGCCTCGAGGCCCGGCTCGAGCCGGGCGACCGCTTCCACGATGCGCCGGCTCAGCTGCTGGGGTGACAGGCCGATGTCGGCCATCACCTCGTCGCGCTTGCCCTGGGCCAGGAATGCCCGCGGGATGCCGAACTCGCGGACCGGCACATCGACGTCGGCGTCGCGCAGCGCCTGGGCCAGCGACGACCCGGCACCGCCCACCCGGCCGTTGTCCTCGACGGTGACGACCAACCGGTAGCGGGCTGCCATCGCCACCAGGGCCGCGGGCACCGGTTTGACCCAGCGTGGGTCGACGACGGTGACGCCGATGCCCTGGTCGCCGGCTCGCTCGGCAACCGAGATCGCCGTCCGCGCCATCGCTCCGACGGAGACGAGCAGGACATCCTCGCCGCTGGAGCGGTGCAGGATGTCGAGCCCGTCCACCTCCTCGACGGCCGGGATGTCCTCGCCCACCGCCCCCTTCGGGAAGCGGACGACCGACGGCCCGTCGCTGCGGGCGACGGATGCCCGCAGCGCGGCGCGCAGTGTCGCGCCGTCCCGAGGAGCGGCCATCGACAGGCCGGGCACCACCTGCAGGATCGACATGTCCCACATGCCGTTGTGACTGGCTCCGTCGTCGCCGGTGACGCCGGCGCGGTCCAGTACGAACGTGACAGGCAGCTCGTGCAGCGCGACGTCCATCAGAGCCTGGTCGAAGGCCCGGTTGAGGAAGGTGGCGTAGAGGCAGACGACCGGACGCAGCCCACCGATGGCCATCCCGGCGGCGGAGGTGACCGCATGCTGCTCGGCAATGCCGACGTCGAAGACCCGGTCGGGGTACGCCGCGGCGAACCCGCTGAGGCCGACCGGCGCCAGCATCGCCGCGGTCACCGCGACGACGGCCGGGTCCTCGGCGGCGATCTTGACGATCTCGTCGGAGAAGACGTGGGTGAACGTGGGATCGCTCTTGGTCAGCGCCTTTCCGGTGACCGGGTCGATGATGCTGACGCCGTGCAGGCAGTCGGCCTCGTCGTCCTCCGCCGGGCGGTAGCCGAAGCCCTTGTGGGTGACGCAGTGCACGATCACCGGCCGGCCGAACCCGCGGGCCCGCCGCAGTGCCGACTCCACCGCCGCGATGTCGTGACCGTCGATCGGGCCGACGTACTTCAGGCCGAGGTCCTCGAACAGCACCTGCGGCTGCACCAGGTCCTTCAGACCGCGCTTGATGCCGTGCAGGGCGTCGTACAGCGGCTGACCCACGAGCGGGGTGCGGCCGAGCACGCCGCGCACCATGTCGAGCACCTGCTCGTAGCCCTGGCTCATCCGCAGCGTGGCCAGGTGCTCGGCCAGCCCGCCGATGGTGGCGGCGTAGGACCGGGCGTTGTCGTTGACCACCATCACGACCGGCCGGCCGCCGGTGGCGATGTTGTTCAGCGCCTCCCAGGCCATGCCGCCGGTGAGCGCGCCGTCGCCGACGATGGCGACGACTGCCCGCTCCTGCTCGCCGCGGATCTGGTAGGCCTTGGCCAGGCCGTCGGCGTAGGACAGCGCAGTCGAGGCGTGCGAGTTCTCGATCACGTCGTGCTCGGACTCGGCCCGGCTCGGGTAGCCGGACAGGCCGCCCTTCTGCCGCAGCCGGGCGAAGTCCGCCTGCCGGCCTGTGAGGATCTTGTGCACATAGGACTGGTGCCCGGTGTCCCACAGGATCTTGTCGCGCGGCGAGTCGAACACACGGTGCAGGGCGATCGTCAGCTCGACAGCGCCGAGGTTGGGCCCGAGATGCCCGCCGGTCCGTGACACGGCATCGACGAGGAAGTCCCGGATCTCGGAGGCGAGGGCCGGCAGCTGGGCCGGCTCGAGCCGACGCAGGTCGGCGGGGCCATGGATCGACGACAGCACGCTCACGGGCCTCGTCTCCTTGTCAGGCGGGAATCATCCGCGCGGGGATGGGTGCCTGATCAGCGTTCGTCCGCCGAGTCTAAACGGCTTGCCCGCGACCGGCCTCCCGGTCACCCGGCCTCTTCGTCAGCTGCCCTCGGTCAGCTGCCGTCGAGGCAGCCGACCGCGCTGGGCGGGAGCAGGCGACCGGCGACAGCGTCGTACGCCGTGCCGGGCCAGCTTCCCGCCAGCCCCGGCCGTGCGGTGGGCGGGCCGTCGCCCCTGAACGCCGTCCAGCCGGCGCCGGCCCAGCCGCCGGAGGTGTACGGCGCGACGGCCACCGTCGCGGACCCGCGGGACCGCTTCTCGACGAGGAACCGTCCCTGCAGCACAGGGTCGTCCACCTTCAGGTACCACCGGGACACGTTGCTCTCCGGCGACGCAGCGCCGGGAGTGTCCGCGCCCAGGAAGAAGCGGACGTCCGAGGCGCCCGGCGGCGCCACGCCCTGCGACCGGGCCAGCACGGACAGCCCATCGTCGCGCAGCGGGGAGCCGGCGGCCGGGGTCACCCAGCCGTTCAGGCAGGTCGAGGACTCGGCGCCCCTGGCCGTGACCATCCCCACGCCGGCACCCTCGCCGGGCCGGGAGGCGGCGCCGCCGGGAAGCACCGGCTTGTTCTGGGTGGGGTCGAAAGTCGGGTTGCTGCTCGCCGAGCAGGCGGCGAGGAGCAGCTGACCGACGAGTAGCGGTCCCGCTACGGCGACGCGGCGACCGGTCGGACGGCGGCAGCTCCCCCGGTCCGGCACGACCTCGACGATACGTCGGCACCGGCCGGCCGCCTCAGAGCCTGGGCACGTAGCGCTCTCCTCGCAACGCCGCCTCCACCAGCGCGACAGCACGGGCGGTGCCGGCCAGCCGGGAGCCCTCACGCTCATAGGCCGCCACCGCGCCGTCCACCGCCTCGGCCGGCACCACGTCCCGCAGCTCGGCCCGCACCGTCGCCAGACCGGCGCGGGCCGCCTCTATCTCGGCATGGACGTGCCCGGCGGCGAAGCGGGCCAGCACGACCGGGTGGCGGCGCAGGACCTCGTGCGCGCGGTAGTCCGGCGGGCACAGGTCGAGCAGCCAGCCGACGGCGCTGCGCTGCCAGTCCGGCGCCACCGGCGGCAGCACCCCGGTG
>JALYXH010000088.1 GCA_030947185.1 Actinomycetota bacterium | reverse complement strand
GGCATCGAGGGCCAGTGCGTCCCCGACCGCCACGACGCGCAGGAGTGCCCCGCGCCCGGCCTTGGCGCGGCAGCCGACGCAGGTGCGCTCGGGCTCGGACCTCCTCGGGCGCGGGTGCGGTGCCGTGTCAGCCGGCCGAGGTGGCCCGGACGGCACCCGCGTCGGGTGCTGCAGGCGGCTCGGCGTCACTGTGGATGTCGATCCGCCATCCGGTGAGCCGGGCCGCGAGCCGCGCGTTCTGGCCCTCCTTGCCGATGGCGAGGGACAGCTGGTAGTCGGGCACCACCACCCGGGCCGAGCGGGCTGCCTCGTCCACCACGTCGACCCGGCTGACCCGCGCCGGGGACAGCGCCGAGGCGACGAACGCGGCCGGGTCCGGTGACCAGTCGACGATGTCGACCTTCTCCCCGTGCAGCTCGGCCATCACCGCCCGCACCCGCTGGCCGAGCGGGCCGATGCAGGCGCCCTTGGCGTTGAGACCCGGTACCGTCGACCGCACGGCGATCTTGGACCGGTGGCCGGCCTCACGCGCGACGGCAGCGATCTGCACCGTGTCATCCGCGATCTCGGGGACCTCCTGGGCGAACAGCTTGCGCACCAGGTTGGGGTGCGTGCGCGACAGCGTGATCGACGGCCCACGGACACCTTTGTGCACCTGCAGCACATAGCACTTGATGCGCGAGCCGTGCTCGTAGCGCTCGCCGGGCACCTGCTCGCTCGGGGGCAGCACGGCTTCCACCTTGCCCAGCTGCACCAGCACGTTCCTGGACTCGTGCTGCTGGATCACCCCGGCTACCACGTCGCCCTCGCGGCCGGCGTACTCGCCGTACGTCAGCTCCTGTTCGGCGTCACGCAACCGCGAGACGATCACCTGCTTGGCCGTCATGGTGGCGATCCGGCCGAAGTCCGACGGCGTGTCGTCGTACTCCCGCAGGACCTGGCCCTCCTCGCCGACCTCCTGCGCCCAGACGGCGACGGCACCGGTCGCCCTGTCGACGGCGACCCTGGCTTGCGCGGCCGAGCCCTCGCTGTGGTGGTACGCCGTGAGCAGGGCCGTCTCGATCGCGTCCAGCACGGTCTCGAAGGCGATGTCCCGCTCGCGTTCGATGCTGCGCAGCGCGGCGATGTCGATGTTCACAGACCCGCTCCCTCGACCTGGTGCTCGGCGCCTGCACGCTCGTCCGGATGCCGGAACTCCACCTGCACCCGACCGGGCGCCAGCTCGGCGTACCCGAAGCGGCGCTCCCCGCCGGCCACGACGAGCACGACCGCCTCGGCGTCCGCCGTTCGAACCCGCCCGGCCACCGACGTGCCGTCCCGCAGGCGTGCCTCGACGAGGCGGCCGGCTGCGCGGCGCCAGTGCCGGGGCTCGGTCAGCGGCCGGTCGACCCCGGGCGAGCTCACCTCGAGCACGTACGCGCCGGGGAACAGCGTGGTGGCGTCCAGCGCCTCCGAGAGCGTTCGGCTGATCCCGGCGACGTCGTCGAGGGAGACCCCGTCGTCGGCGTCGACAACCACCCGGAGGACGCTGCGCCGGCCGGCCGCCGTGACCGCAACGTCCTCCAGGTCAAGGCCGGCCGCGCTCAGCACGGGCTCGATCGCGGCGCGCACCTTGGTCCGCAGTGAGGCTGTGTTCACGGTGCCTCCCGGGACGTGTGCTGTTGTGGCCTGCCGACGCGCGTGATCGGTCCCAGCGTATGCCGCCTCGGCAGTCGTCGATACTGGCGCGGGCGCGGGCGGACGCGGCCGCGGTGCGCCCCGTCCCGTCCCTGCCCTCCCGCAGTCCCTGCGTCCGGAACCAGGAGGACAGCCCGTGCTGGAAGGCTCGTTCTCGCGGCGCGGGCTGCTGGTGGCGCTCAGCGCCGGCGCCGGCTCGCTGGTCGCCTGCCGCCGGCAGCCGCACGTCGCCGCCAGGCCACCCGCGGCCAGACCCGACCCGGACGCCGGCCCGGCGGAGACGGCCCGGGCCGACGAGCAGGCCCTGCTCGCCCTGTACGACGCCACCCTGGCCACCCACCCGGTGCTCTCGGCCCAGCTCACGCCCATCAGGGAGCACCACCAGCGGCACCTGCAGGCACTCCCCGCGACCGGCGCGGGGCCGTCGCCGTCGGCGACGGCGCAGAGTCCGTTCCCCGCACCAGTTCCCTCACCCGGTGCACCGGTGGTCCGCCCGGACCCGGTCGCCGCCGTCCGAGCGCTGGTCGAAGCGGAGAATGCCGCTGCGCTGCGCCGGGCAGCCGACTGCCTCGTCGTCGCGCGCGCTCTCGCCGGTGTCCTGGCCTCCATCGCGGCCAGCGAGGCCGCGCACGCCGTCGCCCTGACCCGCCGATGAGCGACCTCGAGCTGGCCCAGCAGGCGCTCGCGACCGAGCACGCCGTCATCTACGGCTACGGCCTTCTCGGCGCCCGCCTCGACCTCGCGGCGCGACAGCTCGCGACCCAGGGTGAGGACGCGCACCGGGCCCGGCGCGACCTGCTGCGCCGGTTCGTCCTCGACCGCCGCGGTGCCCCCGTCGCCGCCGAACCGGCGTATGCCGCACCGTTCCCGGTCCCGGACATGCCCGCCGGGCTGCGCCTGGCGAGCCAGCTCGAGGACGCCGTAGCGGCCACCTACCGGGCGGTCGTCGTCGCCACCGACGACCGGCCGCTGCGGCAGGTGGCCGTGGAGGCCCTCCAGGACGCCGCCGTGCGAGCCACCCGTTTCCGCCTGCTGGCCGGGCTCGCCGCCGACTCGGTCACGTCGGCCTTTCCCGGCCAGACATGACTGATCAGCCGGACTGCCGCCCCGGCGCGAGCTCCGCCACGACCCGGTCCAGGCCGACCCGGCGACGTTCGCCGCTGCGCCGGTCCTTGACCTCGACTTCTCCGTCCGCGAGCGCCTTGCCGACGATCACGATGGTCGGCATCCCAAGGAGGTCGGCATCGGTGAAAGCCACCCCGGCGGCCAGCCGACGGTCGTCGAGCAGCACCCGGCAACCGGCCCGCTCGAGATCGGCCGACAGGGTCTCGGCGGCGGCGAGCTGCTCCTCCCCCTTGCCGACCGGGACCACATGCACGTCGTACGGCGCGATCTCGGCCGGCCAGCACAGGCCGCTGCCGTCGGCAGTCTGCTCGACGACGGAGGCGACCACGCGCGAGACGCCGATGCCGTAGCAGCCCATGACGACGGGCACCGCAGCGCCGTCCGGGCCGGCGACGCTCAGGCCGAGCGGGTCGGAGTACTTCTGGCCCAGCTGGAAGATGTGCCCGACCTCGATAGACCGGCCGATCTGCAGGGGCCGGCCGCAGCGCGGACACGGGTCACCGGTGGCCACGGTCGCCACGTCGACGGCTGCGTCGACGGTGAAGTCGCGCCCCGCCACCGCGTCGCGGACGTGGTGGTCGGCCTCGTTGGCGCCGGTCACCCACGCCGACCCCTCGACCACGCGTACGTCGGCCAGCACCCGCACGCCGCGCTCCCGCATGCCCTGCGGGCCGGCGTACCCGCGGACGAGGTCGGGGCGCGCGGCGAAGTCGTCGTCGTCGAACCGCTCCACGACCGCGGGCGCAAGGGCCCGTGCCAGCCGGCCCTCGTCGACCTCGCGGTCGCCCGGCACCAGCACCGCAGTCGGCGCGCCGTCGACAGTGAACAGCATCGTCTTCAGCATGTCGGCGGCGGAGATGTCGCCGAGGTGCTCGACGACCGCGGCTATCCCCGGGACTCCCGGCGTGTGCAGGGTCGTCATCTCCCCGGCGTCCGCGCGCAGGTCACCGGCGGCCGGTGCCACCCCCGACTCGACGGCCTCGACGTTGCTGGCGTAGTCGCAGTTGAGGCAGTAGACGAACAGGTCCTCCCCCACCTCGGCGGGGGCCATGAACTCGTTGTTGATGTCACCGCCGATCTCCCCGGCCACCGCCTCGACCACCCGGAAGTCCAGTCCGACCCGGGTGAAGATCCGCTCGTAGGCCCCGCGGAACTCGGCGTAGGTCGACTTCAGGCTGTCGGTGTCGGCGTGGAAGGAGTAGGCGTCCTTCATCACGAACTCCCGACCGCGGATCAGGCCGGAGCGCGGCCGCAGCTCGTCGCGGTACTTCGTCTGCACCTGGTAGAGCGAGACCGGCAGGTCTCGGTAGGAGGAGTACTCGCCCTTCACCAGCATGGTGACCATCTCCTCGGCGGTGGGGCCGAGGCAGTACTGCGCCCCCTTGCGGTCGGCCAGCTTGAACATCAGCGGGCCGTAGGCCTCGTAGCGCCCGGTGCGGTCCCAGGGCTCGCGCGGCTGCAGCGCCGGCAGCAGCACCTCCTGGGCGCCGATGCCGTCCATCTCGGCCTTGACCACGGCGGTCACGTTGTCGAGCACCCGCTTGCCCAGTGGCAGCCAGGAGTAGACGCCGGCCGCCGTACGCCGGATGTAGCCGGCCCGCACGAGCAGCCGGTGGCTCGGCACCTCGGCCTCGGCCGGGTCCGCCCGCAGGGTGCGAAGGAACAGCGTCGACATCCGGGTGACCACGGGTTCTCCTTCGGCAGTGCGTGGGGCCCGAGGATATCGGCGTGCCTGACAATGCCCTGGTGACAGACACCGGGTGGAGCGACCCCGCCGCCGGCAGGCACGCCGCCGACCCGCAACTGGCCGACGACTCGCTGCTCGCCGAGCTCGACGCCGCGGCACCGATCGGGCTGCTGGCTGTCCTGAAGCGGCGCCTGCACGACGAGATCGCGGCCCGCTCGGTCAGCCTGCTGCTCGTCGAGTACGGGCTGCAGCTGCTGGAGCGGCTCGACGCCTCTCGACCGGACCGGTCCGTGGAGGAGCTCCCGATCGAGGGCACCCGGCCCGGTGCGGCGTTCGCGGTGCAGCACGCCGAGGTCGTCCCTGAGCCGGACGGCTTCCGCGTCTTCATGCCGGTGACCGTGCGCGAGGAGCGCTTCGGTGTCCTCGAGGTGGAGCTGCCGGCCGAGCCCAGCGCCCAGGTGCTGGCGCACCTGCGGCACACCGCCGTCGTCCTGGGCTACGTGCTGGTCTCGGCCACCCGCTACACCGACCTCTACGAGCGGGTCCGCCGCAAGGAGCCGTTCGCGCTCGCCGCCGAGATGCAGTGGTCGCTGCTCCCGGTCACGGCCTTCTCTGCTGCCGGCTTCGCCGTGGCGGGTCAGCTGATCCCGGCCTACGAGGTGGGCGGCGACAACTTCGACTACGCCGTGGAGGCAGACCACGTCACGGTCACCTGCACCGATGCGATGGGGCACCAGTTGCGCGCGGCCATCCTCGGCAGCCTCGCGGTGTCGGCGATGCGCAACGCCCGCCGCGGCGGCGGCGGACTCGTCGAGCAGGCCATGCAGGCCGACCGTGCGGTCTATGGCCAGTTCGGGGGTGAGCAGTTCGTGACGGCGCTGCTGCTCGACATCGACCTGACCACGGGCGCCGTCACGGCGGTCAACGCCGGCGCTCCGGGGCCGATGCGGCAACGCGCCGGCACTGTGGAGGAGCTGTCCCTGGACCCACAGCTCCCCCTCGGGCTGTTCGAGCAGAGCCGCTACGTCGCGCAGTCGGGTCGGCTCCTGCCTGGCGACCGCCTGCTGCTCAGCAGCGACGGGCTGCTCGAGGCCCGTCGGCTCGGCAGCCAGGAGGAGTACGCCGAGGCCCGGTTCGCCGAGGTCCTGACCGGCACCAGCGGGGACTCGCCGCAGGAGACGGTCCGAGCCGTCATCGAGGACCTGCAGGCCTGGGGCGGCGACTTGCGGGACGACGCCACGCTGCTCTGCTTCGACTACCACGGGCGCTGACGCACCCCCAGGCGTAGCGATGTTACCGGCGGGTATGTGCAGCTTTGTCCCGTTCAGAACTCGCTAGCTGGAGCGCTATGCCGCAGCGTCGCAGGAGCAGCGCCATGCTCCCGGCACTGCCCGAGTCGGCGCTGGCCGCCCGCCGCCTCGCCACTCGCACCTTTCGCGCCTGGGACATCCCGGCCGACGTCGCCGACCCCGCGATCCTGCTGGTCAGCGAGCTGGTGACCAACGCCGTCCGGCACGCCGGGAGCCAGGTCGAACTGGTGCTCGAGCGGTGGGCCGACACACTGCGAGCCAGCGTCAGCGACACGGTCCGCACCATGCCCCAGGTCCGCCGGGCCGGGCCGACCGACGAGGGTGGCCGCGGGCTGGCTCTCGTCGAAGCCCTCTCCGCCCGCTGGGGCGTGGTCGAACGAAAGGCCGGCAAGCAGGTCTGGTTCGAGTTCAGGCTCTGAGCCGACTCGCCCTCGGCCGGGTGCTCAGAACAGCACGGACATGAACGTCCCGACCTCGGCGAAGCCCACCTTCGTGTACGCCGCGCGGGCAGCTTCGTTGAAGTCGTTGACGTAGAGGCTGACCACAGGGGCGATCGAGCGCAGCGACTCGTCGACGACTGCCGCCGTCCCCGTCGTCCCCAGGCCCTGGCCACGCAGCTCCGGGTCGACCCAGACGCCCTGGATCTGGCAGGAGGCCGTGCTGGCGGCGCCGATCTCCGCCTTGAACAGCACCCGGCCGTCCTCGATCCGCGCGAACGCCCGCCCCAGACCGATCAGCTCGGCCACCCGGGCGCGGTAGAGCGCGCCACCGTCACCGGCCAGCGGGGAGACGCCGACCTCCTCGGTGAACATCGCGATGCAGGCCGGTAGCACGACGTCGAGCTCGGTGCGGCGCACCCGTCGTACGCCGGGATCGGCCGCCAGTCGCGACGGGGACGAGATCGCCATCAGCGGCTGCCGCTCGCGCACCTCGCGGGCGCCGCCCCAGGGCTGGTGCAGGTGGTGCCAGAGGACGTCGACGGCCTCGGCCGGCCCGACGATCGAGGAGCACCGGCGCCCCTGCCGGCGGGCCTTGTCGGCGAAGGCGCGGGCGGCGTCGGCGGAGGCGCCGACCGGCACCAGGTTGGCGCCGGCGTAGCAGAGCGCCTGCAGCCGTCCGCCGCTGGGGTACCCCCACATCTCCGCGCCCAGCCGCCAGGCGTCGAGGCCGGCGGCGTCGACCCGTGAGGCCACGAAGACGTTGGTCACCGGGTCGCGGTCGATGACCGCGCGGGCTTCTTCGACGTCGCGGTCGTCGAGCACCCGCACGGGCGCCGTCCTGAGCACGCTGGTCCCTTCGGCTGCCCCGGCCTCGGAGCTGCCGGGAGGTTCGTGCCGAGAGCCTAGGAGATGGCGACCGTGGGCGCGCCGGCCACCGTCGGCTCGCCGGCGGCCTCCGCAGCGGCCGCCATCTCGTCGGCCAGCCGCATGGCCTCCTCGATCAGCGTCTCCACGATCATCGCCTCCGGCACCGTCTTGATGACCTCGCCCCGCACGAAGATCTGGCCCTTGCCCTTGCCCGACGCGACGCCCAGGTCGGCCTCGCGAGCCTCGCCCGGTCCGTTGACCACGCAGCCCATGACCGCGACCCGCAGCGGGACCGTCATCCCCTCCAGCCCGGCGGTGACCTTCTCGGCGAGGGAGTAGACGTCGACCTCGGCCCGGCCGCAGGAGGGGCACGAGACGATCTCGAGCTTGCGCTGGCGCATCCCGAGCGACTCGAGGATGCCGATGCCGACCTTGACCTCCTCGACGGGCGGCGCCGACAGCGAGACCCGGATCGTGTCGCCGATGCCCTCGGCGAGCAGCGCGCCGAACGCGACCGCCGACTTGATCGTGCCCTGCATCATCGGGCCGGCCTCCGTGACACCGAGGTGCAGCGGGTAGTCGCAGACCTCGGCGAGCTGTCGGTAGGCCGTCACCATCAGCACCGGGTCGTGGTGCTTGACCGAGATCTTGATGTCGCCGAAACCGTGCTCCTCGAACAGAGATGCCTCCCAGAGCGCGGACTCCACCAGCGCCTCGGGCGTCGCCTTTCCGTACTTGGCCAGGATGCCCGGCTCGAGCGAGCCGGCGTTGACCCCGATCCGGATCGGTACGCCGCGGTCCCCGGCCTCGCGCGCGATCAGCGCCACCTTGTCGTCGAACTTGCGGATGTTCCCGGGGTTGACCCGTACGCCCTGGCAGCCGGCCTCCAGCGCCGCGATCACGTAGCGCCACTGGAAGTGGATGTCGGCGATCACCGGGATCTGCGACTTGGCAGCGATGGCGGGCAGCGCTGCGGCGTCGTCGCGGTCCGGCACGGCGACCCGGACGATCTGACAGCCGGACGCGGTCAGCTCGGCGATCTGCTGCAGGGTGGCGTTGATGTCGGAGGTCTTCGTCGTACACATCGACTGCACCGACACCGGCGCGTCCCCTCCGACGGCGACGGCGCCGACGGAGATCTGCCGGGTGTGTCGGCGGACGGCGAGCTTGGGCGCCGGCGGGGCCGGCATGCCTAGCGAGATGGTCATGGCTTGGCAGGGCTTCTTTCGTCGGTCACTGGAAGGGGTTTGCGATCGGGTTGACGATGTCGGCGTAGAGCAGCAACAGGGACAGCCCGACGAACGCGGCAACCACCACTGTCGCAATCGGCATCAGCCGGGCGATGTCGACCCGGCCCGGGTCGCGCCGCCCGAGAACGCGGGCGATGCCGGAGCGGATCTGCTCGAAGACGAGTACGCCGAGGTGCCCGCCGTCGAGGGGGAACAGCGGCAGCAGGTTGAAGATCCCCACCGAGAGGTTGAGCCCGGCCACGATCAGCAGGAAACCCGCGATCGAGCCGCCGGCGACCGCCTCGCCGCCGACCCTCGCCGCGCCGACCGGCCCGACCAGCCCACTGCCGTCGCGCGGGGCCGAGCTGAGCAGCTTGCCGACCCCGGCCGGGATGCTGCCCAGCGCCTTGAAGGTGAGCACGGTCCCGCTGCCGATGCCGCTCAGCGTCTTGCCAAGCCCCTGGACAGGTCCGAGCCGCCGGTTCTCCTGCGCCGGCGTGACGCCGAGCACCGCCACGCTGATGGTCTTCCCGGGGTTCTTCGGGTCGGGCCGGTCCGCGGCGACGAGGTTGGCGGGCAGCGTCAGCCGCTGGCCGTCCCGCTCGACCAGCAGGGCCGCCTGTCCCGGCCCGTGGGCGCGGATCGCTGCCGACAGGTCGCCCGAGGCCGTCCCGACCTTCGCCGCGTCGACGGCCAGCACCCGGTCGCCCGGTCGGAGCCCGGCCAGGGTGGCCGGTGCGGGCGGGTCTGCCGGCGTACAGGTCTTGGGCTCGTCGATGCGCACGCAGGGAGCGATGCTGCCGACCTTGTTGCTGAAGTCGGGCAGGCCGATGACGGACAGCACCACCCAGAAGAGCAGGAACGCGATGACGAAGTGGGTGAGCGAGCCGGCGGCAAGGACCACGGCACGCTGCGGGGCCGGCTGCTTGTAGAAGGCCCGCTCCCGGTCCGCCGGCTCGATCTCCTCCATCGGCGTCATGCCGACGATCTTGACGAAGCCGCCGGCCGGGATGGCCTTGATGCCGTACTCGGTCTCACCTCGCTTGAACGACCACAGCGTCGGGCCGAACCCGGCGAAGTAGTGGGTGGCCTTCATGCCGAACTTCTTGGCGGTGAGCAGGTGACCCGCCTCGTGCAGCAGCACCGAGACGAGCAGCGCCACGACGAACGCGACGACGCCGAGCACCATCTACGAGCCCTTCCTGACGTTGGCTTCGATGAGGTCGGCCGCCCGCTGGCGGGCCCAGCCCTCTGCTTGCAGAACATCGGCAACCGTCAGCGGGTTCCCGAGTCCTGCAGGATGTTCGGCCAGCACCCCCGCCACGGTTTCCACGATCGCGGGAAACGCCAGCCGTCCGTCCAGAAAGGCGCCGACCGCCACCTCGTTGGCGGCGTTGAAGACCGCCGGCGCGGTGCCGCCGGCGCGGCCGGCGGTCCGGGCCAGCCCGACCGCAGGGAACGCCTCCTCGTCGAGCGGGGCGAACTCCCAGGTCTGCGCCGCCGACCAGTCCATGCCGGGCGCCGCGTCGGGCACCCGGTCCGGCCAGCCGAGCCCCAGTGCGATGGGCAGCCGCATGTCGGGTGGGCTGACCTGGGCCAGTGTGGACCCGTCGGTGAACTCCACCATCGAGTGCACCAGTGACTGCGGGTGCACGACGACGTCGATCCGGTCATAGGGCAGGTCGAACAGCACATGCGCCTCGATCACCTCGAGGCCCTTGTTCACCAGGGTCGCCGAGTTGACGGTGACGACCGGGCCCATGTCCCAGGTCGGGTGGGCCAGGGCGGCGGCCACGCTCACCCCGTCGAGCTCGGCCCGCTTACGACCGCGGAAGGGGCCGCCACTCGCGGTGAGCACCAGCCGGCGTACCTCCCCGATCCGGCCGCCGCGCAGGCACTGGGCCACCGCGGAGTGCTCGGAGTCGACCGGGACGAGCCGGCTGCGGTCCTCGCCGAGCCGGTCGAGCACCAGCGGGCCGCCCGCGATGAGCGACTCCTTGTTGGCCAGCGCCAGCGTGCGGCCGGCGTCGAGTGCGGCCAGGGTGGGCGCCAGCCCGATCGAGCCGGTCATCCCGTTGAGGACGACCTCGCCGGGCCAGCCGGCCACCTCGGCAGCCGCGTCGGGACCGGCCAGGATCTTGGGTACGGCGAACCCGCCGGCGCTGTAGCCCGCCTGCTGCGCCGCCGCGTAGAACGCCAGCTGCAGGTCCTGGGCCGCGCTCGCCCGCGCCACGCCGACCACCTCGACGCCGAACTCGAGGGCCTGGCGTGCCAGCGCGTCCACGTTGGCGCCGCCGGCGGCGATCCCGACCAGGCGGAAACGGGTCGGGTTCCGGCGTACGACATCAAGCGCCTGGGTGCCGATCGATCCGGTCGACCCCAGGACGACGACGTCACGCATCCGGGCCGCCAGGCATGACGCCAGTGTCCCCCATGACGCCGGAACCGGCCGGGGGCTGCGTGCCCTGCGCCCGACCGGCAGCCTGTCGGCGGGTGACTGGCTAGGTGAGCTCGAGCCTGCTCAGGGCTGCGGTGAGTCCCTGCACCATCGCCTGCAGGGACTGGTCGTCCCCGCCGCCGAAGTACTGGATGTCGTAGTCCTCGACGATGAGCGCCGCCTCGCGGCGCAGCGCCATCATCTGGGCCTCGGTCTGCAGCTGCATGAGGGTCTCGAGGTCTCCCTCGACCAGGAGCATGCCGCCCGGCCGCCCGCTGACACTGATGAAGGTCTGGTACCCCGAGATGCGGCCGGCCTTGGCCAGCTCGTCGAAGTACTCCAGCGAGCGCCCGAACACCTCGAGCGCCTTGCCCTCCCGGCCGCGCACCGAGCTCCCCCAGCTGATCCTGACCGCTCCGTTCATGGCTGCCCCCTCGGGTCCGTCGTGGTGGCGACGATCCTCCGGACCGCTCGACCGCACCAGGCCCCTAGGTACGGGTCAGCTCGACGGCCTGCAGCTGACCGCAGGCGCCGCCGATCTCGGAGCCACGGGTGTCCCGGACCGTCGTCGGCACTCCGTGCGCCCGCAACCGCCGGACGAACTCGCGCTCGACCGCCTTCGGGCTCGCGTCCCACTCGCTACCCGGTGTGGGGTTCAGCGGGATCAGGTTGACATGGGCCAGCCGGCCGCGCAGCAGGCGACCGAGGGCGTCGGCGCGCGCCGGCGAGTCGTTGATGTCGCGGATCATGGCGTACTCGATGCTGACCCGACGGCCGGTGCTGCCTGCATAGCGCCAGGCCGCGTCGAGCACCTCGGCGACCGGCCACCGGGTGTTGACCGGCACCAGGGTGTCCCGCAGCTCGTCGTCGGGGGCGTGCAGGCTGACCGCGAGCGTCACCTGCAGCCGCTGCGCGATCAGCTTGTCGATGGCTGGCACCAGGCCGACCGTCGAGACGGTGACGCTGCGCTGAGACAGGCCGAGGCCGTCCGGAGCCGGGTCGGTGAGCCGGCGTACGGCGCCCAGAACGGCGCCGTAGTTGGCCAGCGGCTCCCCCATGCCCATGAAGACCACGTTGCTCACCCGGCCCGGGCCCCCCGGCACCTGGTCCCTCGCCAGCGCCCGGGCGCCGGCCACCACCTGCTCGACGATCTCGCCCGTCGACAGGTTGCGGGTCAGCCCACCCTGACCGGTGGCACAGAACGGGCAGCCCATGCCACAGCCGGCCTGGCTGGACACGCAGATCGTGACCCGGTCCGGGTAGCGCATGAGCACCGACTCGATGAGCGTGCCGTCGAGACCTCGCCACAACGTCTTGCGGGTGGTGCCGCCGTCGCACTCGACGTGGCGTACGGCGGTGAGCAGGGTGGGCAGAAGGGCTTCCATGAGCGAGGCACGGACCGGTTCCGGCAGGTCGGTCATCGTGGCCGGGTCATCGGCCAGCCGCGAGAAGTAGTGGCGGGAGAGCTGGTCGGCACGGTAGCCGGGCTGGCCGAGGGCCACCGCCGCCGCCCGGCGCTGGGCCGGGTCGAGGTCGGCGAGGTGTTGTGGTGGCTTGCCGCGGCGCGGTGCGTCGAAGACCAGCGGGAGGGATACGGGCATGGAGACGTCATTCTCCCACGGCCGCGGCCGGGTGTCCCACGGCGGCGGCCGCCCGGCCGGGTACGGGTCAGCGGGCGTGCGGCACGAACGCGCTGAGCAGCAGCCAGGCGACCGGTGCCGTCGGCAGCAGCGAGTCCAGCCGGTCCATCAGCCCGCCGTGGCCCGGCAGCAGGGTGCCCATGTCCTTGATCCCGATGTCCCGCTTGACCATGGACTCGCCGAGGTCGCCGACCGTGGCGGTCAGCACCACGGCCAGGCCGAACACGAGGCCCTGCCACCAGGCGCCGTGCAGCAGGAGCCGGACCATCAGCGCACCGCCCATCGAGCAGGCCAGGACCGAGCCGACCAGTCCCTCCCAGGACTTCTTCGGGCTCACGCTCGGCGCCATCGGGTGCCGGCCGAAGAGCGCGCCCGCGGCATAGCCGCCCACGTCGCTGCAGACCACCGTCGCGATGAACACGGTCACCCGCCGGGGACCGTCCGGCGGGATCAGCAGCAGTGCTGCGAAGCCGGCGAGGAACGGGACATAGACCGCCACGAGGGTGCCGGCCGCCAGGTCGCGTAGATAGCCAGCGCCGCCGTCGGGGAGCCGCCAGACCAGACAGGCCAGCACGGTGAGCACCAGTGCGACCAGGAGTGCCTGTGCTCCTCCGGCGTAGGCCAGCACCCCCATGGCCGCGCCGCCGACCACCAGTGGGACGAGTGGCGGGTTTGCGCCGGTGGTGCGCACGGCCCGGACCAGCTCACGGATGCCGACACCGATCGCGAGGACGAGAACGCCGACGAAGACGGCCTTGCGCGCGTAGAGCGAGGCGATCAGCACCGCCGCCAGCGCCAGTCCGACAGCGATCGCGACGGGAAGGTTGCGTCCGGCCCGGCTCGCAGGCGCGGGAGCCGGCACGGGGGCCGGCACGGCCGCCACCGGGCGTCCCGTCGTCGTTGCTGGCTCGGTCCGGCTCACACCTCCAGCAGCTCGGCTTCCTTGTGACGCAGCAGCTCATCGACGACGGCGACGTAGCGGTGGGTGGTCTCGTCGAGCTCCTTCTCGGCGCGGCGTACGTCGTCCTCGCCCACGTCGCCCGCCTTGGCCAGCTTGTCGAGGCCGTCCTTGGTGTGGCGCCGGATGTTGCGGATCGACACCCGCGCGTCCTCGGCCTTGGTCTTCGCCACCTTGATCAGGTCACGTCGCCGCTCTTCGGTGAGCTGCGGGAACAGGATGCGGATGATCGTGCCGTCGCTGGTCGGGTTGACCCCGAGGTCACTGTCCCGGATCGCCTTCTCGATGGCGTTCACCGACCCCTTGTCGTACGGCGAGACGATCGCCATCCGGGGCTCGGGAACGGTGAACGAGGCCAGCTGGTTCACGGGCGTCGGGGCGCCGTAGTAGTCGACGATGATCTTGGAAAACATGCCGGGGTTGGCCCGGCCGGTCCGGATCGAGGCGAAGTCGTCGCGGGCGACCGCCACCGCCTTGTCCATCTTCTCCTCGCCGTCGAGGAGCGTGTCGTCGATCACGGGCGGTCCTTCAGGTAGTGAGGCGCGGGTCAGGAGCTGCCCGGTGCAACGAGCGTGCCGATCTTCTCACCACGCACCGCCTTGCCGATGTTGCCCTCCGTCATCAGGTCGAACACGACGATCGGCAGCCCGTTGTCCATGCAGAGGCTGATCGCGGTGGCGTCCATGACCTTCAGTCCGCGCGCCAGCACCTCCGAGTAGCTCAGCGCGTCGAACCGCACCGCGTCGGGGTTGGTGCGCGGGTCGGCGTCGTACACCCCGTCGACCTGGGTGGCCTTCAGCACCGCCTGCGCACCGATCTCCAGCGCGCGCTGGGCGGCCGTGGTGTCGGTGGAGAAGAAGGGCGCGCCGAGGCCGGCCCCGAAGATGACGACCCGGCCCTTCTCGAGATGCCGGATCGCCCGGCGCGGGACGTAGGGCTCGGCGACCTGGCCCATCGCGATGGCCGTCTGCACGCGGGTCTCGACTCCCGCCCGCTCGAGGAAGTCCTGCAGCGCCAGGCAGTTGATGACAGTGCCGAGCATGCCCATGTAGTCGGCCCGGGCCCGGTCCATGCCCCGCGCCGCGAGTCGGGCGCCCCGGAACATGTTGCCGCCCCCGACCACTACTCCCACCTGCACGCCGGTGGCCACCACGTCCGCGACCTGCCGCGCGATGCTCGATACGACGGCCGGGTCGATGCCGAGGGACTCCGTGCCGGCAAAGGCCTCGCCGGACAGCTTGAGGAGCACACGGCTCCAGCGCGGGCCCTCGGACGGCTCGGTCACAGGCGGAACTCCTCGTCGGTGGATGGGCCGGTCCGAGTCTGGCGCGGCGAAGGCCTGCGCCGCTAGGCCTGGCCGACCTTGTAGCGGGCGAAGCGGCCCACCGCGATCTTCTCCTTGAGCAGGTCGCCGGCCTCGTCGATGAGCACCTGGATGCTCTTCTTGCCGTCCTTGACGAATGGCTGCTCGAGCAGGCAAACGGCCTTGTAGTAGCCGTTGATCCGACCGTCGACGATCTTGCCGAGGGCGGCCTCGGGCTTGCCCTCCTCGCGGGCGGCCGCCTCGTAGATCTTCCGCTCGGCCTCGATCACCTCGATCGGCACCTGGTCCTTGCTGACGTAGAGCGGGTCGGCAGAAGCGATGTGCAGCGCCAGCTCGCGGGCCAGCGTCTGGAAGTTCTCGTTCTTGGCGACGAAGTCGGTCTCGCAGTTGACCTCGACGAGAACGCCGATGGTGGGCGGCAGGTCGGGGTTGGTCCTGTGCAGGTAGGAGTGCACCAGACCGTTGGTCGCCTCCCGGCCGCCGCGCTTGGCGACACCGGCCAGCCCCTTCTCACGCAGCGCCTGCTGGGCCTGGGCCATGTCGCCGTCGGCCTCGACCAGTGCCTTCTTCACGTCGCTCATGCCGGCGCCGGTGATCTCGCGCAGCTTGCGGATGTCGCTAGCTGTGATCTCTGCCATGGGTGGTCGCGTCTTTCGTGTCGAGTCGGGCGTTCGTCAGGAGGCGGGGGCCTCGGTGGCGGGGGCCTCGGTGGCGGGGGCCTCGGTGGCGGGAGCCTCGGCGGCGCCGACGCCCTCCACCGTGCTGGGCTGGTCGGCCGCGACGTTGGCCTCGCTCGCGGCGTCACCGGAGAGGAGCTTGAGCTCCCACTCCGCCAGCGGCTCGTCGCCGCCGAGCACACCGCTGGGATCCGGCTTGTCGGAGCCGTCCTCGGCGCGCCCCGCGTTGGAGGCGGCACTCGCCCGGGCCATCAGGCCCTCGGCCACCGCGTCGGCGATGACCCTGGTGAGCAGGGTCGCGCTCCGGATCGCGTCGTCGTTGCCCGGGATCTTGTAGTCGACCTCGTCCGGGTCGCAGTTGGTGTCGAGGATGGCCACCACCGGAATGCCCAGCTTGCGGGCCTCGCCGACCGCGATGTGCTCCTTCTTCGTGTCGATGATCCACACGGCACTCGGCGTACGGGTCATCTCACGGATGCCACCGAGCGTGCGGGCCAGCTTGACCCGCTCGCGGGTGAGGACGAGGGCTTCCTTCTTCGTCAGCACGGTGGCGCCGCCGGTCTGCTCGATGATCTCGAGCTCCTTCAGCCGCTGAAGCCGCTTGAAGACGGTGGAGAAGTTGGTCAGCATGCCGCCGAGCCAGCGCTGGTTGACGTAGGGCATCCCCACGCGCTGGGCCTGCTCGGCAACCGCCTCCTGAGCCTGCTTCTTGGTGCCGATGAACATGATCGTTCCGCCGTGCGCCACCGTCTCGCGCACGAACTCGTAGGCACGGTCGATGTAGGACAGCGTCTGCTGCAGATCGATGATGTAGATGCCGTTGCGCTCGGTGAAGATGAACCGCTTCATCTTCGGGTTCCAGCGTCGGGTCTGGTGCCCGAAGTGGACGCCGCTCTCGAGCAGCTGCTTCATGGTGACGACGGCCATTGCGGCCCTCTCGTTCTCCAGCCCGCGCCGGCGCAGCCGACGGGGGCGTACCCCGGTTGTCGCGACGGCCGGGTGGCCGTCGCCCTGACGCCCCGACGCCGGCGGTCCGCACCCGGACGCATCGTCGCAGGGACGGTGTGGTCCGGGACCGTGGTGCCGGTTCCGGCCGGATCTCCCCGTCAGGGGCGGCCGGGTGGGGGCGTGCGAAGTCGGCCCGGTTGCCCGAGCCGCTCCGGCGAGTGTACGCGGCGAGCAGGTCCACAGCCCAATGGCGACCGCGCCACCGTCCACAACTCGCCGTCGACACCTGTCGGGCGGGACCTGCGCGACACATCGTTGTCGACGACGTCGGCAGGGGGGTGCATGAGCAGACCAGGCGTCGTTGTTGGCACGAGCATCCGGCTGGCAGCGGTGGCGAGCGGCTCCGTGCTGGTCCTGCTCGTCGCTGCCGGCGGTGCATCGGCGGCAGCGCAGCGTGCGGGCGACTGGCAGTGGCCCTTGCTGACCGGCTCGGGAGCACCGCCGGCCGTGGTCCGGGGCTTCGAGCGGCCGCTGACGCCTTACGGCCCCGGCCATCGCGGTGTGGACCTGGCTGCTGACGTCGGCAGACCGGTCACTGCCGCAGGCAGCGGCGTCGTCAGCGTCGCCGGTGACGTGGCCGGGCGCGGCGTCGTTGTCGTGGTCCACGGCGAGCTCCGCACGACGTACGAGCCGGTGAACCCGGCAGTCGCCGTCGGTGCCCGGGTGACCCGCGGCGCACAGATCGGCACGCTCCTCGGTGCGCACCCAGGCTGCCGGTCCCCCGGCGCCTGCCTGCACTGGGGCTTGTTGCACGGCGCTGACTACCTCGATCCGCTCGGTCTCCTGCGTTCCGGACCGGTCCGGCTGCTGCCACTCGACTCGACGAGCTCAGCGGCTCCGGTTGCGCAGACGGCCGTCGCGTCGATCTCCCGGGCCACGTCGCCGGCGCCCCCGGACGCACCGATCGAGCCACCTGGGCCGGCGCCGGCGAGCTCGCCGGTACTGCGGCTCAGCGGCCGGCTGGCCTCGGCAGGCGCCTTTGCCGCAGCCAGCCTGCTCGTCGGCCTGCTGCTGCTGCGTACGCGGGCATCCTGCTCGCTCCTGCGCGGGCGTGCCTGCCCCGCGACCAGGCGCGGAGGGTGGGTCCGCCGGCGCGGGCGACGAGCTCGCGAAGCCCTTCATCGCGCTCGGGCCCGGCACCCCTCAGGACACGGGCCAGGCCCCATGGTGGTCGATCTCGAACGGGTACGAGCTCGTCGCCGAGTGGTCACCGGCTGCGAGGAGCAGCCCGACGACGGCTGGTCTGCGGGCCGGTGACCGGCCTCGCTCAGTCGACCGGGTCGGCCATCTTGCCGCGGAGCTGGAGCACGGCCTTGGTGTGCATCTGGCAGATCCGGCTCTCCGTGACCCCGAGCACCTGTCCGATCTCAGCGAGCGTCAGGCCCTCGTAGTAGTACAGCGTCACGACGATCTTCTCGCGCTCGGGCAAGGTGTTGATCGCGCCGGCCAACAGGTGCTTGGTCTCTTCGCTCTCGAAGGCCTGGACTGGGTCCTCGGCCTTGGTGTCCTCCAGGGTGTCCACCAGGCTCAGCTTGTCGCCGCGTTCACCGCCGGCGTTGAGCAGCTCGTCGAGGGCGACGACGTTGACGAAGGAGACCTGGCCGAAGATCGCGTGCAGGTCATCGAGGCTGATGCCGAGCTCGCCGGCCACCTCGGGCTCGGTGGGGGTGCGGTGCAGCCGGGCCTCCAGCGCGGCATAGGCGCGCTCGACCTCACGGGCCTTGTAGCGAACCGAGCGCGGGATCCAGTCGATGGAGCGGAGCTCGTCGATGATCGCGCCCTTGATGCGGCTGATCGCGTAGGTCTCGAACTTGATGGCCCTGGCCAGGTCGAACTTCTCGATGGCGTCGATCAGGCCGAAGATCCCGTAGGAGACCAGGTCGGCCTGCTCGATGTTCGGGGGCAGCCCGACCCCCACCCGGCCCGCCACGTACTTCACCAGCGGCGAGTAGTGCAGGATCAGCCGCTCGCGCAGCTCGGGCTTGCCGCTGTCCTTGAACTCACGCCAGAGCAGTGCAATGGCGGCCTCGAGCTCGTCGCGCTCCTCGTCGGACATGCCGCTGCGGTTGACGCGGGCCCGGGTGGGACGAGTCGGGGCCGCCCGAGGCGCGGGCGCAGCCGGGCCCGGCCGCTCAGGCTCGGGGGTGCGCGCGCTCATAGCTCGCTCTCAGCCGCTCGACGGAGACATGGGTGTAGATCTGCGTTGTAGCGAGGGTAGCGTGGCCGAGCAGCTCCTGGACGGAGCGCAGGTCAGCGCCCCCCTCGAGCAGATGCGTCGCCGCTGCGTGGCGAAGCCCGTGTGGCCCCACATCGGGAGCGCCGGGGACCGCCGCCACCCGTTGGTGCACCAGGCGCCGGACGCTGCGCTGGTCGATCCGCGAACCGCGGGCGCCGAGCAGTAGAGCCGGCCCACTGCCAGCAGTCACCAGCCGAGGTCGCCCCTGCGCCAGCCAGCGCTCAACCGCTCGTGCGGCGGGCAGCCCGAACGGGACGGTGCGTTCCCTCGCGCCCTTCCCCAGCACCCTCAGGACGCGTCGCGACAGCTCGACGTCGTCGACGTCGAGCCCGCACAGCTCCCCGACGCGGATGCCGGAGGCGTACAGAAGCTCCAGCACGACGCGGTCGCGCAGCTCGATCGGACCGTCCCCCTCCGGCGTCAGCATGAGAGCAGTCGCGTCAGCCTGGCGCAGCACAGCCGGCAGCGCCCGGACCGGCCGAGCCGACCCGAGCAGCAGGCCGGCGTCGGTGCTCAGCAGGCCCCTACGTACGGCGAAGGCGGTGAAGACCCGTGCCGCGGCGGCCCGGCGGGCGAGCGAGGAGCGGGCGGCACCGGTGGACCGGAGCCGGGCGAGCCAGCTGCGCAGCACTCGCACATCGAGCTCGGCGACGTCTGCCTGGCCCATCCGGGCGGCGTGGTCGAGCAGGCTGCGGACGTCGCCGACGTAGGCGCGTTCGGTATGGACGGACAGGCCGCGCTCAGCGCGGAGATGCACTGCGAACCGTTCCAGCGCCTCCGCATGCGCCGGTGCCATCGGTGCGGCGGGAGCTCGGCGGCGAGCGGCAACAGGTGCGGACACGGCTGCGACGCTGCGCTCGCGGCCGGGGAAACTCAAGCACCGGGACCCTCTGGGCGCTGTGTCGCGACGTGCGGGCCGCTCTCGGTCGGCGACGTTGACCGGCCGGTGCGACTCAGCCGAAAACCATCGGGAGTCCGCTCGACCAGTCCGGTCAGCTCGAGCGGGCCCAGGCAACGCAGGACGTCACTGACGTCGACGCCTGCTGCCCGCGCGATGCTCGCCGGTCCGGCGCCTCGGCGTGCCGGGACGCCGTCGAGGACCCGGCGGGACAGCGTGGAGAGCTCGTCACGGGGGTCGACCGGCCCGCGTGGAGGTTCGGCGAGATCACTGCCGAGGTGTCCGACCTCCTCGACCACCTCGGCCGCGGTGGTGACCAGCCGGACGCCGACCTCCCGCAGCAGCACGTGACACCCCACCGACATCGCCGAGGTGACCGGCCCCGGCACTGCCATGACCGGTCGGTCCAGCCGCAGCGCGGAGCCGGCGGTGTTGAGCGCACCGCTACGCGCAGCGGCTTCGACCACGACCGTGCCGGCAGTGGCTGCCGCGATCACCCGGTTACGGATCAGGAAGCGGTGCCGCTGCGGTGAACAGCCGGGTGGCCACTCACTCAGCAGCAGGCCGTGCTCGGCAATCTTGCCGAGCAGGGCCTCGTGTCCTCGCGGGTAGGGCACGTCCACGCCACAGGCGAGAACGGCGATGGTCCTGCCCCCTACCGCCAGGGCCCCGCGGTGGGCCGCGCCGTCGACGCCGTAGGCGCCACCGGAGACGACGGTCCGGTCGAAGTCAGCCGCCAGCCCCGCCGCGATGTCGCCTGCTACGTGGGCTCCGTAGGCGGTGGCGGCGCGGGCTCCGACCATGGCGACGGCGCCGGCAGCCGCTGACGAGAGGTGCAGGGGGCCGCGCGCCCATAGGGCAAGCGGACGGACCTCGCCCAGGGCGTCGACGCCGGCGGGCCACTGCTCGTCCCCCGGGCAGATGAGGCGGCCACCCAGCCGGCTGAGCGCCGCCAGGTCGGCCTCGGGGCGCGCGGCCGGCAGGCGGGTGCGGAGCCCGGCAAGCAGCCTCGGCGGCAGCCCGAGCCCCTCGCCGCGGCACAGGGCGTCCCACACCTCCGCCGCACCGGACTGCTCGACGAGCCGTCCCAGCTCGACCTCGGCCGGCTCACTGACCCTGCACAGAGCCGCCCGGGCGATCCGTTCGTGGTCGCTGGGGCTGGGCGCCGAGGCAGAGATGGTCATGCCGCCGCGGTGAGTCGCAGG
The DNA here is from genome assembly GCA_030947185.1 of Actinomycetota bacterium. Classification (GTDB taxonomy): domain Bacteria; phylum Actinomycetota; class Actinomycetes; order JALYXH01; family JALYXH01; genus JALYXH01. The sequence goes on along the minus strand of JALYXH010000088.1, from coordinate 6,913 downwards.
AACAGCGCCCCGTCGACGTCAGCAGCGGCCGGTCGACCCCGCCCCGCCAGGTCGGCCAGCGTCCAGGCAACCCGCAGCACCCGGTCGAGCCCGCGCGCGGAGAGCTGCCCTCGCTCCAGTGCCGCCTCTGCCTGTCTCAGCGCACCCGCCTGGGGGGCCCAGCGCGCGCGCAGCTCGCGGCCGGGCAGCTCGGCATTTGTTCGCCAGGGGGTTCCGGCCAACCGCGCGCGTGCGCGACCGCGTGCAGCCAGCACGCGGTCGGCGACGGCTGCGCTGCCTTCGACCGAGCTCCGGTCGCACAGCAGCTCCGCCCGCGAGACCTGGAACAGCTCGACGTGCAGGTCGATCCGGTCGAGCAGCGGGCCGGACAACCTGCTGAGGTAGCGGCGCCGGGCCAGCGCCGAGCAGGTGCAGCGATCGGCCGCTCCGCTGACCTGGGCACAGGGACACGGGTTGGCTGCCAGGACGAGCAGGAAGCGGGCAGGGAAGCGCGCTGTGCCACCGGATCGCGCAATCGTCACCTCACCGCGCTCGAGGGGCTGGCGCAGCGCGTCCAGCACGCCGCCATGGAACTCCGGCGCCTCGTCGAGGAAGAGCACTCCCCGGTGGGCGAGGCTCACCTCGCCCGGACGGGCCAGGCCGCTGCCGCCCCCCACGAGCGCGGACACCGAGGCGGTGTGATGCGGGTCGCGGTAAGGAGGCCGGGTGATCAACGGGCCGGCCCCGGGCAGTGACCCGGCGACGGAGTGCACGGCGGTGACCTCGAGTGCCGCGTCCATGTCCAGGGCCGGCAGCAACCCCGGAAGACGCTCGGCGAGCATCGTCTTGCCGGCCCCGGGCGGTCCCCAGAGGTAGAGGTGATGCCCGCCGGCCGCCGCCACCTCGACCGCCCAGCGACCATGCGCCTGGCCGACGATGTCGCCGAGATCCAACCCGAGCGACAGCACGCCGGAGCCTCGGTCGGTGGAGACCGCCGAGACCGGACCGGCGTCGTCCTCCTCGACCTGCGGCGGCAGCTGCCCGCGCAGGAGCGCTACGAGCGCGCGCAACGAGCCGACCCCCACGACCGAGATCCCGGGCACCAGCCTCGCCTCAGCCAGGTTGGCCTGGGGCACGACGGCGCGTTCGACCCCGGTGGCAGCCGCGGCCAGCACGGCCGGCAGCACGCCGCGGACCGGGCGCACCCGGCCGTCGAGACCGAGCTCACCCAGCAGGAGCAGGCCGGCCAGGGCTCTCAGCGGCAGCGCCGCGGCCGCAGCGAGGATTGCCGCCGCCATCGCCAGGTCGAAGCCGCTACCACGCTTGGGCAGCGACGCCGGGGACAGGCCGAGAGTGATCCTCCGTTGCGGCCAGCTCTCCCCGCTGTTGACCACGGCTGCGCGCACCCGGTCGCGGGCCTCATGGAGGGAGGCGTCCGGCAGCCCGATCAGCGTCAGCCCGGGCAGCCCCTGCGCCAGATCCGCCTCGACCTCGACGAGATGGCCTTCCACGCCGACCAGCGCCACGGAGAGCGCTCGAGCGAGCGGCATCAGAAGGCTGCGCGCAGGTGCTCCACGGTCGCTGCGCCACGTCGTTGCCGCAGCACGCTCAGGACGTCGAATCGGAGCTCGGCGTAGGGCGGCCGGTTGGCCAGCAGCCACTCACAGGCGAGGCCTCGGATGCGGCGCGCCTTCGCCGGACCGACCGCCTCCGCCGGCGTGCCGAACTCCACGCCGCTGCGGGTCTTCACCTCGCAGAACACCAGCGTCGAGCCGTCCATTGCGACGATGTCCAGCTCACCCCGGGGACATCGCCAGTTGCGGTCCAGCACCTGCAGGCCGGCATCGTGCAGATGGCGGACTGCCACGTCCTCGCCGTAGCGCCCGATCGCGTCCTTGGCCCGCACCACTCGCTCGCTCATGTAGCGAGACTGACGCGGTCAGCGCGTCGGCAGACTGCGGGCGACCGATGTTGTGGACCGTCGCGCGGCTGTGGACGAGCCGCCGCGGCTAGGTCGCGCCGACCTCACCGTCGGGGGCCGCGGGCCGCGGTGCGACAGCCGGGCGCCCAGGTGACCCGGCGGCCCGCTCGGTCGACGACGGCGGCGTCTGGGCAGATGTCGACGCGGGCGCCGCCGGCCGCCCGGTCGCGCTGGCCGACGCGCCAGGGGACGGCACTGGCGCCGGGCTGGTCTCCGGTCCGGCGTCCCGGTCGGACGCGGTCGTGCCTTCGCCGTCGGCCTCGTCACCGGCCGTCGCGTCGGACTGCCCCGTCCCCGGCTCCTTGCCCTGGTTGGACCCCGGCGGAGGTACCCCCGGTTCGGCCCGCTCGGCCGCGCCGGAGTCGGCCGCGGTCGAGGCGGCCCCTCCCGGACTGTTCTCGCTACCGGGACCAGGCTCGGGCTGGGACTGCTCGCTCAACGGGATCTCCTTGCGCGGACTGTGGGCTACCGGACTGTGGGCTACCGGACTGGGCTACCCCCCGAACGGCGTACGGCCACCCGGCAGCTCAAGGTCGGTCTTCTCGAGCTCCTCCACATTGACGTCCTTGAACGTGACCACCCGCACGTTCTTGACGAACCGCGCCGGGCGGTACATGTCCCACACCCAGGCGTCGGCCAGCGTGAGCTCGAAGTACACCTCGCCTTCGGCGTTCCGCACCTGTACGTCGACCGAGTTCGCGAGGTAGAACCGGCGCTCGGTCTCCACCACGAAGTTGAACTGGCGGACGATGTCGCGGTACTCGCGATAGAGCTGCAGCTCCATCTCGGTCTCGTACTTCTCGAGATCCTCGGCGCTCATGCCCGCCCACTCATCGGTGCGCTCATGCGCTCTGCTCCACGGAAGCGGCGGTCGCCATCTCGGCATTGTCCCCCGCCGCCGCGACGAGCACCGGCGCCCCCGCCCGCGCGGCGCGGACGTTCACGTAGGAGAACCGGTGCTCCGGACAGGGGCCGTGCGCGCGCAGTGCGGCGCTGTGCTCCGGGGTGATGTAGCCCTTGTGCTGCGCGAAGTCGTACGCCGGGAAGCGCGGGTGCAGGGCGACCATCAGCCGGTCCCTGGTCACCTTGGCGACGACCGACGCCGCGGCGATACAGGCGGCCACGCGGTCGCCCTTCCACATCGCCAGGGACGGGGAACCGAAGCCGCGGACCGGGAACCCGTCGGTCAGCACGTACGACGGGCGCTCCGGCAGCGCCGCCACCGCCCGGCGCATCCCTGCCACGTTCATGACGTGCAGTCCCAGCCGGTCGATCTGCTGCGGCGCGATCACCACAGCGGTCCAGGCCAGGGCGCGGTCGACAACCTCGGCGTACACCTCCTCGCGGACGGCCGGCGCCAGCAGCTTGGAGTCGGCCAAGCCCGGCACCAGCCCTCGCCGGCCCTCCGGCAGGACCACGGCACCCACCACCAGCGGCCCCGCGCAGGCGCCACGACCGGCCTCGTCGGCGCCCGCGATGGTCGGGAAGCCACAGCGCCGGAGCGCTCGTTCGAACCCCCACAGCCCGGCGTCCCGGCGTACGACGGGGCGGCCAGCCGCCATCACGGGCACAGGGTCGGCACGGGCAGTCTCGCGGTCATCGCGTCGGGCAGCCTATGCCCGGCGCCCGTTCCGCCAGGACCCTCTCCGCCTGCGGACCAGCCGACCGACACCGACCAGCGGCAGGGCACCCGCGAGGCCGAGGGCATAGGGCGCGACCAGCATCGCCGCGGTCGACGTGGTGGCCCCGTCGGAACCGGTTCCGCCCAGAGCGGCAGCCCGGGCCGGGTCCTTCGGGTGCAGCACCGAGCCGCGCGACGGTGGCCAGACGATGACGAACGCGCGCCCGATCACCTTGTCGGCCGGAACCGTTCCGTTGCCGGGCTCGCCGACGTGGGACCGGGAGTCGGCTGACATGGAGCGGTGGTCACCCATCACCCACAACCGGCCGGCGGGCACGGACACCGGGCCGAACTTCTGGGGGTCGTCCTGGTAGAGGTAGGGCTCGTTGAGCACGCGAGCCGGTCCACCCTTCGTGGAGACGGTGACGTGCCCGTCGGTGCAGCAGGCGACGGTGTCGCCGGGTACGGCGATCACCCGCTTGATGAAGTCCTTCTCCCCCGGCTGCCCGACCCCGAAGGCGCTCGCGGCCGAGCGCAGCACCCGCTGGGCCCCGTTGGCCGGCGGCGGGACGGAGACCTCGGCGGTGAAGGAGTTGAGGCCGTTGAACACGACGATGTCGCCCCGGTGGATGTCGCGGACCCGGTAGACGATCTTGTTGACGAGCACCCGGTCACCGATGAGCAGGGTGCGCTCCATGGACCCGGACGGGATGAAGAAGGCCTGGATCAGGAAGGACTTGATGAGCAGTGCGAGCAGGATCGCGACGATGATCAGGATGGGCAGCTCGCGCAGGAACGAGCCCTTGTGCTCCTTCTTGGGCTCGGTTGCCGGACCGGCTGCCGCCTCCGGACCCGGGTGACCCACCTGCCTCGGCTCACCGGTCAGCGGTGCCCCGCGGGCATCGGCACCGCCGGCATCGGACACGGCTGCGCGCTCGTCGTCGGTCATTGCAGGGAGCCTAACCGTGGGAATCGGGGAGCGACCCGGGGCGCGCCGAGGGCCTGGGCCGGTGGCGGAGCACTCGGGCTCAGCGCGCGACGGGGTCGCGCTTCTCCTTGATCTTCGCCTTCTTGCCGCGCAGTTCGCGGAGGTAGTACAGCTTGGCGCGCCTGACGTCGCCGCGGGTCATGATCTCGATCCGGCTGATGATCGGCGTATGCACCGGGAAGGTGCGCTCGACCCCTACGCCGAAGCTGACCTTGCGCACCGTGAAGGTCTCGCGGACGCCGCCGCCCTGGCGCCGGATCACGACGCCCTGGAAGATCTGCACCCGCTCGCGGTTGCCCTCCACCACGCGCACATGGACCTTGAGGGTGTCCCCGGGCCGGAAGTCCGGGATGTCCGAGCGCAACGAGTCGGCGTCGAGGTTGTCCAGGATGTGCATGAGTGCTGTCGCTTCCTTGGGCCTCGGCACGCGCGGGTGAGCGCGGTGAACTCGTCGGGCGGTGGTCTGGGTGGGCCCTCGAGACCGGCTCCGATGGAGGGTCGGTACGGCGGGCCGCCGAGCCCTACTCTGCCATACGAGCACCCTCCAGGACGAACCCCGCCGTCCTAGCTGCCCTCCGCAGCCGGCGGCGCAAGAACCGGCCCGGCTGCGGCGATCACCGTGCGGTCGCGCTCGTCCAGCGTCTGCGGGTCCAGGCGTGCGAGCAGGTCCGGGCGGCAGGCCGCCGTACGGCGCAGCGCCTCGTCCCGTCGCCACCGCGCCACCGCTGCGTGGTCGCCAGACAGCAGCACTGCCGGCACCTCGTGCCCCTGCCACACCGCCGGCCGGGTGAACACGGGGCCCTCGACGAGTCCGGCCATCCCGCCGGGCGCGAACGAGTCGTCGGCCAGCGACTCCTCGTTGCCGACCACGCCCGGCAGCAGCCGGGTCACCGTCTCGATGATCACCAGCGCCGCTGCCTCCCCGCCGGCCAGGACGTAGTCCCCGATCGAGACCTCGTCGACCCGCATCTGCTCGGCGGCGGCCGCGGCCACGCGCGCGTCGATCCCCTCGTAGCGGCCACAGCCGATGACCAGCCACGGCTCCGTGGCCAGCTCCGCCGCCACCGCCTGCGTGAACGGGCGCCCGCTCGGGGTCGGCAGCACCAGCCGCGGCCGCACGGCCGGGGGGCCGCTCGCCAGCAGGGCCGACAACGCTGCCCCCCAGGGCTCGGGACGCATCACCATGCCCGGGCCCCCGCCGTACGGCGCGTCGTCGACCGAGTGGTGCGCGTCGGAGGTCCAGGCGCGCAGGTCGTGCACCCGCACGTCGATCAGGCCACGTTCGCGAGCCTTGCCGAGCAGCGAGACGCCCAGCCCCGCGAGGTAGTCCGGGAAGATCGTTACGACGTCGACCAGCACTGCTAGCCCTCGGTCAGCTCGAGCAGCCCGACCGGCGGGTCGACGACCAGCCGGCCGGCTGCCAGGTCCACCTCGGGCACGATGGCCGTGACGAACGGGACCAGCAGCTCGCTGCCGTCCGGGCGCCGGATGGCGAGCAGGGCGGTCCCGGGCGGGTGCAGCACGTCCTCGACCACGCCGAGGGCCGCGCCGGCCGGGTCGACGGCCGCGAGCCCGACGAGCTGGTGGTCCCAGAACTCCTCCGGGTCCGGCAGCTCCGGGACGCTGGCGGCGTCGACGACGAGCAGCGTCCCCCGCAGCGCCTCGGCGCCGGAGCGGTCGCTGACGCCCTCGAACGCGACGAGCAGCCGGCCGGCATGTGGACGGGCGGCAGTGACCCTCAACGGCCCGGCGGCAGCCGGGTCGGTGTCGAGGACCGAGCCGGCCGCGAAGCGGCGGTCCGGAGCATCGGTGCGAACGTCGACCGACACCTCACCGCGCACACCATGCGCCCGGCCGATGCGTCCGACCACGAGCTGCACCGCGGGTCAGCGAACCTCGTCGGTGTCCACGACGTCGACCCGTACACCGCGCCCGCCGATGGAGGCGACGATGGTGCGCAGAGCCTTGGCCGTGCGTCCACCACGACCGATCACCTTGCCGAGGTCGTCGGGGTGCACCCTGATCTCCAGCGTCCGGTCGCGCCGCCCGGCGCGCATGTCGACCTCGACGTCCTCGGGGTTGTCGACGATGCCTTTGACCAGGTGCTCCACAGCGGCCTCGAGCACCTACGCCTCCGGTTCAGCGGGTGGCGCGACGTCCTGCGCTGCCGGCGCCGCGGCGCCCTCGGCGGCGAGCGTGGCGCTGTCGGACTCGTCCGCGGTGACCTTGTCGGCGGCCGGCTTGTCGGCGGCCGGCTTGTCGGCGGCCGGCTTGTCGGCGGCCGGCTTGTCGGCAGCCGGCTTGTCGGCAGCAGCCTTCTTCGCGGTGGCGGGCTTGTCGGGCG
>JALYXH010000077.1 GCA_030947185.1 Actinomycetota bacterium | reverse complement strand
GCCCTGCTGCGGGTCGTCGCCCTGGGGCGCTGCGAGGCAGCCGAGTCCTTGGCAGGAGCCGCCGCCACCGCCGAGAACCGGCAGGCGGCCCGCGCCGACGCGACAGCGGAGCGGTTCGCCGCGGTGGCCCGGGCCTGGCGGGCGGGCCACCTGCACTGACGCGCGGAGCAGTTCTGTGGCTTGTCAGTCGCCGAAGTTCTTCAGCGAGCGCAGCGAGATGCCGGTCAGCACCGTGAAGGTCAGCACGATCGTGACGACGCAGGCCAGCAACGGCCCGGTCTGCCAGCCCTGCAGGACCAGCACCCGGATGCCCTCGATCACGTAGGTCACCGGGTTGTAGCGCACCAGGGTCGGCATGATCCCGGACAGCAGCTGGCGGGGCACGAAGTTCGGCGTGAGGAACAACAACGGAAAGAAGATCACGAAGCTGGCGTTCGTCGTCTGCACGTTCTTGGTCCGCAACGCGATGCTGATCGCGAAGCCGGCGTAGGCCACGCCCCAGGCAGCGGCCAACAGCACGATCACGACCGCGCCGCCGAACCCGGTGGCGATCCGGGCGCCGAAGGCCAGCGACAGGGCCAGCACGAGCATGCTCGCCAGCAGCCCCCGGACGAAGTCGGCGGCCAGCCGGCCGAAGACGATCGAGGTCCGCTGGATCGGGGTGACGAGCAGCTTGTCGACGTAGCCGCGGTCGATGTCGGTGACCAGCGCCAGCCCCGAGGTCGCAGTGGAGGTCGCGAAGATCAGCGAGACCGGAAGCTGGAAGGCCACGTAGTTCTGCCCGAACAGGAACGTCGAGCCGGGCGGGCTGTGCGGGTTGAAGGTCTTCGCCACCTGGCCGAGGTTCACCGCGAGGAAGAACAGAGGGATGAAGAGCGTCGGCAGCGTCGCCTGCGGCAGCCGGTAGACCTCGCGGACCGCGCGCCGGGCCAGCAGCCAGGTCTCCCTCACCGGGCCCCCACAGGCTCGGCGGCGCCCTCGATCCGGCGACCGGTCGCGGCCAGGAACACGTCGTCCAGCGAGGGCCTGGAGACCGACACCGCCCCGACGGTGAGTCCGGCGTCGTCCAGCGCGCGGACGAACTGCGGCACCGCCTGCGCCCCGTTGCTGGTGTAGATCGCGATCCCCCGGCCGGAGTCGGTGACGTGGTCCACACCGACCAGCGGCTCGATCGCCTGCCGGGTCGCCGCCCGGTCGGCGCCGGCGAGCTCGATCTGCACGACGTCGGAACCCAGCGTCGCCTTGAGCTCGTCCGGCGTGCCCTCGGCCACGATCCGCCCCTCGTCGATGATCGCCAGCTGCTGGCACAGCTGGTCGGCCTCCTCGAGGTACTGCGTGGTGAGGAAGATCGTGGTGCCGGCCGCGTTGATCCGGCGTACCTCGTCCCAGACGGTGATCCGGCTGGCGGGGTCGAGTCCGGTGGTCGGCTCGTCCAGGAACAGCACGGCCGGCTCGTGCACCAGGGCGGTGGCCAGGTCGAGGCGCCGCTTCATCCCGCCGGAGTAGGTCTTCACCCGGCGGCCGGCCGCGTCAGCGAGGCCGACGAGGTCGAGCAGCCCGCCGGCGCGCTGCCGGGCGGCGGCCCGGTTGAGCCCGAACAGCCCAGCCTGCAGCTCGAGCAGCTCGCGGCCGGTCTGCTCCGGGTCGAGACCGACCTCCTGCAGGGCCACGCCGATCTTCCGGCGTACGCCGGCGGGGTCGCCTTTCACGTCCACTCCCGCGACCCGGGCGCTCCCGGCGGTGATCGACAGCAGCGTGCAGAGCATCCGGACCGTCGTGGTCTTGCCAGCCCCGTTGGGTCCGAGGAAGCCGAAGACCTGTCCCGGCGGTACGGCGATGTCGACGCCGCGGACCGCCTCGACTCCCGTCTTGAACCGGTGCACCAGGCCCTGCGTCTCCACCGCGAGATCGGCGGACGGGGTCACAGCGACAGGTCCTCCAGCATCTCGGTGACGAGCGCGGCGATCGGTGAGCGCTCGCTGCGGGTGAGCGTGACGTGGGCGAACAGCGGATGGCCCTTCAGCGCCTCGATCACCGCCGCCACGCCATCGTGCCTGCCGACCCGCAGGTTGTCGCGCTGGGCGACGTCATGGGTGAGCACCACCCGCGAACCACTGCCCAGCCGGGACAGCACGGTCAGCAGCACGCCACGTTCGAGGGACTGGGCCTCGTCCACGATCACAAACGAGTCGTGCAGGGACCGGCCGCGGATGTGGGTCAGCGGCAGCACCTCGAGCATGCCGCGGGACAGCACCTCGTCGACGACGTCCGGGGAGACCACCGCGCCGAGGGTGTCGAAGACCGCCTGGGCCCAGGGCGCCATCTTCTCGCCCTCGCTGCCGGGCAGGTAGCCGAGCTCCTGGCCGCCGACGGCATACAGGGGCCGGAAGACCACCACCCGCTTGTGGGCGCGGCGCTCGAGCACGGACTCCAGGCCTGCACACAGGGCGAGCGCCGACTTACCGGTGCCCGCGCGGCCGCCGAGGGAGACGATCCCGATCTCCGGGTCGAGGAGGAGGTCGATGGCGACCCGCTGCTCGGCCGACCGCCCGTGCAGGCCGAAGGCGTCCCGGTCACCACGGACCAGCCGAACCGACTTGTCGGGAGCGATCCGGCCGAGCGCGCTGCCGCGGGGGGAGAGCAGCACGAGCCCGGTGTGACAGGGCAGCTCCCGGGCAGCATCGAGGTCGAGGCTGTCGTCGGCGTACAGCGCATCGAGGTCGGCGGCTGCCACCTGGAGCTCGACCATGCCGGTCCAGCCGGTGTCGACGGCCAGCTCGGCGCGGTACTCCTCGGCCGCGAGACCGACCGCCGCCGCCTTCACCCGCAACGGGAGGTCCTTGCTTACCAGGACGACGTCCGCCCCCTCGGCGGCGAGGTTGAGCGCGACGGCGAGGATCCGGCCGTCGTTGCCGTCGACCCGGAACCCGGCCGGCAGCACGGAGGGCTCGGTGTGGTTCAGCTCGACCCGGACCGACCCGCCGGCGGCCCCCACCGGCAGCTCGACGTCGAGCCGGCCGTGCTCCGCACGCAGCGCGTCCAGCAGCCGGAGCGCCTGGCGGGCGAACCAGCCCAGCTCGGGGTGGTCGCGCTTGCCCTCCAGCTCCCCGATCACGACCAGTGGCAGCACGACCTCGTGCTCGGCGAACCGGGCCATCGCACCGGGGTCGGAAAGCAGGACGCTGGTGTCCAGGACGTAGGTGCGACGGTCGGCGGTCTGCCCGGGCCTGGTCCTGGTACGCGATCTCGCCGCTGCCGTCACCGCAGGCCGCCGTCCGTCGATGGGCCGATGCCGCCGCCGCGACCGTACGGCGACGCGGGTCCGCGACCTCGCATGACACGCCTCAGTCGATGATGAGGACGTCCAGTGTTCGCGGGCCGTGCACGCCCTCGACCCGGCGCAGCTCGATGTCGCTGGTCGCCGACGGGCCGGAGACAAAGGTCAGCGGTCGCTGCGGGTCGAGCCGGCCGATCGCCTCCGGCACCGAGCCGACCACCTGGTCGACCTCGACGAGGCACAGGAAGTAGTCGGGCACGAGACTGACTGCCCGACGCCCGGATCGCCCGCCACCGTCGAGGACGAAGGTGCCGGTCTCGGCGATCCCGACGGCGCATCCGGTCAGGGCCCCGTCCACGGCGTCGAGCTCGGCGGTGCTCAGGGATCCGTCGTCGACGACGACCTCGACACCGTCGGGCCACCACTGCTCGGGCAGGCCGCGGGGAACGACGACCCGCCCGACCCGGCGCTCGACCAGCAGGGCGCCGACCGCTGCCGAGACGTCGGCCGCCGCGACCCGGCGTACCTCGGCCTGGTAGTCGGCGACACGCTCGGCGAACCGGTCCACCAGGACCTCGTGCGCTTCGTCCGCCTTATGCCGGTAGGCCCGCCGCACCGGGACGTCCGCCGCCCGCTCGTCCGGCGGCACGTCGCGCAGCGCAAGCCGGATCGTGCCGAGGATCGCCTCCCGGGAGCCGCTCACGAGTGCTCCGCCCGCCACCAGTCGCGGAAGCTCTGCGCCGGTACGGCGGGGGCGTCGCGCGTCTCGGTCCAGCCGGCCAGCGGGCCGGGCAGCCGGCGGATCCGGCCGCGCCGAGTCAGGGGCCGGGACCCGAGCCGAGCCAGCTTCTGGCCCCACTCGAAGCGGCGGCGGTCGGCGAAGACCCACGCCATCGCCTTCATCGCTGCCATCTCCGGCACTGCGGCCGGCGCTGACCGCGGAGCCGCCTTCTCGTGCTCGACGACCCGGGCTCGCAGGTGCACCAGCACCTCCGGGATGTTGATCTTGACCGGACAGACCTCCGCGCACGCTCCGCACAGCGAGGAGGCGAAGGGCAGCGTCCCGGCCTGCTCGACCCCGCGCAGCTGCGGCGTCAGGATCGCCCCGATCGGGCCCGGGTAGACCGAGTTGTAGGCGTGGCCGCCGACCCGCTCGTAGACCGGGCAGATGTTCATGCAGGCCGAACAGCGGATGCAGCGCAGCGTCTGGCGGCCCACGTCGTCGGCCAGCACCTTCGTACGCCCGTTGTCGACCAGCACGAGGTGGAACTCCTGCGGGCCGTCGCCGGGCGTGACGCCTGTCCACACCGACGTGTAGGGGTTCATCCGCTCGCCGGTGGACGAGCGGGGCAGCAGCTGGAGGTAGACCTCCAGGTCGGCCCAGGTGGGCACCACCTTCTCGATGCCGACCACGCTGATCAGCACCTCGGGCAGCGTCAGGCACATCCGGCCGTTGCCCTCGGACTCGACGACGACGACCGAGCCGGTCTCGGCGACCAGGAAGTTGCCGCCGCTGACGGCCACCTTCGCGTGCAGGAACTTCTCCCGCAGGTGCCGCCGAGCGGCGGCGGCCAGCTCGGGCGGCGAGTCGGACAGGCCGTCCGGGCCGATGTCGGCGGCGTCGAGCGTGCGCAGGAACAGCTCGCGGATCTCGGAGCGGTTGCGATGGATAGCCGGGACCAGGATGTGCGAGGACGTGTCGTCGCCGAGTTGCACGATGAGCTCGGCCAGGTCGGTCTCCCAGGCCGAGATCCCGGCCGCCGCCAATGCCTCGTTGAGCCCGATCTCGTCGGTGAGCAGCGACTTGACCTTGACCACCTCGGTGGCGCCAGCTGCGGTGACCAGGCCGGCCACGATCGCCGTTGCCTCGTCCGCGCCACCAGCCCAGTGCACGACGCCGCCGGCTGCGGTGACGGAGGCCTCGAGCTGCTCGAGGTAGCTGTCGAGGTGGCGCAGGGTCCGGTCCTTGATGTCCGCGCCGGCGGTGCGCAGCTCTTCCCAGTCGGGCAGCTCGGCCTGGACCGCAGCGGTCTTGCCGCGGATGGTCGCCGTGGCCCGCGAGAGGTTGGCCCGCAGCTGGCTGTCGGCCAGCTTGACCTTGGCCAGCTGCGGAAAGGGCAGCGGCGTCGTCGTCATCGCTGCTCCGTCGAGGCGAGCACCTCGGCCAGGTGCACGGTCCGTACGCCGGCCCGCGAGCGGCGTAGCGCGCCACCGATCTGCATCAGGCAGGAGTTGTCGCCGGCGGTCACGACCTCCGCCCGGGTGTCGAGCACGTGCCGCACCTTGTCGCCGAGCATCGCCATCGACGTGTCGGCGTTCTTGACCGCGAAGGTGCCACCGAACCCGCAGCACTCCGCCGCGCCGGGTAGCTCGACCAGGTCGATACCGCGTACCTCCCGCAGCAGGCGTAACGGCTTGTCCCCGACGTGCAGCATCCGCAACGAATGACAGGTCGGGTGGTAGGTCACCCGGTGCGGGAAGTAGGCACCGACGTCGGTCACGCCCAGCACGTCGACCAGGAACTCGGAGAACTCGTAGACCTTCGGAGCCAGGTCGGCCACCCGCCGCTCGAGCTCACCGTCGCCCGCCACCTGCGCGACCCGGCCGTGGTACTCCCGCACCATCCCGGCGCACGACCCCGACGGCGAGACGACAGCGTCGTACGACGAGAAGGTGTCGACGAACCGGCGGACCAGGGGGACCGTCTCCGGCTGGTAGCCCGTGTTGAAGTGCATCTGGCCGCAGCACGTCTGCTCGAGCGGGAACTCGACAGTGTGCCCGAGCCGCTCGAGGACCTCGACGACGGCCTGCCCGGTCCGCGGGAACAACGTGTCGTTGAAGCAGGTGATGAACAGCGCGACGCGCATGCCACCTCGTCTCCGTCGGACGGTCGGACTTCCGTTCCCGGCCAGTCTGTCGCTTTGCGGCCGATCGGAGTAGGAAAGCCCTCGATGCGGCGCCGCCGCCCTGACCCTGTGGAGCAGCCATGTTCGTGATCATCGCCAAGGCCGAGTGCCGCCCGGACAAGCGGACCGAAATGATCAAGGTGTTGCAAGCGGTGGCTGCCGAGTCGCGCCAGGAGGCCGGCTGCCGCTCCTACCGCTTCCTCGCAGACATCGACGACGACAACGCGTTTGCCTCCATCGAGGAGTGGGAGAGCCGGCAGGCCATTGACGAGCACTTCGCGACCGCGCACGTCGCCACCATGATGGCAGCGCTGCCCGACCTGCTCGCCAGCCAGCCGGTCATCGAGGTGCACGAGATCGCCGCGACCACGGGACCGCCGGCCGGCTGAACAGTCACCGCATCCCGCCCCTTCGCTGCGATCGGCCTGCGCCGATCGCTGCGATCGGCTTGCGCCGATCAAGGAGCAGTGGCGAGTCTCGCCCGGCGTGTCACGACCACTTCTCCTTGATCGGCGCGAAAAGGGGCGGCGGGAAGCAGGCTCAGCCACCTAGCTCGATGCGCACCCGCGCCGGTGTGAGCGGCTCGTCCAGCAGTCGGGCGAAGCGGTCGGCCACCGGCAGCTCGGCCGGTCTGGCGTCGAGCCAGCGGGAGAGCAGCCGGTACCCCTCCACGTAGGTGGAGATGTAGGCCCGCCACAACGGGTGCGTCAGGAAGCTGAGTGACTTGCGGGCCCGGTCCTCGGGCATCAGCGCCCAGCGCTGCAGATGGCCGACGACGTCGTCCTGGCTCCGTCCCTGGTCGTGCAGGAGCAGCGCGGCGTCCTGCCGTACGCCGTCCAGCGGCGCACTCGCCTCCGCGACCGCGGCGGCCCGCGCACCGTCGAAGGGCAGCCCGAGGTCGGCGAAGACCTCCTGCGCCCAGGTGCCCCATCCCTCGCCGACCGTGGCGCGGACCCCGAGGTCGGCGAGCCCCTCCGCCATCAGGCACTCGGGGGTGTTGACCAGGAAGATCGTGTGCTCCAGCCGGCGCTCGCCCTCGACGAGCAGGCGCTCCTTGCGGCAGTGCTCGGTGTGGTGACCCGGGTAGGACTCGTGGGCCACCAGCGACGGCAGCGACGACCGGCGCATGGGCAGGTCGGCGTTGATCGCCACCGAGCTCCGGTAGTCGCCGAGGTAGTAGTTGAACCCGCTCCACGGCTGGTCGGTGACCACCTGGTAGTCGACCGTCTCCTGCTCCGGCAGGCCGTACGACGTCCGGACCCGGTCCCGCAGTGCGCTCGAGAATGCGAGCACGCAGTCGCGCAGCCGTTCCGGAGGCAGCTCGTCGGCGCTCCGCTCGGCGAGATAGCGCTCGCGCAGGCTGCCGCTTCCCGGGAGCAGCGCGTCCAGCGCAGCGTGCGCATCGGCGTACGCCGCTTCGTCGCCCAGCCCGGGGCGGACCTGGAAGTAGGCCTCCACCTCGTCGACGAAGCCGACGTCCTCACCGGCCAGCCGGCGGGCACTCACCTCGAGCCCGCGGAGCTGCCCGGCCAGGAACGCGGTGCGGTCGGCCGGGAGTCCCGCCGACGGCAGCTCGGCTGCCAGCTCGCGGGCCCGGGCCGCCAGCGCCGCAGGGATGGGCGCCGGCTCGTCGGCTACCGCCCGCTTCAGGGCGGGGTCGCCGGTGTAGGCGTCGACGAACCCCTCTTCGAGCCGGTCGAACCGCAGTCCGAGCCGGACGTACTCCCGGGGCAGGTCCAGGCTCGGACTAGCCACTCATGCGCCGTACCGGCGGGCTCATGCGCCGTACCGGCGATGTCGCGCGGCGTAGGCCCGCAGCGCCCGCAGGAAGTCGACCCGCCTGAAGTCGGGCCAGTAGGCGTCGCAGAAGTAGAACTCCGAGTGCGCGCTCTGCCACAGCAGGAACCCGGACAGGCGCTGCTCGCCGGAAGTCCTGATCACCAGGTCCGGGTCGGGCTGGCCGGCGGTGTAGAGGTGCTCGGCGATGTGGTCGACGTCGAGGTTGGACGCCACGTCGTCGATCGTCGCACCGGCGCGGGAGTGCTCGGCCAGCAGTGACCGGACCGCGTCGGCGATCTCGCGGCGGCCACCGTACCCGACCGCGACGTTGACCAGCAGGCCGGTCCGGCCGGCCGTGCGGTCGGCCGCCTCCTTCAGCGCCCGGGCGGTGGCGTCGGGCAGCAGGTCGAGCGCACCCATCGGGTTGACCTGCCAACGGGCCCGGTCGTCGGCCAGCTCGTTGACGGTCCGCTCGATGATCGACAGCAGCGGAGCCAGCTCCTCGGCGGGCCGGGACAGGTTGTCGGTCGAGAGCAGCCAGAGCGTGACGACCTCGACGCCGGTGTCCTGGCACCAGCAGAGAACTTCCTCGATCTTGTCCGCGCCTTTGCGGTGACCCGAGCTGGGGTCGTCGGCGCCGGCCGCGCGCGCCCAGCGCCGGTTGCCGTCGAGGATGACGCCGACATGCCGCGGCACGGGCGCGCCGACCAGGGACCGGGCCAGCCGGCGCTCGTAGACGCCGTAGGCGATGTCGCGCAGGCCCACCCGGATCTCCGTCCGTCCCCGGGCCTCCCGGCCCAGGTGCGAGGCTACCCGCGGACCGGGCGGAAGAACGTCAGCCGATCGACTTGACGATCGCCTCGTCGAGACCCGGGAACTTGGTGAGGTACTCCCGACGCTCCGCCTTGAGCTGCTCAACGATCTTGTTGTACTCGGCGATGCGGCCCTGCCGCTCGTAGAGCTTGCGCGGCTGGAGCAGCTCCTCGTCGTCGATGCCCGGCACGCTCGTGGCGACCTCGTAGCCGAAGTCGGGGTCCTGCTCCCACTCGATGGTGCCCTCGGCGATGCCCTGCACGAACGCCGAGGAGTGCGGGATCTTGACCTTCTTCGAGCCATCCACGCCCTCCGGGCCGCCGACCCGGCCGGTGTTGAGGACGTAGACCGCCATGTCGTGGCCGTCGATCAGCTCCAGGAACCGGTTGCCCATGTCGGACATCAGCCGCGGGAAGAACGGGTTGGTGCCGGGCACCCGCAGCGACTTGCCCATCTCGTCCTTGCCGCCGGCTGAGGTGCCCTGGGTCTCGCCGAGCATGAAGTACGCCGCCGCCTGGGCCCGGTCGAGCCGGGCCACGCCGGGCACGATGTTCTCGTTGCGGTTGAGGATCAACAGGTACTCGGCCGGCTCCAGCGTGGCCGGGTCGGCCGGGTCGACGTACTTGAACGGCCAGGTCGTACGGCCGTTCTGGGTGTAGCTCATGTCGAAGAAGTCGACCTTGCCGGAGTCGTCGACCGAGACGTTCTCCAGGTAGGCGTCGGGCTTGATCGTCGCGTTGTAGATCGCCGGCTCGTACTGCGGGTCGAGCCCGAAGGTCTTGGCGAAGCAGCCGTTCTCGGTCGTGTAGACCTTGCCTTGCGGCATCAGCGCGACGAAGTCGTCCTGCACCGGCTTGGAGCCGAGCTGCGAGGTGAACGTGGTGGTCGTCTTACCGGTGCCGGACAGGCCGACGATCAGCATCGTCTTGGGCGAGCCGTTGACCGGGATCTGCTTGCAGCCGGCGTGCAGGGCGAGCCCGCCACGCTCGAAGACGATGTTGTTCCACATGCGCAGGCCCCCCTTCTTGGACTCCCCGAAGTAGTCGGAGTTCATGACCCGGGTGACGTTGGTCTCCAGGTCGACGAGGATCGCGCGGTCGTTCGGGTAGCCCTCGACCGCCAGGTTGGGGGTGTAGACGACGGTCGTCACCGGCTCGCTGTCGTCGCCGTCCTCGAGGGGGTAGAACAGCTGCTGCTGCATGCCGGCGACGTTGGCGTTGGCCGACTCGATGATCAGCCGGGCCCGGGTGCGGAACGACGGGTCACTGCCGATGTAGCCGTCGACCGCGACCATCTCCTGCTCGCGGATGTAGTCGTCCTGCAGCTTGCCGAGGCGGGCCGCCTCCTCGCGGGTGACGCTCTGGTCGGTGACCGACGAGGGGTCGTCGGTCACGAGGTACGTCGAGCCCTTGCTCCGGGAGTCGACCCGGGCCTTGACCGCCAGGTTGCCGAACTCGGTCTTGACGGCGTTGGGCATCTTCGCGGTCAGCTCGCGCAGCCGCTCCGCCGTCGGGTTCCACTCAACGGACTTGGCCTGGACCTCGTACGTCACGCGTCGTCTCCTCATGATTGCCAGCGGGACCGCCGCGCGGGAGGCAGCGGAGCGCCGACCCGGGCGAACCGGGGGCCGATTGACCACGAACTGTACCCAAGGAGTGTTCCCGCAACGACCCGGCGTACGCCGGCCTGGACGACATCGCGCCGGTATGGGATGACATGACCCCCAAGATGTCTGGAGGCGGCATGGCGGACGGCGTTCAGGCAGCCGGGACTGCACTCAGCGACGCCGTGGGCGACGTGCTGCAGGCAGTAAAGCCCAGGCTGCGCGGGGTCCTGCACGAAGGTGCGTTCTTCGTCTCCCTCGTGTCAGGAGTCGTGGTGGTGCTGCTGGCCGGCTCCACCCGCGCCAGGCTCGCTACCGCGATCTACGCGGCTTCGGTGACGCTGCTGTTCGGCACCAGCGCGCTCTACCATCGCCGCGACTGGTCACCCCGTGCGCGCGCGGTCATGAAACGGCTCGACCACTCCATGATCTTCGTGCTGATCGCCGGCACCTACACGCCGTTCGCGCTGCTGGTGCTCCACGGGCGAGCGGTTCCCGTCGTCCTGTCGATCGCGTGGGGCGGTGCCGCGCTGGGGATCGCCCTGCGGATGATCTGGCTCGGAGCCTCGCGCTGGCTGGTGATCCCGCTCTACATCGGCCTGGGCTGGATCGGCGTGACGATCTTCCCTCAGCTGCTGCACCGCGGGGTCCTGACCCTGCTGCTGGTGCTGCTCGGCGGCCTGTTCTACAGCCTCGGTGCTGTCGTCTACGCCGCCAAGCGGCCGGACCCGTCGCCGAGCACGTTCGGCTACCACGAGGTTTTCCACGCGCTCACGCTGGCCGCCTTCGTCGTGCACTACACCGCGGTGTCGCTGGTGGCGTACCGGCCCTGACCCGAACCACCAGACAGGGCGGTGGCCAGGAGCGCAGCGAGGGCGGCCATGCCCGCAGCCGCCAGGAAGCAGGCCGCGACGCCGGACCGGTCGACCAGGAAGCCACCGAGCGCGCTGCCGCCGGCGGCGCCCATCGCGGCCGAGGTGGTCAGCCAGGTGTAGCCCTCGGTCCGGGTGGCCGGGGTGGTCGCCTCGCTCACCAGCCTTGCCGCGAGCGCAAACAGCGGGGCGATCGCGAGCCCGGACAGCGGGAGCAACAGGCCGAGCGCGAGCGGGCCGGATGCCGGCAGCACCGGGACGATCCCGACGACCACGAGCCAGCTCAGGAAGACGTACTGGCGGCGGATGGGCGCGCGCAGGCGTAGCCCGCCGAAGACCAGGCCACCGGCGATGCTGCCGACCGACCAGAGCGCCAGCAGCGGACCGGACAGGGCAGCCGACCCCGCCCGGGTGGCCGCGGCCGGCACGCCGACCTCGACGAGAGCGAAGGCGAGCACCTGCAGGGTGGCGACCCCCAGGAGCCGGCGCAGGCCCGACGAGGCGAGCGCGCCCACGAGCCGGCGCCGGCCGCTCACGGGTACCGCGCCCCGGGTAGCCGGGGCGAGGGCGAAGCCCCAGGAACCGGTCACGGTCAGCACGGCGGCGAGGACCAGCCCGAGTGCCGGCGACGCGACGGCGACGAGGAGTCCGACCAGCAGCGGTCCGAGCAGGAAGACGACCTCGGTGCCGACCGAGTCCAGTGAGTAGGCAGCACTGCTCAGCTCGGGTCCGCTCAGTCGTGCCCACATGGTGCGCACGGCCGCAGACAGCGGCGGCAGGACGATCCCGGCGGCCGCACTGGCCGTCAGCGTCACCGCCAGCGGCAGGTCGGCCCGCACCGTGGCGACGAGGGCGAGGAGAGCCAGCGCGTCGGCGGTGCCCAGCCAGCCGACGACCGCGCGGGCACCCACCCGGTCGACCAGCCGGCCGAGAACGGGCTGCCCGACTGCCATCGCCAGTGCGAAAGCGGCCACCACGGCGCCGGCCCGGCCGAACGACCCGCTCTGCTGCCGCACCAGGAGCAGGATCGACAGCGAGATCATGCCGATCGGCAGGCGTCCCACGAATGCGGCGGCGGCCGCCCGACCGGCCCCCTCGATCTGCAGCAGGGCGCGGTAACGCCTGATCAGCCCGTTCGGAACGAGCCCCCCGCCGTTATCGGCGGGGGGATCGGTAGAGACGGCTCGCGGCGCTGTGCTCATAGGTGCTTCGCTCATAGGTGCTTCGCTCATAGGTGCTTCGACGTTACCCGTCGGACGCATCCCCGGCGCTGCGCCCGGTGCCCGGCGCCTTGAGGGCTCAAGCGCTCAAGCGCTCGAGCGCCCCTCAGGCGCCCTCAGGCGCCCGGACCGGCCTCACGTACCCGCTGCACCGACTCCATGGCCTGGCGCAGCTCGGACAGCCAC
>JALYXH010000073.1 GCA_030947185.1 Actinomycetota bacterium | reverse complement strand
GAGCACGGGAGCCGGGTTACCAGGCGTGCAACATCTCGTCGGCGGCGGGTGGTCGCCCGCGCCGACGCGCCTCCCGCGGCTGGTCGCGCGTGGGTGCCCGGTGCTCGTGCGCCGAACCGCTGTCCGGGGGGACGACGTCCGCCCGCGGGCTTGAGTCCGTGTCCTCGTTGTACGCCGGGCAGAGCGCGTTGCCTACCCCCGCACGGCTGATCCTTTTTGCGGCCTACTGTCGGCTTCTGCCAGCCCTCAGGAGCGTGATCGCCGCCGCTGGGCCAGCCAGGCCAGGCCGACCGCGGCCGCGCCGACGCCGACCGCGGCGCCGGCCATGACCGGACGGGGCGGCGCTGACAGCGAGGGCAGCCGGTCGCGCAGCCGCACCGGCCGGGCGAACTCCAGGACGGGCCAGCCGCGCTCACCCGCCGTACGCCGCAGGGCCTTGTCCGGGTTGACGGCGCAGGGGTGGCCGACCGCCTCGAGCATGGGCAGGTCGGTGGCCGAGTCGCTGTAGGCGTAGCAGTCGGGCAGGTGGTAGCCGCGGTCGGCCGCCAGTTCCCGGATGGCGACAGCCTTGTTCTCGGCATAGGCGTAGAACGCGATGTCCCCGGTGTAGCGGCCTTCCTCGACGACCATCCGGGTGGCCACGACGTGGTCGGCGCCGAGCATGGCGCCGATCGGTCGCACCACCTCCTCGCCCGAGGACGACACGATGATCACGTCACGGCCGGCCGCGTGGTGCTCCTCGATCAGGGAGGCGGCCTCGTCGTAGATCAAGGGGTCGATCAGGGTGTGCAGCGTCTCGGCGACGATGTCGGTCACCTGTTGCACGTCCCATCCGGTGACAAGGCCTTTGATGTAGTCGCGCATCCGGTCCATCTGGTCGGCGTCGGCCCCGCCGACCAGGTAGACGAACTGGGCGAACGTGCTCTTGAGCACCGCGCGCCGGTTGATCAGTCCGCCCTGGTAGAACGGCCGCCCGAAGGCCAGCGTGCTCGACTTGGCGATCACGGTCTTGTCGAGGTCGAAGAAGGCGGCGGCGCGCTGCTGCGGCAGGCCGCCGGCGGGGCGGGGGGGTCGGCCCGGCGAGCGAGGGGCTGGCAGGGTCACCGCACGAGAATAGGCGGATTTTCCGCCCTACTCGCCAGGTTTGCTCGTCGCCGACCGGGACAGGTACCTGCCGACGCGTCGCGGCGTGACTAGCAGATCAGGGCCCCGCGAGCGTGTAGACGGGTTCGGCTTCTCCCCCCCGAGGCCGAGCCGTCGCGACGACCCCCGCTACCCCCCCAGCGGGGGTCGTCGGCTGTCCGCCTCGGCCCGACTGTCCACGGCCCCACTGTCCACAGGCCTGCGCCCGGTGACGGGTCCTCCACAACCGGCCCGCACCGAGTCCCGGGTCCTCCTGCACCCGCCATGGTCGGGACATCGAGACAGGCGGGAGTGGTCATGGCGGGGGTCGGGTCCACGGGCAGGTCCACGGGCCGTGCTGCTGCTGGTGCCCCGGCCGGGCAGCGGCCCGGCGAGCGGGCGGTCCGACCGCTGCTGGTCAGTGAGGACCCGTTGCTCGTCGACGACGTCGCGCGGCTGGGCGCGGTCGCGGGTGTGGAGCTGGAGGTGGCGTCGGGGCCGGCAGCGGCGCGTCCCGGCTGGTCGAGTGCGCCCGTCGCCCTGGTCGGCGGTGACGCTGCCCAGTCCTGCGCGGGCGCCGCCCTCCCGCGGCGGAGCGGTGTCGTCCTGGTGAGCCGCGACCTCGACGACGCGGCGGTGTGGCAGCGGGGCGTTGCGCTCGGGGCCGAGCACGTCATCTTCCTGCCCGATGCCGAGTCCTGGCTGGTGTCGTTGATGGCCGAGGCGGCGGAGGGGGGCACCGGCTCCGGCGTACTCGTCGGCGTGATCGGTGGGCGGGGAGGTGCCGGGGCCTCCGTGCTGGCTGCCGCCCTCGCGGTCACGGCGCTGCGGGCCGGGCATCGGAGCATGCTGGTCGACGCTGACCCGCTCGGCGGCGGGCTCGACCTCGTCCTCGGTGCGGAGACCGCTGCCGGTCTGCGCTGGCCCGACCTGGTGGGGTCGCGGGGGCGGGTGTCCGGCCCGGCGCTGCTCGGGGCTCTGCCGCAGATCGACGAGCTGACCGTCCTGTCGTGGTCTCGCGGCCGGGGCGGTGCCATCCCGGCCCCGGCGATGGGCGCCCTGCTCGCTGCCGGCCTCCGCTCCAGCGACCTCGTCGTCGTCGACCTCCCCCGACAGCTCGATGCCGCCGCGGCCGAGGCGCTCAGCCATGCCGACCAGGCGCTCGTTCTCATCCCTGCGGAGGTACGCGCGTGTGCCGCCGCTGCCCGGGTGGCCGCCGCGGTCGTCGAGTGCTGTGCCGACGTCCGGCTGGTCGTGCGCGGGCCGGCGCCGGCCGGGTTGAGTGCAGCGTCGATCGCTTCCTCGCTCGGCCTACCGCTCGCGGGCGACATGCGGGCCGAACCCGGTCTGGCCCGCGCGCTGGAGCGCGGACACCCGCCCGCCAGGCGCAGCGGTGGACCGCTGGCAGGCTTCTGCGCGGGCTACCTGGGCCGGCTGCTTGCCGGCGGTCGCACCGCGTCCGCGGCCTGAGCGTCCGGTGACCGTCGTTCCGGACACGCTGCTCGACCGGGTACGCCGACGGCTGGCTGACGACGATGACGCGCCGACCACCGCGCGGGTCGCGGCGGCCCTGCGCGCCGAGGGTGGGGGCGTCCAGGGGGACTCGGTGCTGTTCGACGTGCTCCGCCGGCTGCAGTCGGAGATCGTCGGGGCCGGCCCGCTCGAGCCCCTCCTGCAGGACCCGGAAGTCACCGACGTGCTGGTGAACGCGCCGGAGGAGGTCTGGGTCGACCGGGGCAGCGGGCTCGAACGCGCGCCGGTGCGCTTCGCCGACGACCTCGCTGTGCGCCGGCTCGCCCAGCGTCTGGTCGCGCCAACCGGACGCCGACTCGACGACGCCCAGCCGTGGGTCGACGCCCGGCTGGCCGACGGCACCCGGCTGCACGCCGTACTGGCCCCGATCGCGCCACGGGCCACCTGTCTGTCGCTGCGGCTGCCCCGCCGCCGCACCTTCGGTCTGGCAGAGCTGGTCGCAGCAGGCACCGTCCCGCCGGCGGGCGCCGCCGTCCTGCGGGCCGTGGTCGAGGCCCGGCTCGCCTTCCTGGTGACCGGTGGCACCGGCACCGGGAAGACGACGTTGCTCTCGGTGCTGCTCGGCCTGGTCGACCCGGCCGAGCGACTCGTACTGGTCGAGGACGCGGGCGAGCTGCGACCGGAGCACGCGCACGTGGTCCGCCTCGAGAGTCGGCCGGCCAACCTCGAGGGGATGGGTGCTGTCAGCCTTCGCGACCTGGTCAGGCAGGCCCTGCGGATGCGTCCGGACCGGTTGGTCGTCGGCGAGGTCCGCGGTGGTGAGGTGACCGACCTGCTCTCGGCTCTCAACACGGGCCACGACGGCGGCTGCGGGACCGTGCACGCCAACAGCGCTGCCGAGCTCCCATCCCGGCTGGAGGCACTCGGCGTCGCCGCCGGTCTGCCCCGAGCCGCCCTGCACAGCCAGCTGGCGGCCGCCGTGCAGGTGGTGATCCACCTCGGGCGCGACCGGACGGGCCAACGGCGCGTCGTGGAGCTGGACGTTCTCTCGACGGGAGCCGATGGGCTGGTGAGTGCGCTGCCGGCGGTCGTGTTCAAGCCGGCCGGCGCGGTCTGGGGACCGGGTGGCCCGCGACTTCGACGGCTGGTGGCCGAGCGGGAGGTGGAGGCGCCCTACACGGGCATCACCGAGGCAACCCCGGTGTGACCGGCCTGGGCGCGGCCGCCGCCGCCGCCGCGGCGGTGTGGTGCCTGCTCGACGGGTGGGTGCCGGGCGGCCGGCGGCTGAGCCGGCTTGACCTGGGAGCGGCTGCGCCGCGCGGTTCCGGGGACGACCCTGGCTGGGCAGGCGGGCGGCTATCGAGCGGAGGGCTCGTCGCTGCGCTGGCCGGGGGCGCCGGTGTGGTGACCGCGGCGGCAGCGGGCCTGCTCGCCGGCCTGCTGGCTGCGGCCGGGGTGGTGGCCGCCGCTCGCCGTCGGGCCAGCGTCGACCAACTTCGCCAGCAGGAGCACCAGCGGCGGACCGCGCTCGATCTCTGTGCGGTACTGGCTGCAGAGCTACGCGCCGGGTCGGGGCCGGTTGATGCACTGACGGCCGCAGCCGACGCTGTCGACGGGCGGTGTTCCGAGCTGGCTCGCCGGGCGGCGTCGGCAGCCCGTGTCGGCGGGGACGCTGGGCTGGCCTTGCGATCCATGCCCGACCGGCAGGAACAGCCGGTCGGCCGGCGTCGTGCCGACCCCGTAGTCGAGCCGGCCGCGCTGGTCCTGCGCCGGCTGGCCGCTTGCTGGCAGGTGAGTGCGCGCACGGGAGCCGGACTGGCCACCTCGGTGGACCGCCTCGCTGAAGCCTTGCGGGTGGACGAGGAGCAGCGCGCGGAGCTGGCCGCCCAGCTGGCGGGTCCACGTGCGACCGCGCGGCTGCTCGCTGCGCTCCCGTTAGCCGGAGTGGGCATGGCAGCGCTCCTGGGGGCCGCGCCGATGGCGGTCCTCCTGCACACCCGCTGGGGAGCCGGCTGCCTGCTGCTCGGTCTCGGGCTCGATGTCGCAGGTGTGGCCTGGACCGGCCGGCTGACCCGAGAGGCGCTCGCCCGATGACCCGCCGGTCCCTTGGGAGACGCCGATGACCGCAGCCGGCGCAGGCGCCGCCCTGATGGCAGCAGCCGCGGTGATCGTCGCGGGGAGTGCGCCGGCTGCCGGCCACCGGCTGCGCGCCGTGCTGTCCGGATCGGCACCGACGACGCCCCGGCGCCGACAGCCCACAATCTCGCCAGCAGGCGCGCGACGCCTCGCCAGCGGTGCCGGTGCGCTGGGCGTGGCGGTTGTCCTCGGTGGCTGGAAGGGAGTGCTTCTGGGCGGTGCGGCAGGGCTGGGCGTGGAGCGTGCGCTGCGCGCGATGGAGCCGGCCGCGGTGCGACGTCGGCGCGTGCGGATCCTGCTCGACCTCCCCCCGGCCCTGGACCTCGTCGCCGCCTGCCTGGCCGGCGGGAGCCCGCTGGGCGCCGCTCTGGAGGTCGTCGGTGAGGCGACCGGCGGCCCGCTGGGAGCTGTTCTGCAGCAGGTTGCCGGCGCCTCCCGGTTGGGGGCGGCCGCGACGCAGGCCTGGTTGCCGGTCGACGGTCCGCCCGAGCTGGTCGCGGTCGGCCGGGCGATTGCCCGGGTGGCCGATTCGGGTGCCGCCCTGTCCGACACGATCGTCCGGCTGGCTGCCGACCAGCGCCGCCGGGCGGCCGCGTCAGCCGCAGAGTCGGTGCGACGGGCGGGGGTGCTTGCTGTGCTTCCGCTGGGACTGTGCTTCCTACCGGCGTTCGTGCTGATCGGCATCGTGCCGGTCGTCGCCGGGGTCGCGAGGCACCTGCTCAGCTGACCGGGCCGGTCGGCTGTTCCTCCACAGGCGGCTGCTGCTTCCACAGGTGCGGCCCGTCGGTGCCAGCGGGTGGTCCGGAACGGCAGCCTCGAGACCGCCGAACACGGCATTCCCGCTCCGTGACCGACTCCCCCGGAGGTCTTGATGTTGGCTCGCGCGTCCGTTCACATGCGGCCTGCTCGCCCGCCGTCCCGTCCCTGCTCGGGCCGTCTCCTCGGCGGAGATCCCGAGGCCGGCATGACCACCGCCGAATATGCCGTCGGCACCGTCGCTGCCTGCGGGTTCGGGGGCGTGCTCTACAAAGTGGTCACCAGCCATCAGGTGCTGTCCCTGCTCACCGCGGTGATCACTCGTGCCCTGCATGTGACCTTCTGAACAGGCATGACGATGCGACCGGCGCTGCAACCGCCGGGGCGATCGGCACGACGGTCAGACCGGCGCGTTGCCGGCTTCGCCACAGCTGAGACGGCCGTGGTGCTGCCCGTCCTGATGCTGGTGCTGTGCGGGTGTCTTTGGGCGGTTGGTTGCGTG
Organism: Actinomycetota bacterium; assembly: GCA_030947185.1. Classification (GTDB taxonomy): domain Bacteria; phylum Actinomycetota; class Actinomycetes; order JALYXH01; family JALYXH01; genus JALYXH01. Next base: position 19,889 of record JALYXH010000073.1, on the reverse strand, counting down.
TCGGCGCAGCTGCGATGTGTCGATGCAGCGCGGGAGGGAGCGCGCGCAGCGGCTCGAGGGGAGTCCGCAGCCCGGGTCCTGGCCGTGACCACCGCCGTCGCCCCTGCGCGCTCCTCGGTGTCCGTCGGCAGGCGCGGTGACCAAGCCATCGTCGCGGTTTCGGCGCAGGTCCGCCCGCTCGGCGGACTGGTCGGCCGGCTGTTGCCCATGAGCGTCTCGGCGTCGGCCGCGGCGGCGGTCGAGGGGCTGCCCGCACGACGCGGAGCCCCACCACCCTCCGGGGGGCACCCGTGACGCCCGGGCAACGGGTGGCGGGCGGCGAGCGAGGCTCCGCCACCGTCTGGCTGCTGAGCGTGACGATGCTGGTGTCGATGCTGACGGGCGTTGTGCTGCTCGTTGGCGCGGCTGCGGTGATCCGTCATCGGGTGGAGGCCGCCGCCGACCTCGCGGCGCTCGCTGCGGCCGAGCGGGCGATCGGCGGCCCGCAGGCCGCGTGCACTGCAGCCGGCCGGGTGGCGGTAGAGGCGGGCGCGGTTCTGGTCCGCTGCAGTGTGATTGGCGCCGTCAGTGAGGTGACCGCCGCGCGCCGGCCGCCGGGCATCCTCGGTCTGGCCGGCCCGGTCACCGCGCGGTCACGGGCCGGCCCTGACGATGCCGTGCCGCGGGTGGCACCACGTGTTCGCCCCGCCGTGAGCACAGAGCACTGATCGCGTGCGGGTTCCGACCACCGACCGGCGTCGTATGGTCGTGGGGTCCGGCCCAGTGGCAGCCAGGTCCACCACGGAGAGCAGCATCTGATGTCGTCGTTCACCTCGGCACCGGTGCCACCGCGGCCGCGTCGCCCATCCGCCCTGCTCGGTGACGCGCTCCGTCGCCCCGGCGGAGGCCGGTTGGTCTCGCTGCTGTCGGTGCTGTTCCTGCTCGGCGGCGTGGCCCTGTTCGCCTATCCCAACGCGACCGACGTCTACCAGCACAACCGCCAGTCGACCTTGCAGAGCGAGTTCGACAACCCGGCTTTTCCGGAGGCCTACACGGCCCGCACGGTCCAGGTGGGTCAGGGGCTGACGCGGATGCGGATCCCCAAGCTCGACGTCGACGTGCTGGTCGTGGAGGGGACGACCCCCGGCGCCCTACGGGCCGGAGCGGGTCATTACGCCGGCACGCCGCTACCGGGCGAAGCTGGCAACGTCGCCATTGCCGGACATCGGACCACCTTCGGTCGTCCGTTCAACCGGTTGGACGAGATGAAGGAAGGCGACACGGTCCTGCTCGAGACGCCCGGCGAGGACTACACCTACACCGTGCTCCCCGGCTTCGCCGGACACGCCAACCCTTGGCCGGTGCAACCGACCGAGTACGACGTGGTGGGTCCGACCGGTGCCGACCACTGGCTGACCCTGACCACGTGTCACCCGAAGGGCAGCGCCAAGCAGCGACTGATTCTTCGGCTGGCCCTGACCGGGACGCAGGTCCGCGCGGCCAAGACCTGAGACCGCGCTCGGCCCTTCATGCGCAACGCCCCGTCCCTCGGCGGGGACGGGGCGGCTGCACGACATGTCCCGGCGTCGCGGACGGGTGTCCGGTCTGACAGGGTCAGCGGATGGTGCTCAGCGGCGGAACAGGCCGCGCCGACCCTCGGACTCCTTCTCGGATCCGCCGTCCGCGTGGTCGGTGTGGTCGGCGTGGTCGCTCTCGCTGCCGTGCTCGGCGCCAGCGTGCTTGCCGGTCCGGCCGGTGGTGGCGCCACTGCCCGTCCCGCTGTCGGTCGGGTAGACCTCGGCCCGGGTGCTCTGCCGGGCCCGCTTCTCATCTTCCAGCTTCTTGGCCAGCCGCTCGTTCTCGGCCTTGAGCTCGGCCGTCGTACCGCGGTTCTCCTGCACGATCCGCTTGCGCTCGAGACGGCGGCGCCGGCCGCGGGCGATGGCCGCTGTGATCAGACGTAGGCCGAGCAGGAACACGACACCGGTGACGATTCCAGCGATGTAGAGCGTCGCGCGGTGCACGTTGTCGATGTTCTGACCGAACAGCGACACGGAGAAGGCGTCGCCGCCGTAGTTGCTGATGAGGAACCCGGCGGCGGCGGCACCGGCAAGAATCATCAACAGGAGCCCGAGGACAAACATGGGAAGCACCTTCCAGCAGAAGACCAGCACAGAGGGGGCCTGCGCCCTTCGACCACGGTCTACCCGTCGGGACACGGATCACGCCGGTTGGGCGTCGGTTCGCCCGTTCGGCCTAGTGCCGTCCGCTGGTGCGTCTGTGTTCTCGGCCGCCGGCTCCACGGCTGCCAACCCGAGGGTTCCCAGGCCGACAGGCCCCATGCCGCTGCCCAGGACCGCATCCAGGAGCCGCAGCGACCCTGCCTTGTCGAGCGGGTTGTTCCCGTTGCCGCACTTCGGCGACTGGATGCAGGACGGGCAGCCGTCCTCGCACTCGCAGGAGCCGATGGCCTCGCGGGTGGCCCTGAGCCACCGCCCGGCAACCGCGTACCCCCGCTCGGCGAAACCGGCGCCGCCGGGATGGCCGTCGTAGACGAACACGGTGGCTCGTCCGGTGTCCTCGTGCAGGGCAGTGGACACCCCGCCGATGTCCCAGCGGTCGCAGGTCGCAAGCAGAGGGAGCAGGCCGATCGCCGCGTGCTCGGCCGCGTGCGCCGCCCCCGGTACGTCGGCAGCGCCCAGCCCGGCAGCGTCGAGCAGCTCCGGACTGACCGTGTACCAGACCGCACGGGTCCGCAGCTGGCGGGCGGGCAGCTCCAGCGGCTCCTCGCCCAGGACCTCTCCGCTGCCCAGCCGCTTGCGCAGGAAGGAGACCACCTGGCTGGTGACGTCGACCGTGCCGAAGCGCAGCTCGACCTCGCCGGTGTCCCGGCTGCGCAGCTCCTCGACGACGCGGATGTCGGTGATCTCACGGGCCGACGTGGAGTAGTCGGGGTCGGCCGCCTCGACCAGAGCCACCGAACGGTCGAGGTCCAGGGACAGCACGAGATAGGTCTCGCCCTGGTGGAGGTAGACCGCACCCTCGTGCACAGAGGAGTGGGACGCAGCGGCGTCGACCGTGCCCAGCAACCGGCCAGTGGATGCCTCGACGACGCGCACCGGCGGGCCACCGACGCCCCGGATGTCGGCCAGGTCGGTCGGCCGCTCGCGGCGGGTCCAGAACCAGCCGGTCGCGCGGTGTCGCAGCAGCCCCCGGCGTACGAGGTCGGGAAGCAGCGCCTCGGCCGCCGCCCCGCCGAACATCGGCAGGTCCTCCTCGGACAGCGGCAGCTCGGCAGCCGCACAGCACAGGTGCGGACCCAGGATGTAGGGGTTGTCCGGGTCGAGCACGGTCGCCTCGACCGGGCGGCCGAACACGGCCTCCGGGTGGTGGACCAGGTAGGTGTCGAGCGGGTCGTCCCGAGCCACGAAGATCGCCAGGGCCCCTTGCCCGGCCCGCCCGGCCCGCCCGGCCTGCTGCCAGACGGAGGCGAGCGTGCCCGGGTAGCCGGCGAGAACGACCGCGTCGAGGCCGGCGATGTCGACACCCAGCTCAAGCGCGCTGGTGGCGGCGACGCCGAGCAGCTGTCCGGACTGCAGTGCCGCCTCGATGCCACGGCGCTCCTCGGGCAGGTAGCCGGCGCGGTAGGCGGCGACACGGCCGCCGAGCTCGGGGTGCACCTCGACCAGGCCGCGCCGGGCCGCCAGTGCTACCGCCTCGGCCCCGCGCCGGGACCGCACGAAGGCGATCGTGCGGGCCCCCTCCACCACCAGGTCGGTGAGCAGGTCGGCTGCCTCCGCTGTCGCAGAGCGGCGGACGGGGGCGCCGTGCTCGCCGCGGCGGTCGGTCAGCGGCGGCTCCCACAGCGCGAACTCGGTGGTCCCACGCGGCGACGCGTCCTCGGTCACGGCAGCCACCGGGAGCCCGGTCAGCCGGGACGCCGAGCGCTCGGGGTCGGTCACGGTGGCCGAGGCGAGCAAGAAGACGGGAGCGGCGCCGTAGCGCGCGCAGACCCGGCGCAGCCGGCGGAGCACGTGGGCCACGTGGGACCCGAAGACGCCGCGGTAGCCGTGACACTCGTCGACCACGACATAGCGCAGCGAGCGCAGGAACCGGGCCCACCGCTGGTGCCCGGGAAGCAGGGCACGGTGCAGCATGTCGGGGTTGGTGAGCACCAGGTTGGCGTGCGCCCGGACCCAGTCCCGCTCCTCGGTCGGCGTGTCCCCGTCGTAGGTCGCCGCGCGGATGGCCGTGAGGGTCAGGGCGCGCACGGCGCGGAGCTGGTCTGTCGCCAGCGCCTTCGTGGGCGCCAGGTAGAGCGCCGTGGCTGCCGGGGCCCCCGCTTCGTCGGCGGCGAGCAGCGCGGACAGCACCGGCAGCTGGTAGCCGAGCGACTTGCCGGAGGCCGTTCCGGTCGCCACCACGACGGAGGTGCCGCCGGCCGCCAGCGACGCCGCAGCCACCTGGTGCTCCCACGGTGCCCGGATGCCGGTCAGCCCCAGTCGCCCGACGAGCAGCGGCGGCACCCAGTCGGGCCAGGCAGCGGTCCGGCCGGCCCGGGCGGGCACCTGCTCCACGTGGGTGAGCCGCTCCGGGCGTCCGGGTGCCGCGAGCAGCCGCGCAAGCAGCGGTCCGGTCGACGGAGCATCGCGCCTGATGGGCGCGGGGCCTCCTGGGCGCGAGCTGGGCAGGGTGGTCGGCGGCGGCACGAGAACTTCATGCTCCCACGCGGCTCGGACAAGCAGCAGTGCGAGCGTGGTTAGATCGACCGCTAGCCAGAGCGAAACGATGGAGGAGCACGTGGATCTGTCCTTGTCGACCCGCACCGAGGGCGAGCACACCGTGGTCGTCGTGGGCGGCGAGATCGACGTCTACACGGCGCCGAAACTCCGTGAGCAGCTGATCGATCTGGTCAGCGGCGGTTCCTACCACCTCGTCGTCGACATGGAGGGCGTGGACTTCCTCGACTCCACCGGCCTCGGTGTGCTCGTCGGCGGGCTCAAGCGGGTGCGCGCGCACGAGGGCTCGCTGCGTCTGGTCTGCACGCAGGAGCGCATCTTGAAGATCTTCCGGATCACCGGGCTGACAAAGGTCTTCCCGATCCACTCCTCGGTCGAGGAAGCCGTCGCGGCGACGGACTGACGAGCGACTGGCTGCTGACGAACTCATGGCCACAGTCGAGATCCGCTTCTCGCCACTGCCCGCGCACGTCCGGACCGCACGGCTGATCGCCTCCGCCGTCGCCCGGCGTACCGGCGTGGACGAGGCGGTGCTCGACGAGGTGCGGCTGGCCGTCGGGGAGGCGTGTGCCAGGGCCGTCAGCCTGCACCAGGAGCACGACTCCGACCGCCCGGTAGAGCTGCTCCTCTCCGACGACCACTCCAGGTTCACCGTCGTCGTCCTCGATGCCGGACCGGCAGGTGCCGAGGTGGCCGAGTCGGATGGCGACCAGATGGCGAGGGCTGCCGACCTGGTCGACGCAGGTCGCCTGGGCGCCCCGGCCGAGGACGGCGCCGCCAGCGGTCCGCTGCCCGATCTGCTGCCGGCCGGCTTCGGCCTGGCGGTGATCGCGGGACTGGTGGAGGACCTCGAGGTGAGCGGCGGAGCCGGCGACACCGGCACCCGCGTCGAGATGAGCTGGCCGCTGGCGCACGGGCTGCGCAGCTACGACACCAGCGAGGCCGTCGGCGGCTGAGCGGGGCGATGGCGCTGCCCTGCGCCCCCAGGCGGTCGCCGGTTTGGCCCGTTGCACGGCCGCATGCGTAGACTCCGGGCCGCCGCCGCGAGACGCCCTGTCCGGTGCGTCCGGCGGCTCGTGCATGCCGCGCCGGCGTCGTCGTCCCACGACGGCGCTGACTGGCCGGTAGCTGACTGCGTGTCAAGGAGGACGCATGTCCCGGCTCAACCTCGCTCTGGATCCCGGCGGTCTCGCCTCCGTTGCCTCGGGCGACAAGACCCTCGTCGTCGTCATCGCGGTGGTGGCCGTGGTCGCGCTGCTGTTCGCGGTGTACTTCAGCCGCGAGGTTCTCGCCGCCGGCCAGGGCACCGCCAAGATGCAGGAGATCGCCAAGGCGGTGCAGGAGGGCGCTTCGGCGTACCTGTCCCGGCAGTTCCGCACGTTGGCCGTCTTCGCCGTGGGCGTCTTCCTGCTGCTGTTCCTGTTGCCCGCGGACGGCGGTACGTCGGTCAAGATCGGCCGGTCGGTGTTCTTCCTGGTCGGAGCGGCGTTCTCGGCCTTCGTCGGGTTCGCCGGTATGACGCTGGCCACCCGGGCGAACGTGCGGGTGGCGGCAGCGGCCCAGGAGACCGGCTCGGCCAAGAAGCCGCTGCGCATCGCGTTCCGGGCCGGTGGCGTCTGCGGCATGCTCACCGTCGGCCTCGGCCTGCTCGGTGCCTCCGCCGTCCTCCTGATGTTCAACAACCACGCCCCGACGGTGCTCGAGGGGTTCGGCTTCGGCGGCGCTCTGCTCGCGATGTTCATGCGTGTCGGCGGCGGCATCTTCACCAAGGCGGCCGATGTCGGTGCCGACCTGGTCGGCAAGGTCGAGCAGGGCATCCCCGAGGACGACCCGCGCAACGCCGCGACGATCGCCGACAACGTCGGCGACAACGTGGGCGACTGCGCCGGCATGGCGGCCGACCTGTTCGAGTCCTACGCCGTGACGCTGGTCGCGGCACTGATCCTGGGCCAGGCCGCTTTCGGCGCCAAGGGCCTGGTCTTCCCGCTGATCGTGCCGGCCATCGGCGTACTGACGGCGATCGTCGGCATCTTCGCGGTGGCCCCGCGCACGGGCGACCGCAACGGGATGGCGGCCATCAACCGCGGCTTCTTCATCTCCGCAGCGGTCTCGGCCGTACTGGTCGCGATCGCCTCCTACGCCTACCTCCCCGCGCACTTCGACCAGTTCAAGGGTGCGCCCGAGGAGGTCACCCGGCTGACCGGGAACCCGCGGCTGGTAGCCATCGGGGCCGTCGTGGTCGGCCTCGTTCTGGCCAGCGCGATCCAGCTGCTGACCGGCTACTTCACCGAGACCAACCGCAAGCCGGTGCAGGACATCGGCCGGTCCTCCCTCACCGGGGCGGCGACGGTCATCCTGGCCGGCATCTCGGTCGGCCTGGAGTCGGCCGTCTACTCCGCACTGCTGATCGGGGCGGCAGTGTACGGCGCGTTCCTGCTCGGCCAGGGCTCGGTCGTGCTCGCACTGTTCGCGGTGGCACTGGCAGGCACCGGCCTGCTGACCACGGTCGGCGTCATCGTCTCGATGGACACCTTCGGCCCGGTCAGCGACAACGCCCAGGGCATCGCCGAGATGTCCGGTGAGATCGACGAGCGCGGCGCGCAGACCCTGACCGACCTCGACGCCGTCGGCAACACGACCAAGGCGATCACCAAGGGCATCGCCATCGCCACCGCCGTCCTTGCGGCCACTGCGCTGTTCGGCTCGTTCCGGACCTCGGTCGAGCGCGCCCTGACCGAGGCCGGCCAAGCGGCCGGCAAGACGACGGCGACGTTCTCGCTGTCGATCGAGCGGCCCAACCTGCTGTTCGGGCTGATCATCGGGGCGGCCGTCGTGTTCTTCTTCTCCGGCCTGGCCATCAGCGCCGTCGGCCGGGCCGCGGGCCGGGTGGTATACGAGGTGCGCGAGCAGTTTCGCACCAAGCCCGGGATCATGGACTACACCGAGAAGCCCGACTACGGCGCGGTGGTCGACATCTGCACCCGTGACTCCCTGCGGGAGCTGACCACGCCGGGCCTGCTCGCCGTACTCGCCCCGATCGCCGTCGGGTTCGCCTTCGGCTATGCGCCGCTGGGCGCCTACCTCGCCGGCGCCATCGCGGCCGGCGTGCTGATGGCGGTCTTCCTGGCCAACTCCGGCGGCGCCTGGGACAACGCCAAGAAGCTGGTCGAGGAGGGCAACCACGGCGGCAAGGGCTCCGAAGCGCACGCGGCGACCGTGATCGGCGACACCGTCGGTGACCCCTTCAAGGACACCGCCGGACCGGCGCTCAACCCGCTGATCAAGGTGATGAACCTGGTCGCGCTGCTGATCGCCCCCACCGTCGTGAAGTACGGCGTGAGCGGGACAAACCCCAACACGGCCCTGCGGATCGTGGTCGCCGTGGTGGCCATCGGCGTGATCGTCGCGGCAGTGCTGGTCTCGAAGCGGCGCTCGGTGGTCGGGGCTGCCGATACCCCGACCGCGGCTCCGGCGGAGAAGGTCGGCGTTTAGCACCCCGACGTACAGCGGCCCGGCGCCTACGCTCGGCAGCGTGTCCGGCCAGCTCTCGTTCTTCTCGGCGTCGGTCCAGCCTCCGTCGTACGACGACCTGGACGGGCTGCTGGCTGCGCCGGGGCAGGTGGTCCGGAGGGCCGAGACCGCCCGGCTGTCGGTCGTGGTCGCCGACCAGTGGCGGGTGGATGCCGTGCTGACCGGGCTCGAGGAGCTCGGCCTGGTCGGCCAGACGACGCCGACCAGCGGCGGTGAGGGACTCGCGGTCGGCACCGGGTTCACCGCCGAGCTGCTCCCCCTGGCTCAGCGCTGGGTGCGCGGCGCGGTCAAGTCGCCGCCGGCCGGCTTCGCGCTGGACGGACCCCGGCTGCGCTGGTGGTGCATCGCCGCCGGTCGCCACGACGCGGTCGGCTACGTCCTCGGGCTCGGTACCGGGGACGAGCTGGTCTGGCCCGCGACCGGCGCCGCGCTGGCCGCTCTCGGCGTACCTGCCGCCTTCATCGGACCGCGGGCGCACGGCCCGGCGTACCGGGTGGTGGGGGCCCGTCGGCTCGTCCGGCTGCGCGAGCTGGTGGGGGACCCGCCGGAGCAGTCGCCGGCCGGCAGCTGGCCCCTCGGCTGAGGCCCAGCGCCGGTGGCAACCCGGCGTGACGCGGCCCACAGCGCGCGTCGTCCCGGTTGACAACCCGCGCGGCGCCGTGGCCACACTCGCCGGGTAGGACAGGCTGGGGTACCAGGCTGCCAGCGCGTCCCCCCGACCCTCCGACCCTCCGACCAGCCGACCAGCCGAAGGAGCATGACCCGCATGGCGTCGACGAGCACCGATGCTGCGACCCGCGCCCGCGCGGGCCGGCGGCTGGTGATCGTCGAGTCCCCGGCCAAGGCCAAGACCATCGCCGGCTACCTCGGAGCCGGCTACATGGTCGAGTCCTCGATCGGCCACATCCGTGACCTGCCGCGCAGCGCCGCCGACGTGCCGGCCAGCCACAAGGGCCAGCCCTGGGCCCGGCTGGGCGTGGACGTCGACAACGACTTCGCACCGCTCTACGTCGTCAGCCCGGACAAGAAGTCCCAGGTCGCCAAGCTCAGGGCGCTGGTCAAGCAGGCGAGCGAGGTCTACCTCGCCACCGACGAGGACAGGGAGGGCGAGGCCATCGCCTGGCACCTGATGCAGGTGCTCGGTCTCGACGGCCCGCGTTCTGCCGTCCCGGTCCGGCGGATGGTCTTTCACGAGATCACGCCGAGCGCGATCGCGGAGGCGGTCGCCAGCCCGCGCGAGCTCGACCGGCGCCTCGTCGACGCGCAGGAGACCCGGCGGATCCTCGACCGGCTCTACGGCTACGAGGTCTCGCCCGTGCTGTGGAAGAAGGTGCTGCCGAAGCTGTCGGCGGGCCGGGTGCAGAGCGTTGCCACCAAGCTGATCGTCGACCGTGAGTGGGCCCGGATCCGGTTCTCCTCCGCCGGCTACTGGGACATCGAGGGCACCTTCGGGACTGCTGCCGCCGGTCGCGATGCCGGGGAGCCATCGGCTTTCCGGGCCACGCTGGTCGGCTTGGACAGCCGCCGGGTCGCCACCGGCCGCGACTTCGGCGAGGACGGCCGGCTCAAGCCGGCCGCCGAGACCGCCGCGGTCACCGTCCTTGACGAGGCGCTGGCGCGCGGGCTGACGGAGCGGCTGACGGGCGCCGCGTTCGCCGCCCGCAGCGTCGAGGACAAGCCCTACCGCCGCTCGCCGTACGCGCCGTTCATGACCTCGACCCTGCAGCAGGAGGCCGGCCGCAAGCTGCGCTTCCCGAGCCAGCGCACCATGCAGACCGCCCAGCGGCTGTACGAGAACGGCTACATCACCTACATGCGGACCGACTCGACCAGCCTTTCCGAGACCGCGCTGCAGGCGGCCCGGGCGCAGGCCCGCGAGCTCTACGGACCGGAGTACGTCCCGGAGGCGCCGCGCACCTACGCCAAGAAGGTGAAGAACGCGCAGGAGGCGCACGAGGCGATCCGGCCGTCGGGGGACACCTTCCGTACGCCGGGGCAGGTCGCCCGCGAGCTGTCCACCGACGAGCTGCGACTCTACGAGCTGATCTGGCAGCGCACGGTGGCCAGCCAGATGGCCGACGCCCGTGGCACCAGCGCGAGCATCCGGCTCGGGGCGGTCAGCAGTCAGGGTGAGGACGCCGAGTTCGCCGCGACCGGCAAGGTGATCAGCTTTCCGGGTTTCCTGCGCGCCTACGTCGAGGGCGCTGACGACCCGGACACCGAGCTGGAGGACCGGGAACGCCGGCTGCCCCGGGTCGCGGTCGGCGATGCGCTGAGCGCCGACGCGCTCGACTCGCAGAGCCACTCGACCAACCCCCCGCCGCGCTACACCGAGGCCAGCCTGGTGAAGGCGCTGGAGGAGATGGGGGTGGGCCGCCCGTCGACGTACGCCTCGATCATCCAGACCATCCAGGACCGGGGCTACGTCTGGAAGAAGGGGAGCGCGCTGGTCCCGTCGTTCGTGGCGTTCGCCGTCATCGGACTGCTGGAGCGGCATTTCAGCCGTCTCGTGGACTTCGGCTTCACCGCCTCGATGGAGGACGACCTCGACGCGATCGCCAGAGGCGACCAGCAGTCGGTGCCGTGGCTGCAGCGCTTCTACTTCGGGGCGCCCGAGGCCGGGGGTGCAGCGGCCGGGCTGAAGGCGATGGTTTCCGAGCGGCTCGACGAGATCGACGCCCGCGACGTGAACTCGATCCGGATGGGGGTCGACGACGAGGGCCGCGAGATCGTGGTGCGGGTCGGCCGCTACGGGCCATACCTCCAGCGTGGCCCGGACGGCGACACCGACGGCAGCCGCGCCAGCATTCCCGACGACCTGGCGCCGGACGAGCTGACCGTCGAGAAGGCAGCCGAGCTTCTCTCGGCGCCGAGCGGTGACCGGGTGCTCGGTGTAGACCCGCAGACCGGCGCGGAGGTGGTCGCGAAGACCGGCCGGTACGGGCCCTACGTCACAGCGGCGTCACCGGCGGGCTCGGCAGCTCCGGTGCGCACGTCGTCGCTGTTCGCCTCGATGTCACTCGACACGATCGGGCTTGAGGACGCGCTGCGGCTGTTGACGCTGCCGCGCGTGCTGGGCCTCGACCCGGCCGACCGGCAGGAGGTCAGCGCGCAGAACGGTCGCTACGGGCCATACGTGCGCAAGGGCAGCGAGTCCCGCTCGCTGGCGAGCGAGGACCAGCTGTTCACGGTGTCCCTGGCCGATGCGCTCGCGCTGCTGGCCGCGCCCAAGCAGGGCCGGGCCCAGCGTGCCGCCGCCGCGCCTCCGCTGCGCGAGCTCGACCCGGACCCGGCCACGGGCCGGCCGATGATGGTCAAGGACGGCCGCTTCGGGCCCTACGTCACCGATGGCGAGACCAACGCCAGTCTGCGCAAGGGCGACGAGGTGAGCACCCTCACCGTCGAGCGGGCTGCCGAGCTGCTCGCCGACCGGCGGGCCCGCGGCCCGGCGCCGAAGCGGACGGCCAGGCGTCCTGCGGCGAAGAGGACGACCCCCAAGGCCACCAAGGCCAAGAAGACGGCGACCAAGAAGACGGCGACCAAGAAGACGGCCGCCAAGCCCGCTGTGACCACGTCGGCCGCCAACGAGACAGCCGGGCGTCGCTAGGCCCGCCCTGACCGACCGCGCGGCTACCCTGCGTGGTGGGCCGCGGGAACGCCTGGCCCGACACCAGCCGGCTCCGACCCGAAGGACAGTCATCTCCGCCGACCAGCCTCCGCGCCGCTGGTCCCCGCATGGCCGTGGCCCGTCCGGGCGCAAGCAGGCGGTCAACGAGCTGGCGGCCGCCTCGGTGTCCGGGTCGATCTCCGACGGTCACGACCTGCGGGCGGTCCTGCGGGTCCGGCCCTTCCGCCAGCTCTGGGTGGCGCTCACCCTGTCGAGTCTGGGTGACTGGATCGGCCTGCTTGCGACGACGGCGCTGGCCTCCTCCCTCTATCGGAGCTACTCCGCCCAGTCCTATGCCATCGGCGGCGTGCTGATCGTCCGACTGGCGCCGGCGGTCGTCCTGGGACCCTTCGCCGGCGCGTTCGCCGACCGGTTCGACCGGCGCCGCACGATGGTGGTCGCCGACTGTCTGCGGTTCGCCCTGTTCGCGTCGATCCCTCTCGTACGCCGGATCGACTACCTCCTCGTCGCGTCGTTCCTGATCGAGTCCGTGGGGCTGTTCTGGATCCCGGCCAAAGAGGCCTCGGTGCCCAACCTGGTCCCGCGCGAGCGACTCGAAGCGGCCAACCAGCTGAGCCTGATCACCACGTACGGCTCGGCCCCACTCGGCGCAGCCATCTTCACCGGGCTGTCGCTGCTCAACAGCGTGCTCGCCTCGGGCCTGCCGTTCTTCCACACCAACCCGGTCGACGTCGCGCTCTACTTCGACGCGCTGACGTTCCTCTTCTCGGCCGCGACGATCTTCCGTCTGCGAGAGATCACCGGGGCGCCGAGCCCCCGGGAACCGGCCGCCGCGGCGGTCCGCCCTGGGGTGAGCGCCTTCCTGCGCTCGATCACGGAGGGCTGGCAGTTCGTCGGGCAGACGCCGCTGGTCCGCGGGGTGGTCATCGGGATCATCGGCGCCTTCTCGGCCGGCGGTGTGATCATCGCCACCGGCAAGCTCTACGTGACCCAGCTCGGCGGCGGCAACGCGGCGTACGGCGTGCTGTTCGGCGCGGTCTTCCTCGGGCTGGCCACCGGCATGCTGCTCGGCCCGCGGGTGCTCGCCGACTTCAGCCGTCGCCGGCTCTCCGGCCTGGCGATCGTCCTGGCCGGGCTCTCCCTCGCGCTGATGGCGGTGCTGCCCAACCTGGTCCTGGTGCTGTTCGCAGTGATCTCGGTCGGCGCCTGGGCGGGTGTCGCCTGGGTGACCGGCTACACGCTGCTCGGCCTGGAAGTCGCCGACGAGGTACGCGGCCGCACGTTCGCCTCGCTGCAGTCGCTGGTGCGCATCGACCTGCTCGCCGTGCTCTCGGTGACCCCGTTCCTGGTCGGGCTCATCGGCCGGCACTCGATCCATCTCGGCCACACGTCGATCCGGCTCGACGGCGTGACGCTGACCCTTCTGGGCGCCGGCCTGCTGGCAGCGGGTCTGGGCGTCGTCGCGTTCCGCCAGATGGACGACCGCCCGGGCGTGCCCCTGGTCGCCGACCTGCTGGCGAGCGTGCGTGGCGAGACCGGCTACCCCAACTCGCGCCGCTACCCAGGCCTGTTCGTCGCCGTCGAGGGCGGCGAGGGAGCGGGCAAGTCGACCCAGGTCGCGCTGCTGGTCGCGTGGCTGCGGGAGCGGGGCTGCGACGTGGTCACCACCCGTGAGCCGGGCGCCACTGCCGCCGGGGCCGCCGTCCGCGCCCTGCTGCTCGATCCCGCCACCGGCACGCTGGCCCCCCGGGCCGAGGCACTGCTCTACGCCGCCGACCGGGCCGAGCACGTGGAGCGGGTCATCCGTCCCGCCCTGGACCGCGGTGCGGTCGTGGTGACCGACCGCTACGTCGACTCCTCACTCGCCTACCAGGGTGCGGGTCGCAACCTGCCGCCCGACGAGGTGGCCCGCCTGTCGCGCTGGGCCACGGAGGGGCTGACGCCCGACCTCACGGTGCTGCTCGACGTCGACCCGGCCCTCGGCCTCCGGCGGCTCTCCGCGGCCGCGGACCGGATCGAGGCCGAGTCCCTGGAGTTCCACCAGCGGGTGCGCAGCAGCTTCCTGGCCCTCGCCGACCGCTCGGCCCGGCGCTACCTGGTGGTGCCCGCCGACGACCCGCCGGAGCTGGTCAGCGCGGCCGTGCGCGAGCGGCTGGAGTCGCTGCTGGCGACGCTTCCGGCGTACGACGGAGCCACTAGGGACGGAGCCACTAGGGACGGAGCCACTGGGGACGGCGCCACGGAGGAGGCCGCCACGCAGGACGGAGACCGCGAGAGCGGAGCCGGCAAGCCCTCGCCGGCCCCGTCGGTGCCCGGTGCGACGCTGGCCGCGACCGAGGTCCTGCGGCTGGCCGAACCGCTGAGCGTCGAGGGCGCGGCGGCCGTCACCGAGCAGCTCGAGCTACCCAACCGATGACGGTCTGGGACGACCTGGTCGGGCAACCGGGAGCGGTGGCGAGCCTGCGCGCCGCGGCCGCCTCCGCCGCCCGGGTGGTGGCAGGCGAGCCGGGCGGTCAGGGGATGACACACGCCTGGCTGTTCACCGGGCCGCCGGGCTCCGGCCGCTCTGTTGCCGCCCGCGCGTTCGCCGCGGCCCTGCAGTGTCCCGAGCAGGGTTGCGGACACTGCGTCGCCTGCCACACGGCCCTCGCCGGTACGTCGGCAGACGTCGAGGTGGTCGCCCCCGAGGGGCTGTCGATCGCTGTCGTCGAGATCCGCGACCTGGTGCTTCGGGCGGCCCTGGCCCCGCACGGCTCGCGGTGGCAGGTCGTGGTCATCGAGGACGCCGACCGGCTCGGCGAACGTGCGGCCAACGCACTGTTGAAGGCGATCGAGGAGCCGCCCCAGCGCGGGGTCTTCCTGCTCTGTGTGCCCTCACCCGAGGACGTCCCGGCCACCATCCGGTCGCGCTGCCGGCAGGTCGCGCTGGTGACACCGTCGGTGGCCGCGGTTGCCGAGGTGCTGGGGCGCCGGGACGGCGTCGACCCGGCCATGGCGGCGTTCGCCGCGCGGGCGGCCCAGTCGCACGTGGGGCGGGCCCGCCGGCTGGCCCGTGACGAGGAGGCACGGCGCGAGCGGCGTGCTGTGCTCGACCTGCCGCGGACGGCGACATCGGTGGGCGGGGCTTTCGCGGCCGCCGCCGACCTGGTGGCCGCTGCGAAAGAGGTCTCGCAGCGTTCCTCGGCCGCGCTCGACGAGGCGGAGACCGCGTCGCTGCGAGAGGCCCTGGGGGCCACCGGCAAGGCGGCTCCGCGTGGGACGGCGGGCGCGTTCGGGGCTCTCGAGCAGCGGCAGAAGTCCCGTGTCACCCGCACCCGGCGCGATGCCCTCGACCGGGCCCTGGTGGATCTGGCCGCCTACTACCGCGACGTCCTGGCGGTCCAGCTCGGAGCTGCCGACCGGGTCGGTCTGGTCAACGTCGACCTCGCCGAACCCATCGGCATCCTGGCCCGCACGTCGGCGCCGGAAGCGACGCTGCGCCGCGTCGAGTCGGTGCTCGCGTGCCGGGAGGCGCTCGTGGCCAACGTCGCACCGCTCCTGGCCGTCGAGTCCATGGCACTCGCGCTCGCGAGCGGCTGACTCATGCTGCGGGGCACTCGCGTGGATCGGGCCGGCCGGACGGGAGGGGGGCGATGACGCAGGTCTGCGCGGTGAGCTTCACGCGGTACGGCCGGCTGTACTACTTCGACCCGGGACCGCACCGCCCGGGTGTCGGCGCGAAGGTGCTGGTGCCCACCGACGAGGGGCCGGAGGTGGCCGAGTGCGTGTGGGCGCCGCAGGAGGCCGACGAGCCGATCGGCGGCCTGCCCATGCTGGTGGGACTTGCCGACGCGGCCGACCTCGAGCGGGACGAGCGCAGCAGGCGTCGACGGGCCGAGGCGAAGGTGGCGACCAAGCGGCTGGTTCGCGAGACCGGGCTTCCGATGAAGATCGTGGGCGTCGACTTCGTCGAGGCGCGCAACGCCTTCACCGTCTACTTCTCCGCCGAGCACCGGGTCGACTTCCGGGCCCTGGTGCGCGACCTGGCCAAGACCCTCGCCGCCCGCGTCGAGCTGCGCCAGCTCGGAGCCCGCGACGAAGCCAAGGTGCAGGGCGGGATCGGCTCGTGCGGTCGTGACCTGTGCTGTGCGACCTTCCTCAAGGACTTCGAGCCGGTCGCGGTGCGGATGGCGAAGGACCAGGACCTGCCGCTGAACCCGATGCGGATCTCCGGCGCCTGCGGCCGGCTGATGTGCTGCCTGAAGTTCGAGCACCCGCTCTACCAGGAGTTCCGCGCCGATGCCCCCGCTGTCGGGGCGCGTGTCGACTCGCCTGAGGGCCCGGGCACGGTGGTCGGCTACAGCGTCCCCAGCGAGAAGGTCGTGGTCCGGCTGACCGACGGCGGCCGCCGCTGCGCGTGCACGAAAGCGAGCGTCTGCGGCCCACGTCTGGCCCATGACGATGCCAAGGCCGGCACGGCTGCCGGCGCCCCCGCGGGCACCCCGGACCGGGCCGGGAACGCCGACCCGACGCCGGCCTGAGGGTCGCACCGGGTCTACTCGCCGTACTATTTGCCCGGAAACGACAGTTGCCGGCCGCCCCGGCGCCCCCTGGCCCCCGAAGGACCGGATGCTCCAGCTGACCGCCGACGCGCCTGCCGAGCGCACCGGCGTGCTGCCCCGGGCGCGCGCCCGGATGCCACACCTGCCGGCGCTGGACGGCGTCCGGGCGCTGGCCGTGCTTGCCGTGCTGCTCTTCCACGGCGGGGTGTCGTGGGCACACGGCGGCTTCCTCGGCGTCGACGCGTTCTTCGTGCTCAGTGGCTACCTGATCACCACGCTGCTCGTGCTCGAGTGGCGGTCGACCGGCGGGATCGGCCTCGGTGGCTTCTGGGCCCGCCGAGCGCGCCGGCTGCTGCCGGCCCTGTTCGCCGTGCTGCTCGCTGCCGGGCTCTACGCCTACTTCGTGGCCACGGCAGAGAGCCTGCACTCGTTGCGGATGGACGCGCTGGCCACACTCGGCTACGTCGCCAACTGGCACCTGATCGACACCAAGCAGGGCTACTTCGACGCCTTCTCGCTGCCTTCACCGCTGCGCCACACCTGGTCGCTGGCGATCGAGGAGCAGTTCTACCTGGTCTGGCCGCTGCTGCTCCTCGTCGTGTTCTGGCTCCGCAGCTCGCTGCGGCTCCTGCTCGGGGTGATCGTGGTCGGTGCCCTCGGCTCGGCGGTGGGCATGGCCCTGCTGTTCCGGCCGGCGAGCGACCCGAGCCGCGTCTACTACGGCACCGACACCCGCGCGCAGAGCCTCCTGGTCGGCGCCGCCCTCGCGGTAAGCCTGGTGCTCCTGGTCGACCGGGCGCGGGCCGGCCGGCCGCTGGGCAGGCGGGTGGCGCAGCGGGCTTTCGGCGTACTCGGCCTGGCCGGCGGGCTGGGCACGCTGGCCGCCTGGTGGCTGGCAGACGGGAGCGCGCCCACGCTCTATCGCGGGGGGTTCGCCGTGGCCGCGCTGGCGGTGGCGGCGGTGCTGGCCGACGTGGTGCTGGTGCCGGCCGGCCTGCTCTCCCGGGCCCTGTCGCTGCCGCCGCTGGTCTTCCTCGGCCGCATCTCCTACGGCGTCTACCTGTGGCACTGGCCGATCTTCCTGGTCACCAACCACGAGCGCACCGGCCTCGGCGGCGCCCGGCTGCTGGCCGCCCGGCTCGCCCTCACCCTCGCGGTCTCGGTGGCGTCGTTCTACCTGCTCGAGCGCCCGGTCCTGCGCGGCCGGCTGCCGGCCTGGCGCGCGCTGGTGGCGCTGCCCGTCACGGCGGCCGCGGTGCTCGCCGCCATCCTGGTGAGCACCAGTCCGCTTCAGCACGGCGCCCGGCTCACCGCGGCCGGTGCCGGGACGCGAGCGGGCAGCGCCGCCTCCCTGCTGACCCCGCTCGGCGCACCGGCCAGGGCCGCCCACGTCCCGGCCCGGGTGATGTTCGTCGGCGACTCGGTCTCCGACAGTCTCGCCGTCGGCCTGGAGGGCCCGGCCGCGCGCTACGGGGCGCGGACGTACAACGAGGGCTCGCTCGGCTGCGGCGTCGTGCGCGGCGGGCCCTACATGTACTTCGGCGACATCCGCGACGAGCTGCCGCAGTGCCAGACCTGGCCGACCCACTGGACCGACGCGGTCGCCAAGAACGACCCCGACGTCACGGCGATGGTCATCGGCCGATGGGAGGTGATGGACCGGCTGCGCGACGGTCGCTGGACCCGGATCGGCGACCCCGAGTACGACGCCTACCTCACCACGGAGATCGAGCTCGGGATCTCGATCCTCACCGCGAAGGGCGGCCGGGTGGCCCTGTGCACCGCGCCGTACTACCGCCGCGGTGAGCAGCCGGACGGGAGCCTATGGCCAGAGGACAAGCTGCCCCGGGTGGACGCGCTGAACGCCCTGCTCAGGAAGGTGGCGGCGGCGCACCCTGACAACGTCCGGCTGGTCGACCTCGGCGGCCGGCTCGCACCAAACGGGCGCTACACCAGCACGATCAACGGGCTGACGGTGCGGGAGACCGGCGTGCACGTCACCACCGACGGTGCGGCCTGGCTGGCACCCTGGCTGATGCCGCAGCTGCTCGCGCTGGCCGGTGTCGGGGTGCTGCCCGATGTCGCGGCCCTGCCGATCGGCACCGAGGCCGCGGGGGAGTCGGCAGGTGCCGGTTCGGAGGAGACGACCGCGGCTGCGACGCCGCAGGCCCGGTCCAGCCGCAGCCCGACCACCTCGACCACCTACATCCGGACGGCTGCGCCCACCTCTGCCCCCACCCACTCGGCCAGTACGTCCAGCGCGCCGCGGACCAGCGCTGCGACGCCCACACCCGTTCCGAGTCCGCCACGGCGCTAGGGGCCGCCACCGCCACCCGGCGCCGACCGCGGACTGGGGTAGGTCGAGCCGTTATCCTCGGACCCGCCGCCGCCGCGACGGCCTGAACCCCGCGGTGCCCTCGCCGGAGTAGCTCAGTGGCAGAGCAATCGCCTCGTAAGCGATAGGTCGCGAGTTCAATCCTCGCCTCCGGCTCAGATCTGGACGCGCCGGGCCGGTCAGTGCGTCAGGTAGCCCGGGGTGTCCTTCGCCCGCTGGTAGGAGGCCACGATCTCGGCCTCGGCCTCCACCCGGCCGGCCCAGCTCGCCCCCTCGACCGACTTGCCGGGCTCGAGGTCCTTGTAGACCTCGAAGAAGTGCTGGATCTCCAGGCGCTCGAACTCCGGCAGGTGCCTGATGTCGCGTAGGTGCTCCTGCCGGACGTCAGCCGAGGGCACGCACAAGACCTTGTCGTCGCCGCCCTTCTCGTCGGTCATCCGGAACATGCCGATGGCCCGGCAGAACACCAGCACGCCGGGGAACAGCGGGTCCCCCTGCAGCAGCACGAGCGCGTCGAGCGGGTCGCCGTCTTCGCCGAGGGTGTGCTCGATGTAGCCGTAGTCGGCCGGATACTGCGTCGAGGTGAACAGCGTGCGGTCCAGGCGCATCCGGCCCGAGTCGTGGTCGATCTCGTACTTGTTGCGGCTCCCGCGCGGGATCTCGATCAGGACATCGAATTCCACGGCAGCTGCTCCTTCGGCGAGGACGGCGGTATCGGTCACTAGTGTGACGCATCGTGAGCCGTCCGTTGGTCGCCGCCGGCAGCGCCGCGCTGGTCCTCGCGCTTGCTGCCGGTGCCGGCGTGGGCGGCTACGCGGTGACCTCTGCCGTGCGCGGGCCGCAGCACACAGGGACGCCTCGACCGGCGGCACCGGCGGCGCTTCGGGCGGCAGGCACCGGCGTACCGGAACCTGCGCGCACGGACGCGACGCCGATGCTTCCGGCGGTGCCCACGAAGGTGGTGCGCACGCTGTCCAGCGCCCTGAGCGCCGCTGCGCTCGGCCCAGCGGTGCACGCGCGGATTGTCGACCTTGCGTCCGGGGCCGTCCTGCTCGATCGCGGAGCGAGCACGCCGGTGCCGCCCGCGTCGACCGCCAAGCTGTTCACTGCGGCCGCCCTCCTATCGGTGCACAAGG
>JALYXH010000072.1 GCA_030947185.1 Actinomycetota bacterium | reverse complement strand
CGGCTCGCGCCGACGCGCGTCCTGCGGCCGCTCGTCGTCCAGGTCGACCTGGGAGGTCTCCGGCGCCGCCAGCACCGCCACGAAGGTGACGGCGAGCGCGGCAACCACGTAGACCGACACCGCCGTCGAGGTGTGGAAGTGCCGGAACAGCGCGACCGAGATGATCGGGGCCAGGGCCCCGCCGAGGACGCCGGCTAGCTGGTAGCCGAGCGATGCGCCGCTGTAGCGCAGCCGGGTCGGGAAGAGCTCGGCGATGAACGCGGCCTGCGGCCCGTACATGGCTGCGTGCATGACCAGCGCCACCACTGCCGCGAGCGCGATCAGGACGAAGCGCCGGCTGTCGAGCAGGGCGAAGAAGGCGAACACCCAAGCCGCCGCGCCGACCACACCGGCGAGGTAGACCCCGCGCCGCCCGACCCGGTCGGACAGGGAGCCGAAGAAGGGGATGAGCAGCAGCTGCGCAGCGGCGGCGAGCAGCACCGCATTGAGCGCGTACCCCTTGGGAAGCTTGAGGACCGTCACGACGTAGGTCGTGATGAACAGCACGAACGTGTAGAAGGCGACGTCGACACCGACGCGTGCGCCGACCGCCAGCACGATGGCCCTGCGGTGCTCCCGGAGTACGTCGAGGACCGGCACCTTGGCCTTGTCCGCACCGGACTCGAGCGCGGCGAACAGCGGGCTCTCGGCGATCGTCGTCCGGATCCACAGGCCCACCAGGACGAGCACGCCGCTGAGCAGGAACGGCACCCGCCAGCCGTAGGACAGGAACGTCTTGCTCGTCGTGGTCGCCGTCATCAGCGACAGGGCGCCGTTGGCGAGCAGCAGGCCTGCCGGCACCCCCACCTGCGGCCAGCTGGCACTGAGACCGCGGCGCTTCGGGTTGCCCGACTCGATCGTCATCAGGACCGCGCCGCCCCACTCGCCGCCGAGCCCCAGCCCCTGCACGAAGCGCAGGGCCACCAGCAGGATCGGCGCCCACACGCCGATCGCCTTGTACGTCGGGAGCAGGCCGATCGCGAAGGTGGCCACGCCCATGACCAGCAGGGTCACCACCAGCACCCGCTTGCGCCCGACCCGGTCGCCGTAGTGGCCGAAGATGACGCCACCGAACGGCCGGGCGACGAACCCGACCGCGTAGGTGGCGAACGCCAGCAGCGTCCCGACGAGAGGGTCGAACTTCGGGAAGAACAGCTTGTTGAAGACCAGCGCCGCAGCGGTGCCGTAGATGAAGAAGTCGTACCACTCGAGCGAGGTGCCGATCAGGCTGGCCACCACCACCCGGCGTACCGAGCTCGGGGGGCGGGCTGCGGGCAAGCTGGCCGTGCCCTCGACGATGGGCTTCATGACGCCTCCGTTCGGAGGTGCCGGTCATACCCGGGCTGGCGCGGCCGACTCCTGCCGGTCAGCCCTCAGCTCTCGGCGGCGAGCCGGATGCCGAAACCGATCAGCACCAGCCCGGTCAGCCGGTCGAGACGGCGGCGTACGGTCGCGCGCTGCAACACGCGGGCGACCCGTTCGGCCAGGACGACGAGGACGACGAAGTACAGCGCGCCCTCGGCCACGAAGACGGCCCCGAACAGCAGAGAGGTGGTGCCGACCGGCGCGCCGGATGGGACGAACCCGGGCAGGAAGGTGACGAAGAAGACCCCGACCTTCGGGTTGAGCAGGTTGGTCACCAGCCCGGCCCAGTAGCCGACACCGAGGACGCCGGTCCGGCCGGTGGGGACGGGCTGCCCAGCCAGGGGCTCAGCAGCAGGGCCGGCCGGCCGCCGGGAGCTGCGCAGTGCCTGCACGCCCAGGCACACGAGGTAGACAGCGCCGGCCACCCGCAGAGCGGTGTAGCCGAGGGTGCTGGCCCGTAGCAGCGCGGACAGGCCCAGCGCAGCCGCGCCCACCCACACGGCGAGGCCGGTCAGGATGCCCGCGGAGGTGACGGCGGCGACCCGCCGGCCGCGCAGCAGGATGCTGCGCAGGACGAGCAGGCTGTCGGGTCCGGGCAGTACGACGAGCAGCGACGCGGCCGCCGCAAAGGTCAGCAGAGCCCCGGTCATGCCTCCATGGTGGACCGGGCAGGTTGCGGAGCCGGCCCGCGACGGTGCAGGTGCAGGTCGAAGAAGGCCAGGATCCGGCGCTTGGCGTCGGCAGCGGCGTCGTGGTCGTAGCCGACGCCGAGCACCTTCATCATCGGTGTGAGCGGGGACCCGGCGGTGAGGCGGTTGATGAACCCGTGCCGTTCAGGTCGGGTGTACGGGAGAGTCGGGCTCCCCGGGGCCGGGCCGGCCGGTGCCGAAGACGATGTCGTCCCACGCCGGCACGCTCGCCCGCCCGCGCGAGGGTGCGCGTGCGCTGACGGCCTCCGGTGGTGGTTCCGTGGCCGGCGGGGTGGGCTCGGGTTCGCCCTGCACCACCCGCCGGGCCGCGTCGTCCAGCGGGTCAACCCGCCGGCGTACGCCGTCCCATCGCCACTGCGCCCGGCCTGCCTCATGGCGCACCTCGACGGTCCAGGTGCCGTCCTCGCGACGCCAGGAGTCCCAGCTGAGGTTCCCGCGAAGCGCCGCCTCGACGGCGGCGCCCAGCCGCACTGCCTTCGGGTCGCCTGCCGAACCGGTGACGGTGGCCGCCCGCGCGTCGTCAACGACGCGGGCCCGCTCCGCCTGGATCGGGCCGTCGTAGCGGAGCACCTTGTCCACGGCGATGCCCGCCTCGGCCGCCACGTCGGCAGCGGCCACACCCGCTCTGAGCCGCGCCTGGATCTCCCGGGGAGGCAGGGTGCTCAGGATGGTCGGGGCGTCCTCGTCGAGGCGTCGGCCGAGTGCGGCTGCGCGCAGCCGTTCGTCCCTGGGCACCTGGAACGGACCCAGGTCGCTGCCGGGCGGACCGGACAGCACGACGGCAGTCCCGTCCTCACTCACTCCGAGCACGTGCAGCTGCTGCATCCGGCCTCCCCGGTGGCATCGAGGGCGGCAGGGTCTGCCGCAGTCGGTCCATCTTGGCGCACCTGACCGCGCTCTTGGTGCCGCCGGTGTCGGGGTGGCCCCGCACTCGTTCCAGGCAGTGTGATGTCGCCTGACCGCCATGGCGGCTTGCGCCCAAACGTGCAAGATTGGCCCGATGCCGTCGAGCGAGGGGTTCGCCCGCCCCTCTCCGGATCACCATGCGCAGCTGGCGTTGGTCGCCGCCATGCTGGTCAGCGTGCTGTGTGGCGCGGTGCTGGCGGCGACGAATCCGGCGCTGGCTCACAGGTCGACGGCCGTCGCGGCACCTGCCTCGTCGTCCTACCGCATCGGCTTGGCGCGCCTGCTCGCCGGCAGTACCGCCATCGACGAGGCGCCGGCAGCGCTGGTCGGCCCCGCGAACCTCACCACGCCGGTCGCCGACCCTGCCTCGCCTGCGATGGCGATCTCCGTCGACCCGGCCAGTGTCCTGCCCACGCCCGTCCCGGCCGCGCTGCTGGGTGATGGGATCCCCGCGGTCGTGCTGGCCGCCTACGAGCGCGCTGCCGCGCAGATGGCCCTCCGCGACCCCGGCTGCCGCCTGCGGTGGCAGGTGCTCGCCGGGATCGGCCGGGTGGAGTCCAACCACGGTCGCGACGGCGCTACCGGCATCACCCCGGACGGAACGATCACCCCGCCGATCCTCGGCCCGGTGCTCGACGGCGGCCCCGGCATGGCAGCGATCCCCGACACCGACGGCGGCGCGCTCGACGGCGACCGCACATGGGACCGGGCCGTCGGTCCGATGCAGTTCATCCCGTCGACCTGGCGGAGCGTTGCCGGCGACCGCAACCCGAACAACATCGGCGACGCGGCGGAGGCGGCCGGGCGCTACCTGTGCGACGCCGCCCACGGGGACGTGTCCACGCCACGTCCGCTCGCCAATGCGATCTTCGCCTACAACCCCTCCGCGTCGTACGTCGCGACGGTGCTCGGTTGGATCGCTGCCTACGACCTGGCCGGGCCGACCGGCCAGCCCGGTCGCTCGCTGCCGCTGGTGCCACCGGCGGCAGCGCTGATCCCACCGGCGCCCCCACCGCCGCCCAGGCCGGTGCCGGCACCGGTCCTGGCCGCCCGAGCGCCCGGGCCATCCGTGGTCGCGGCGCCGAAACCGCCCGTCACTCCCACGCGGACGACGGCCTCGGGTGGCAAGCCACCGGCGACATCGCCGACGGCCGGGCCTGGAGTGGCGCCGCCGGTCGCGATGTCCGCCGGCTGCCCGACACCGTCTCCCGTGGTGACCCCGACCGTCACTCCGACGCCCTCGGCCGGGACGGATCCGCCACCTGTCGGCCCCGATCCGCCGGCGCCGGGCCCGGTGATCAGCCCGACGGCGGGTACGCCCACGACGGGTGGCTCCCCGCCGCCCCCAACCTGCTGACGCCTCGAGCGCTATGCGGCGGTCGATCGCGACGGCTGGCGACTAAGACCTAGGGGCGTGTCCGGCTGAGGACACAGAACTCGTTGCCTTCGGGGTCTGCCAGGACGACCCACGATTGATCACCCTGGCCAATGTCAACACGCTGTGCGCCATGCGCCACCAGACGAGCCACCTCGACGTCCTGGTCGTCAGGCCTGAAGTCGAGATGCAGTCGGCTCTTAGCCTTCCTGCTCTCATCGAGCCGGACGAAGTCCAACCCCGGCAGGCGATCCGGCTCCCGGCGGATCTCGAACTCCTCCGCAGAGGTGTGGACCACCACCCAACCAAGAGCATCGGCCCACCACTGGCCCAGGGTCACCGGATCTACCGAGTCAACAACTACCTGTTCCCATTCCAAGGTCATCCGCCGAGATTAGAACCTGCCAGAGCGCTGGCAAGCACAGAGCTCACACCTCGGGCGCTACGAGGACAGTTCCAGGTGTGGGCAGGGGCGGGGTCGAACCGCCGACCTTCCGCTTTTCAGGCGGACGCTCGTACCGACTGAGCTACCTGCCCGGGTGAGCGCGGCGCATGTGGCACCACGACCCGGCGGTCCCGACGGGATTCGAACCCGCGACCTCCGCCTTGACAGGGCGGCGTGCACTCCAGACTGCACTACGGGACCTCGTACGGCGGACCGCACGTGGCACTGCGTGCCCCCAACGGGATTCGAACCCGTGCTGCCGCCTTGAAAGGGCGGTGTCCTGGGCCGCTAGACGATGGGGGCGCGACGGTCGACGTTCCGGTGCGCACCCGTGTCGTCTGCCGTCGGGAACGTCCGCGAGTCTAGGGGACGGCTCATCGTCGTACCAACGGCCGCGTCCGGGGACGGCACCCGGCACACGGCACACGGCACACGGCGGTCCCTATCCTGGGCAGCACGTCGGGCCGTTAGCTCAACTGGCAGAGCAGCGGACTTTTAATCCGCGGGTTCCGGGTTCGATCCCCGGGCGGCCCACCGTATAAGTGCAGGTCAGCAATATGATCGACGATCATGGCTGCAAGTTACCGGCGAGTTCGTCCATTTCTCGTCCATGTACGCCACGGCGCCGGTTGTGAGAGCCCACTTCATGGTGGCCATCTTGCTCTGGGTCCCTGGGCGACGGGTTGCCGACTTTTGTCGAGTTTTCTGGGAGGCGTGCCTCCTGGAAGTGGGCAACACCCGCGACTGGTCCGATGGTGCATCCGCGTTCCAGAGACGTGGTTGCGATGCGCGATCGGCGGGGGCGGAGCTGTCGACATCCGTCCTAGCGCCGACACCGGCCGACTACAGGGCCCAGACCGCCTGCCCGATACCGAAATTGGACAGCCGTGCGAGGTCGAGGCAGGGGCCGAGATGGAGATTCGGCAGCTCCGCTTGTTTGTGGC
>JALYXH010000096.1 GCA_030947185.1 Actinomycetota bacterium | reverse complement strand
GTCTGGCCGAGCACGCTGGTCGGCCCCTCAGCTGCTGGCGGTGCCGCGGCGGCGGACGCCGCCGGCACGGTCGACGGCGCGCCAGCGGCACGCGCCTGGCCATGCGCGGGGCCGAGGGTGAGCGCCGGCCCCGTGTGATGTGGAACGACGCCCAGGAGGCCGGCCACGACCAGTGCGGCGGCGGCGCTGCTGGCATGCCGGAGCCGGGGGCCGCTGTGGCGCAGGAACGAGGCGAAGGGCAGCGCTACGACGTACGCCGCCGGGCCCATCACCCAGCGCAGCCGGCCGAGCGATACCGCCATCAGCCCGCGGACGGCGACCGGGTCGAACTGGGTGCCGGCACAGCGCACCAGCTCGCACCGGGCGTCGGCAGCGCTCATCGCCTTCTTGTAGGCCCGGACGGCCGTCATCACCTCGAACGCGTCCGCCACCGCGACGATGCGGGCGCCGCGGCCGATCTGCTCGCCGGCCAGGCCGAGCGGGTAGCCGGAGCCGTCCCACCGCTCGTGGTGCTCGTCGACGGCGCGGCCCCACTCGCCGAGCCACGGAAGCAGGGCGGCGGCCAGCCGGGCACCCTCGGCCGGGTGCCGGCGCAGGGTGTCCCACTCGGACGCGCTCGGCGCGCCGGGCTTGTTGAGCAGCGTGGTCGGCACGACCAGCTTGCCCAGGTCGTGCACGAGCGCGGCCCAGCGGATCCGGTCGCGGTCGGCCTCGGGCAGCCGCATCTCGCAGGTGATCAGGTCGGTGTAGGCGCGGACCCGCTCCGAGTGCCCGCGGGTGCGGGGGTCGTGCCGGCCTAGCGCGGCGATCATCTCGACCAGGAGCTCGGCAGTACGGGTCCGGTCGTCGTTGCGACCGGCCAGCCTGGCGGCGGCGGTCAGCTGGGCCAGGTGCCGGCCACTGCCGACGTGCCAGACCATGCGCAGCCGGGACGGGGCCCGGTCCGGGAAGAGCAGCGACAGCTTGAGCAGGACGGCGAGCGGCAGCAGGGCGCGGGCGGCCCGCTCGACACCCAGGTAGGCGACGACCGCTGCCAGGACGACCGCGGCGAGCCAGAAGAAGGTGGCCACGCCGTCGCCCGGTTCCGGGAGCAGCTGGGTAGCTACCGCGGCTGCGACGACCGCGGCCAGCACCGGGGTGACGAGCACGACGGCTCGTACGACGCCGGCCAGCAGCCGGTGCTCGCGCCACCGGTCGGCGGCGTGCGGCGGTCGTCCCGAGCCCTGTTCCGACACGTGGTCACCTCCGGCGGCCGAGCCGGGGGAATCGACTCGCGTGGTACCGCAGAGCGATCGTTACGCCACTCAGCGCTACTGTCACGCGGTTCGGCGAAATACCTGGGGCGAGACCGGCCCACCCGTCCGCCCGCGCACCCTGCGCCCCATCCGTCTCGCGCGCGGAGCTGCCCGGCCGCTAGCCGGTGACGCCCACCGGGATCGAGATGCCGATCCCTCCACGGGTGTCCGCGCCGTAACGTGCCTTCTCCTTGGCCAGGTCCAGAGGCAGGATCGCCCGGGCGCCGGCGGCGATGGCGTCGTCGTCGAGCAGGGAAGCCGGGACGATCCAGACCACCTCGAACTCCAGGCCGTCGGGGTCCTTCGCATAGAGGCTCTTGGTGGTGCCGTGGTCGGACGCGCCGACCAGCGCCCCGGCTGCGGCCAGCCGGGCCATGTGCTCCTCGAGCTCGGCCAGCGTGCCCACCTCCCACGCGAGGTGGTAGAGACCGACCGTGCCGCGGCCGGCCGCGGAGTCGCCGGCCCCGGCGCCCACGGCGAACACCCCGAGGTCGTGGTCGTTGGTCGAGTCGGGCGCCTGCAGGAAGGCGCCACGGCCACCCGGGATCTCCGCCTTCACCCGGAAGTCGAGCACGTCGCGGTAGAAGGTCACGGTGCGGGCCACGTCCCGCACGTAGAGGACTGCGTGGTTGAGGCGGTGGATACCCATGGCATGGCTCCTCATCAATGGTCAACCGGCTGACTCGAGCGCCACAACCTCGTTGAGCGCTCAACTATTCCGGGGTAGGGTCCTCCGGTGACGGGGACGCGCTGGCTCAGCATCGACGAGCAGCGGGTCTGGCGGGCCTACCTGACGGCGACCGGTGTGGTCACCGACAGCCTCGACGCCGAGCTGCAGCGCGACGCCGGCATGCCCCACGCCTACTACGAGATCCTGGTCCGGCTCTCCGACGTCGAGTCCAGGTCCATGCGCATGAGCGAGCTGGCCGCGGCCACCCGGTCCTCGCGCAGCCGGCTGTCCCACGCCGTCGCGAAGCTCGAGGAGCGCGGCTGGGTAGTCCGGACGAGCTCGCCGGAGGACCGGCGTGGCCAGCTGGCCACGCTCACCGACGCCGGCTACGCCGTGCTGGTCGCTGCCGCACCTGGCCACGTCGAGGCGGTTCGCGAGGTGCTCTTCGACGCGCTCAGCGCCGAGCAGGTGACCCAGCTCCGCCGGATCGCCGAGGCGGTGGTGGGCCATCAGGCGACCCGGCACGCCGCGGCTTTGCGCGGCGCAGTCGGCGGCTCAGGACGCCTGCTCGCCGGCCGAGGCGCACCACCAGCGGGGCCCCCTGCCGCTGTAGCCGTGGCTAGTGTGCCCAGTGCCCGGTCAAGTGTCCGGTTCAGTGTCCGGTTCAGTGTCCGGTTCAGACGATCGCCGCCGGCAGGAGGAGAGCGTTCGATGGACTTGCTGCCGGGGGTGAGCTCGCACCTGGTGCAGACCCGGCGGCTGCGCATGCACTACCTCGAAGCCGGGGCGGCCGACGGCGTACCGGTCGTCCTGGTCCACGGCAACCTGGCCTCCGGGCGCTTCTACGACGACGTGCTCGCCCAGGCGCCGACCGGCTACCGGCTGATCGCGCCGGACATGCGCGGCTTCGGCGACACCGAGCCGCTGCCGATCGACGCCACCCGCGGCCTCCGCGACTGGGCCGACGACACCCACTCGCTGGTGCAGGAGCTCGGTATCGAGGCACCGGTCCACCTGGTCGGCTGGTCGACCGGCGGCGCGGCGGTCGCGGCGTACGCCCTGGACCGGCCGGTCGCCTCGCTCACCCTCGTCGACCCGGTTTCGCCCTACGGGTACGGCGGAACGCGTCCCGACGGCACCCCCTGCTTCCCCGACTGGGCCGGCACCGGCGGTGGCACCGGCAGCCCGGAGTTCACGGAGCGGCTGGAGGCCGGGGACCGCTCAGACGAGTCGCCGCTCTCGCCGCGCAACGTGATGCGGACGTCGTACTGGGCTACCGGCCACACCCTTCCCCCGTCGGGTGAGGACTACCTGGTCGAGGAGATGCTCAAGGCGCGGACCGGCGACGACGGCTATCCGGGCGACTACGTCAGGTCCCCCAACTGGCCGTTCGTCGCCCCGGGCGACCGAGGGATCCTCAACGCGCTGTCGGGCAAGTACTGCAACTGGGCGGCGATCGTCGACCTCGACCCGAAGCCGCCGGTGCTCTGGACGCACGGCAGCCTCGACATCGTGGTCGCCGACGGCTCGCCCTGGGAGATCGGCACGCTGGGGCGGCTCGGCCAGGTGCCCAACTGGCCCGGCGAGGACGTCTTCCCACCGCAGCCGATGGTGGCGCAGATCCACGAGGTGCTCTCCCGCTACGCCGCGGCCGGCGGGCGGGTCCGGATGGAGATGTTCGAGGGCTCGGGGCACTTCCCGGTCATCGACGCGGCCGACCGCTGGCGGGCGCTGTTCCACGAGTTCCTCGGCGCGATCGCGTGAGCGCGCCCCCGGTCGCCGGCCGACCGATGCTGCGGCTGGCCGGTGGGCCGCTGCCCGTGGTCGGCCCGGTGCGGATGTACGTCTGCGGCATCACGCCCTACGACGTGACCCACCTCGGGCACGCGGCCACCTTCGTCTGGGCCGACCTGCTGGGGCGGGTGCTGCGCCACCTCGGCAGCGACGTGGTGCTCTGCCGCAACGTCACCGACGTCGACGACGTGCTGACCGCGGCGGCCCAGCGCGCCGGCACCTACTACGACCGGTTCGCGGCGGTGCAGCAGTACCAGTTCGACCAGGACATGGCAGCGCTCGGTGTCCGCCGGCCCGACGTGGAGCCACGGGCGCACGCCCACGTCGACGGGGTGATAGCGCTGGCGGCTGCGCTGCTGGCGGTGGGAGCGGCGTACGAGGAGGCGGGGTCGGTCTTCCTCATCGGGGCGGACGTGCCCGGGCGGGCGGGGCTGTCGAGCTCCGCGGCGCTCGCGCTGGCGGAGGAGTACGGCGACGCACCGGGCGACCCGGCCAAGCGCGACGCCCTCGACGTCTCGGTCTGGCAGCGCTCGACCGGCGACGAGCCGGCCTGGGACTCGCCGTGGGGGCCGGGGCGGCCGGGCTGGCACGCCGAGTGCGCGGCGATGGCGCTGGCGGTCTTCGGCTCGTCGCTGGACGTCCATGCCGGCGGGCGCGATCTGGCCTTCCCGCACCACGCCTACGAGGCGGCGATGGCCGAGGCGGTCACGGGGGTCACGCCGTTCGCGCGGCGGTGGATGCACGTCGGCACCGTCGGCATCGGGGGCGCCAAGATGGCAAAGAGCACCGGCAACCTGGTGCTGGTCGGCGACCTGCTCGAGCGCTCGTCGGCAGCGGCACTTCGGCTCCTGCTGGTCGACCGGGACTGGTCCGCCGACTGGGAGTACGACCCGGCCGCGCTGGCGACGGCCGAGGGCCGGCTGGAGCGGCTGCAGGTCGCCGCCGGACGGCCTGGCGGCGACCAAGCGGTCGGGGAGCTCAGCGCGGCTCTTGCCGACGACCTCGACGTCCCTCGCGCGCTGGCGGTCGCGGAGGAGTCGGGCGGTGCGGCGGCGCGCACCGCGCTGTCGGTTCTCGGACTCTTGTAGGGCCAGAGCTGCTGAAGGGCTCGTCCCTCAGCCGGGCAGGAGCAGCAGCTTGCCGGTCGTCCGGCGGCCCTCGAGATCCTGGTGCGCCTGCCGGACGTCCGACAGCGGATAGCGCCCGCCGATGAAGACGTCGAGGCGGCCCGCGGCGAGCCAGCCGAACAGCTCGTCGGTACGGCCGGTCAGCTCAGCCCGGTCGCGGGTGTAGTGGCCCAGCGAGGGCCGGGTCAGGAACAGCGAGCCGCCGGCGTTGAGCCGCTGGACGTCGAAGGGCGGCACCGGCCCGCTGGCCGCGCCGTAGATCACCAGCATGCCGCGCGGCCGCAGCGAGGCGAGGCTGCCGTCGACGGTGTCGCGGCCGACCCCGTCGTACACCGCCGCCACGCCCTCGCCGCCGGTCAGCTCACGCACCCGGGGCGCGACGTCGACCTCGTCGTAGCGGATCACCTCGTCGGCGCCCGCGCCACGGGCCTGCTCCTCCTTGGCCGCGGTGGAGACGGTCCCGATCACCCGGCCGCCACGCAGCTTGACGATCTGGGTGAGCAGCAGCCCGACCCCGCCGGCCGCCGCGTGCACGAGCACGGTGTCCCCGGAACCGACCGGAAAGGTGGACGCGGCCAGGTAGTGCGCAGTCAGCCCCTGCAGCATGACGGCGGCGGCCACCTCGTCGCTCACCCCGTCGGGAACCGGCACCGCCTCCTCGGCGGCGACCAGCACCTGCTCGGCGTAGCTGCCCTGGGCGAGCTTCCAGGCGACCCGGTCGCCCGGCCCGACGCTGTCGACACCGTCACCGACCGCGCTCACCCGGCCGGCGCCCTCGGCGC
>JALYXH010000062.1 GCA_030947185.1 Actinomycetota bacterium | reverse complement strand
CGGCCAGATCCACCGGGCGAACCCCCGACCCGGCCGCGAGCCAGTCGGCAGCCCGCGGCCAGCGCGGGTCCGGCGGCGGCAGCTTGAAAACGGCGGGCACGGCGGGATCCTGCCAGGCGCGGTCGTTTGAGGGGGTCGGCGCCGCCCGCTAGAGTGCGAGGCGCCGTCCGGAGGGCTCCGGGATGCGCGGACGTGGCTCAGTGGTAGAGCATCACCTTGCCAAGGTGAGGGTCGCGGGTTCGAATCCCGTCGTCCGCTCTGAGGGTGCATGGAGGCCGGACCGGCCGTCTCGCGGTCCGTCGGCCTGCGCGGCGGAGTGGCCGAGTGGCTTAGGCAAGGGCCTGCAAAGCCCTGTACGCGGGTTCGATTCCCGCCTCCGCCTCGGGTGATCAGTCGAGCAGGTAGGTTCCCCTTACTCGGCGGGCGGTTGGCGCAGTCTGGTAGCGCGCTTCCCTGACACGGAAGAGGTCACAGGTTCAAGTCCTGTACCGCCCACAACGTAAAAGCCCAGGTCAGCGCGTCGCCGGCATCCTCCGGCGGCGCGTTTTTGCTCTCTTGATCATCCCTGGGCCGCGCTGGGGCCGCGGCTCGCTGAGCACGAGCGGCCAACAGCAGGTGACTGTGCGTCATGAAGGGCGTCCAACCGGTCCCGCAGCGCGAGGTCGGCCTCGGGAAACAGATGGCCGTAGCGGTCCAGCGCGAAGCTGACCGAGGTGTGCCCGGCCCGGGCGGCGACGTCCTTCGGATTGGCTCCGGCAGCGATCCACAGCGCTACCGCGGTGTGCCGCAGGTCGTGGATGCGCAGCCCGTCCAGCCCGGCCGATCGGGTGGCCGGGCGCCAAACCCGGGACCGGAACCCGACCACGCGCAGCGGGCCAGCCTCGGGGGCCGGAAAGACGAACTCGTCCCGGCCCTCGCGGCCGGTCAACGCGTCGCTGAGCTCGGCGACCACGAAGCGGGGCAGTCCGATGGTTCGCCGGCTGGCCCGGGTCTTGGGCGGTCCGATCATCAGGGTGCCGCGCACCTCGGTGACGATCTCGACCACCTCGACCGTGCCAGCATCCAGGTCCACCCGCCGGTGGCGCAGCCCGGCCAGCTCGCCGATCCGCAGGCCGCCGTAGGCGGCGACGGGCACCAGGGCCCGATACCGCGGGTCGATCGCCGCGGCCAGGACGTCCACCTGGGCCGGGGTGAGGAAGCGCATCTCCTCGCGCTCGATCCGGGGCAGCGCCACCCGCCGGCACGGGCTGGCCGGGATCATCCCGGCGTCCACCGCGCCACCCATGACCCGGCTCAGCGTCTGGTAGATCTTGGCCACGGTGGCCGCCGCCAGGTCGCCGTCGGCTAACGCGGCCACCCAGGCCCGCACGTCGCGCTGGCCGATCGCGGCCAGCGGCGCGGCGCCGAAGGCCGGCAGCACGTGGTTGCGCAGCAGGCTCTCATCGCGCGCCCGGGTGGACGGACGCAGGTTGGCCGTGCCCTGCCACCACTCGGCGGCCCAGTCCCCGAGCAGCACCCGGCCCAGCGCAGGGTCGGTCCAGCTGCCGCGCAGCTTGTGGTCCTCGATCGAGGTGAGGAAGCGCTGGGCGTCAGCCTTGCGGGGGAACACCCGGGCGTGCTCGCGTCCGGTCGGGTCCCGGTAGCGGGCCCGGTAGGAGACCCGGCCGTCCCGGGCGCGCCGCTCGATGTGCGCCACCGGTCACTGTCCTCCGCCTCAGAGGCGCCCCGATCGTCAGTGCGCGCCGGTGCCGGTCGCCGACCGGCGGCCATTGCGAGCGCCGCGCGGGTTGGGCAGGGCGGCCGGTCGCCAGGCCGGCGCAGTCGTCGTCCAGCGGGGCGAACGCAGCTCTCGAGTCAACGGCTCGACCCGACCGGCGGCAATGAAGGCCTCCAGATCTGTGGAGGAGATCCGGACATGCTTGCCCAGCTTGTGGAACGGGATTCGGCGCTCGGCCACCAACCTGCGCAGGAACCGCACCGAGGTGCCCAGCCGACTCGCGGCCGCCTCCAGGTCGAGTAGTTCGCTCATCTACGTTGCCCTTCTCAGCGGGAGCGGCCGGAGTCGCGGCTGCGACTGCGGTTGGAGTCCAAGGCGGGTCAGTCCGGCACCGCACCGGCGGCCGACCGCCTCGGTGGAGTTCAGGTAGTAGTCGGCCCGGCAGCCGGCCTCGCGGGCCAGGTAGTAGCGGGCGGCGTCGCGACCCGCGCCCAGCATCGCCACCGAGATCACCGCCCACCTCCCCGCGAGTGCCCCGACCGGCTCCATTGATCGAGTCCGGTTCTGCACCCGGGGCGTCACCGCCACCGTCACCGCAGGCGTCACCACGGGTGCTGCGGAGGGGGTGGCCGCCGTCCTCGCCGGCGAGGTCCGCCGCTGCCGGGCAGCGAGTGCGGCCGGGGCGCTTCCGGCGGCCATTCCCTCTGCGGGGCAGGCTGGGCGCCGGGCGTACCCACCGGCGTACCCACGAACGTACCCACGGGGATTCTGGATTTCCGGCGTCACCGCCGGCGTCACCACGAGCGTCACCGCCGGCGTCACCACGGTGGGACTTCAGCCCCGCCACCAGGCGGGCGCGATCGCTACCCCAACCTCGGGGATCATCGGGCCGAACGGCGCTGGACGTCAGCGGACGCGAACCGTACCCACGGACGTACCCACGAACGTACCCACGGCTGACGTAGGAACTGCGCCGGGTTGGCTGGAGGCTCAGCTAGGTGGAAGTCCGGCCGTCTCTCCACAGCCCGGCGTCCGACGGGGCTGGGCCGGGTTGGGCCGGACCACGGTGACGGACATGAGGTCGAACCGCCGGGACTACCAGGTGTACGCGCTGGACGAGGACGGGTCGCCTCGCCGGCTGGTGGCGAGCGCGGCGACGTTCGAGGCGGCCTTAGCCGAGCGAGACCGCGACGTGCTGGCCCAGCTTCGCGCCGGTGGCGGACGGACGCTCACGGTCACTCACGAGATCGTGGGACCGGGGCTGGCCGGTTCGCAGACCGTGCATCCGGTGACCAGCAGCCTCGGCGTGGAGGGTGGGGTCAGGCCGGCCGAGCTAGAGGCACTCGTCGCGGACGCGGGGGTTTGGCTCGAGGTGATCCACGGTCGTCGCTGACCGTTCCGAGCGGACTGGACCCTTGCTCCCAGCCCCCCTTCAGGCATCCCACCCGACCGACGACGACCACGCCCACCCGACCGCCACCCCGACAACCCGATCCGTCCGGTCCGACCGTCAGCTCACCAACCGTCACCACCACCCCGCCCGGCCCGTGGACACAGTGGTATCCGTGGATACGCTCGGCGGCTCAGCGGCTACAGGTGGAGGGGATGACGGACTGGGCACTGGCACCGGGCCGACCGCCAGTGGGGCGGGGGGTGGCACTGGGCCGGGCGCGGTCCGGTCGGGCCGGACACATGACCGTGGTGCTCGAGGCTGACGTTGCGGCGGCGGACGAGCCGAGGCCGGACGCCGGAGAACTCAAGCGCGCGGGCGCGGGGGTGGCTGCTGCTGGCGGGCTCCCGGGCGAGCTACCGGCGGGAGCGGGTTTGGATGGCGCTAGAGCATTTGCGTCTCGGTCTACAACCAACCCAAATGTGAGCGAGACGCTGCGTCCGCGACTTCAGCGCTTGCGGTGGGTGGCTCGCTTCTCTTCTCGAAACTGTTCCGGCAGCGGGGCTAGCGAAGCCCGTGGACAGGTGGCAAACGTGAGACCTGCGTGGCGGAATGCGTCGTCACACAGCAGTTCAGTTGTCCAGCCCTCACGCAGCCCATACGAGGTCATCGAGACTCGGAAGACGGTGACATAGTGCCGGTTCGGACTGTCATAGACGCAGCTGATCGTGCCCACGTGAATCGCTTCGCCCGGCTCGTCTGCTCCGGGCGCCCAGGGCTCCTGGTACCGGCGCCAGGTGCCCACTCTGGTCCACCAGTGGCCCCCGTCCTGAACGTCGTCGTGGGCAAGTCCCTGCAGAATCCGCCGCGCATGCGCCTCGGACAGCACGGCGGCCGGCCGGATGATCTCGTAGGACGCGAAGTCGGCATCGGAATGACTAAGGGTCACGAGGTGCTCCCGCGAGAAGAGACAATCTGGGCCGTGGCCCGCGTGCGCGGGTGGGGTGGGGTCGGGCTGCATGCGCCCACTGGGACAGGGCGGCCGAAGAGGAAGCCCTGGCCATTCGAGCAGCCCAGCTCACGAAGCAAGTCCAGCTGCTGTCTCGTCTCGACGCCTTCAGCCACCGTCGGCAGATTCATGTCCCGGCACATGCTCAGGACAGCCTTGACGATGGCCAACGCGCTGCGGTCGGTAAGCACGGGTTCGATGAAGCTCCGATCGATTTTCACCAGGTCGACCGGAAACTGCCTGAGCAGACTCAACGACGAGTAACCGGTGCCGAAATCGTCCAACGCGATGCGGACGCCCATCTCGGACAACTCCCGAAGTTCACCGACCAGCCCGGCACTCGCAGTGATGAGCGCGGTCTCGGTTATCTCCAGGTGCAGGCGGTGGGGAGGAAGGCCAGATGCGACCAGGGCGCGTACGACGTCAGCCGCGACGCCAGGGCGCGCGAGCTGGCTCGGTGAGGCGTTCACCGCGACCCAGCCGGGTTCGCGCAACGGGTTGTCGCCGCGGGTGGCGTCGTGACAAGCCTGGGACAGCATCCACCAGCCCAGCGGCCGGATGAGGCCGCTGCTTTCGGCTAGGTCCAGAAAGAGCGCGGGTAGGAGGAGGCCGTGCTCAGGGTGTTCCCAGCGGACAAGCGCTTCGTGGCCCACTACGCAAAGGTCGTCAAGGCTGACGATCGGCTGGTAATAGGCCCGCAGCTCGTGAGCGTCGAGTGACACACGAAGCTCGTCCTCCAATTGCAGGTCCGCGCGGGTGGCCACCCGGTCGTGCGCCGGATCGAAGGCCTCATAGCGAGCCCGGCCCAGCCTCTTTGCCCGCAGGAGGGCCATGTCGGCGCGCATCAGCACGTCGTCTGCGGTGTCCGACTGGGTGCCGATGGTGCCGCCCAGACTCAGCGTCATGGCATGCCGGTGTCCGCCCAGCTCGAAAGGCTCGTCGAGCGCGGCCATCAGGCGGCCAGCGATCTCAGCCAGTTCGCCCGGCGTGGTCACGCCTTCCATGACCATCACGAACTCGTCGCCCCCGACCCGGCCGAGGAGGTCTTCAGGCCGAAGCGGGCCGCGTAGCCGTTCCGCTACCTGAACGAGAAGGCTGTCGCCGGCGGCGTGTCCCAGGCTGTCGTTGACGATCTTGAAGCGGTCCAGGTCGCAATACAGGACGCCGACCCGGCCGCCGGGATGGTCTTCGAGTGCGCTTGCCAGCCAGCGTCGAGTGAGGAAGCGGTTAGGGGCTCCGGTGAGTCCATCGTGAAGGGCCCGATTGGCAAGCTCGAGCTCAGCCTCGCGACGTCTGGTGACGTCTTCGAGCTGCAGCATGACGCGTGGAGGCAGGCCCGCGGACGCGACCAATGCCGCGGTTACGCGACCCCAAACCCGACCGTCCGAAGCGGTACGGAAAATCCGATCCCTCGACGACGCTTCGGACACATCGGACAGCAAGTCATTCCACCATTCGTGCCATGGCAATGACAGTTCGATCGGCATGAGGTCTGACAAGTCCATGCGGGTTAGCTCGTCTGCGCGCCAGCCCAACGTGCGACAGAGCGCTTCGTTGACAACAAGGATGCTGCCGTCGTGGTCGAGCAGAGCGCC
This sequence comes from Actinomycetota bacterium, assembly GCA_030947185.1. Lineage (GTDB taxonomy): Bacteria > Actinomycetota > Actinomycetes > JALYXH01 > JALYXH01 > JALYXH01. Next base: position 28,716 of record JALYXH010000062.1, on the reverse strand, counting down.
GCCAATTGGCGAGTGCTCGAAGGCAACCCGCCAGCGCATCTCCGATGCGGCAAGTTGCAAAGAGGCAGCGATTTCGTCCGAAACGTCCCTGGCACTTAGCAGGATCGGCGCGCCCGGCTCGTCCAGCAGGTGCTTGGCAGCGACGTCGACCCAGCGACTACCGGTTACCGACGTGAGTTGTAATGTCGATCTAGCTTCTCCGCTTACAAGGACGTGGGTGAACACTTGGCGCATTGCCGCCCGTTGCGCTTCGTCGGCTATGGCTGACCAGATGCCTGCGCTCGCGCATTCCAGGAGATTCCAACCGAGCACATCGGCGACGGTGTCACTCGCAGCGAGCAGGCGCCCTGCCGCTGAGACCCGGACAACGAAATCGGCCTGTGTCGCGTCAAGGCGCGGCACACGACCCGGCTCGACCCGCGGACTGGGCAGGTGCGCCGGCCGGCTCATGCCCGGTCATCGGCAGTTCAGCGGGCGGCTTGACCGATCGTCAGACTTGGATGGCTGTACTGCCTTCTGGCTTGGTGGGCTTAGGCCTGGCCATCCGCTTCGGCCGGCACTCAAGCAGCGTGTAAGCCAGCCGCCCCATGGTCGGGAGCGGCGCTTGCCGGCGACCGGCCAACCCTTGAGGTGTCCTCGTGCGATCCGAGCCCTGCGCCTCCCACACAGAGTGCTGCTACGTGGGCGCTTTGTCATGGTGCCGCACGCCCTATGAAATCCTCTGAGCGGTCTCGGTAGCCGTTGGACCGTAGGCGACCTCAGTTTGGTCGCTGTGCGACTGGGTCAGGTAGACGACCACCGCCGCGATCGTCGCGAGGAAGACCGCGCTAGTGACAAACGTGCCGAGGCCGAGGCCACCGGACTTGCCGTCCTGCGACAGATAGTCCCCAATTGACGCGCCCAACGGACGGGTCAGGACGTACGCGACCCAAAAGGCCACAACAGCGCCCAGGTTGAAGGCTCGGTGGGCGACGAATGTCACCCCGATCAGCGCCGCGAACAGCAGCGCCGAGCGCCAGTATCCCACGTCCAGGCGCTCGGCGGTCAGGTCCCCGGCAGCCGTGCCCAGAGCGAAGGTGAACAGAACGGCCAGCCAGTAGAAGCTTTCGCGCTGACTGGTGACGATGCTGTGGATCGACAGGGTCTTCTCCCGCGCGAACCAGGCAGCAAACACCCCGATCAGCACAGCGCCGAAGACCAGCGTAGTGAGCACCAGGCTGATGCCTAGGTTGTCGGTGAGGTTGTCGGTGATCAATGTGCCCACAACGCTCACGAGCACGACCGCGGACCAGTAGACGGCTGGTACATAGCGTCGCAGCCGAAACTGCACAACGAGCGCGCATGCAAGCAGCGTGCCCATGACCAGTGTCGTCCCGGTCAGACCCAGGCCGAGGGTGGTGTTGATGAAGTCGGCGAAGCTCTCGCCCACCGTCGTACACAGGATTTTGATGATCCAGAAGAAGACGGCGACCTCCGGAACCTTGTTGAGCATGGTGCGAGTCGAGGATTGGGCGGCGGCCACAGTGGTCGTCATGGGGAGGTCGGAGCCCTTTCACTCGTGGCGTTCGGCCGCACGGGCCAGGTGACCGCACTCTGGCCGGCAAAGATGTACAACGCGTGTCAAAGCGCTGTGCAGGGGCTGGGAACATCGCCGCTGAGAGCACCGGGACCCAAACACGGCGACCGCGCGCGTCCGCCTGTCCTCGCTCGGCGCCGCGGAACGTCGCGACTCTTCCCAGCCACCCCACATGCGCGCTCCAGGCTGCATACATGCGTGACGGCCAGGTTCTGAGGTGCGCCCGGGAAGGACCCGGCTCACCTCAAGGAGGTACGGATATGAAGCACGCCATTCGCAACACGGCCCTGGCGGCAGGGCTCGTCGGCTCGACCATGGCCGGCGGCGCCATCGGCGCACCCGTCTTCAACATCGGGGGGGCCAGCGCCGCCAGCTCAACGACCGCTCCCGCGGCAACCTCTCCGAACTCCACGGACCCGGCGCCGAGCGGCACCTTCCACTCGAACGAGGACCCCGCCCATGAGGCTGGGGAGAGTGCCGCCCGGGAGGCGCAGGAGAACGCCGGGCAGCGACCGACGGCTCCCTAGGGCTCGGAGGGGGCGCAGACGGGTCGGACTCGAGGATCAGCGAGCCGGCCCGTCTGCGTTCGCGCTGTTGCCTGCCGGCATCGCGCCTCCGCACCGTGCGGCCCGTCAGTCTGTGCCGGCAAAGAGCCAGGTTCGCGCTAGTACGACTGAGCCTGCTGACGCTCAAGCAAGTACGTCCTTCGTGGTGAACCGGGCCCATGCGAGGGCACCGAACACGGCGACGTAACCAGCCTGCAACTCCAAACCGTGCACCACCCGGGTCCAACTTACGGGCCGTCGTAGCAGGTCGCCGAAGGCGAACCAGTCATGCGAGAACAGATAGGGATGAATCGCGCTGACCTGCGGCAGCCCGTCGAGTACCTGGCACAGAATGGCGAGGCCGACGACAGCAGCCATCGCTCCGACGGGCACTTCGGTCAAGGTCGAGACGAACAGACCGATCGACGCCAGCCCGAGCATGGAAGCCCCGACGTAACAGGCGATAGCGGCGGTACGGACGATCGCCGACCCCAGGCCGATCGTGTCGCCGGAGAGCAGCGTGACCCGGCCGATCGGGAACAGCGACGCACCTACGGCCAAGCCGGCGGCGGCAACGAGCAGAGCGGCGGCGAAGCAGAACGCGAGTGCTCCGACGTACTTGATCACGAGCAGCCGGACCCGGCCCGCCGGCGCGACCAGCAGATAGCGCAGGGTACCCAGGCCCGCCTCGCCAGCGATCGTGTCGCCGGCGACGACTCCGACAGTGAGCGGCAGGAAGAACGGCAGCACGACGGTCAATGCAGTCACCGCCACGAACAGGCCGTTCTGGGTCACCCGGTCCAGAAAGGGTGGGCCCTCCCCCGGCTGTGGGCCGCTGTGGGACAGCTTCACCGCGACTGCCAGCAGGATCGGTACGGCGGCCAGCACAACGAGCAGAGCGAGCGTCCGTCGGCGCCGGAACAGCATGCTCAGCTCAGAGGCAAGCAGGCCGCCGCGGCGGCCCCGGCCGGGCGCCGGCGCGAGCGGTTCGAGGGAGCCCGTCTCAGCGGGCAACGTCGAAGCCCTCCCCGGTCAGCGCCAGGAAGCTGTCCTCCAGACTGGGTTGCTCCGTTACCAAGGCTTGAACGCGGACACCGGCCCGCACCAGGGCAGCGCAGGCGTCCTCGGGCCGGACCGAGTCCAGCTCACCGGTGACCGCGTCGCCGTCGGCTGTCGCCGCCATCCCCAGCCGAGCCAGCGCCGCGACGGCGACGGCGACGTCAGGCGTCTGCACCCGCAGCCGACGCTTCGCCGCCTCCCGCAGGTCGACGATGGTGCCCTGGTGGACGAGCCGGCCCGCGCTCATCACCGCGACGTGGCTGCAGATCTGCTCGACCTCGCTCAGCAGGTGCGAGGACACGAAGACGGTCGCCCCCTCTTGCGCCACCTCGCGCACGAGTGAGCGCACCTCGCGGGTGCCCTGCGGGTCCAGCCCGTTGGTCGGCTCGTCCAGGACGAACAGGGCTCGCGGCTGCAGTAGTGCGGCAGCCAGCGCCAGTCGCTGGCGCATGCCCAGGGAGTAGGCGCGGTACCGCTTGCCCGCCGCAGCGGCCAGCCCCACGCGAGCGAGCGCCTCGGCGACGCGCCTCGTTCGGCTGACTCGGGGAGAATGGCCGTCGGCAGTGTCGTAGCGCACCAGGTTGGCCCGCCCGGACAGGTAGGGGTAGAACGCCGGTCCCTCGATCACGGCACCAACCCGCGGCAGCACGTCGTGAAACGCAGCCGGCATCGCCGCACCGAGCACCCGGGCGGAGCCGCTGGTCGGCACGGCCAGCCCCAGCAGCATCCTGATCGTTGTCGTCTTTCCCGAGCCGTTCGGGCCGAGGAAGCCGAAGACCGAGCCCGTCGGCACGGCTAGGTCGAGCGAGTCGACGACCACCTGGTTACCGAACCTCTTGGTCAGTCCGGTGGTCTCGATCGCGAGCGGCACCGGTCCGGCCTGAGCCGTCACGGCCTCGGTGCGGCGGCGGCTTGGATGGCCTCTGGAGTCACGGCGCCGGCATAGAGCCGGCCGTCGTCAGTGAGCAGTGCTGTCAGAAGCGTGGTCCGGAACAGTCGCCCGGTACCGAAGGCACCGCTGACCTGCTGGCCGAGCGCGAGCAGGCTTCTCGTTTGTGCCGGCAACTGGCCGGAGGACTGGCTGACACCGGTGATGAGGACCACGGCCTCCCACCCCGTTCCGATGAGCTTCGGCTGGTCACTGGGACGGGCCTGCGGGTCCTGCTGGCCCTGCTCAGTACCGCCCGAGCCGAGATGGGGTCCGGAACCGCCTTCCTTGACCGAGGCGCCCGGAGGCGGGGCGAAGGCAAAGGTGCTGGCGTCCGGCACCTTGGGATCCAGCGAGGAGTAGCCGCTGACGAGCGAGGGGGTGGAGTGACCGCGCGCGGTCACCGACACGCGCAACGGCATGCCTGACTCGGCGTCGATGGCGAGGCTGACCACAGCGATCAGGGATGCGGGCGACTTAGGGGTCAGGACCAGGTCGTACGCCGGGCGGTTGGCGACTTCGTCGTTTCGGCCCACCGACACCTCGGTGGTGGGGTCGATCGCGGCGAGTACCTGCGCTGCCAGCGACTCAGGCGTCGGCGGCAGACCCGGCGCCGTAGCAGCCGTGGGCCCCGTCGGCGGCTCGGCAGGCTGCGGTGCGACCGTGGTGTGGGTTACGGCGTTCTTCGCGCTGTCATAGGTCCAGAGGTCGGAGCCGCTGTGGATGATCTCGGTTTCGGCCAGTGGCGCTAGTAGGCCGACCCGAACGTGATCCCGATCGGCGTAGGCGACCCGCAGGCTATGAGTTCCGGCGAGCAGGCCGAGCACCGAGGTGCTGATGCCGGGCGGTGTGGGCAAGCTCGGCAGCCCAAGGTCAGCGCGCTGTTCGACCGTGCCGGAGAAGCCCGCTGGGTGCGCATTGGCAACCTGGACGAGGAGCTCCTGCGCTGTCCTCGGCGCCAGCTCGGGCGTGGCACCCGCTGTCACCGCTGACCCCACGGTCGCGCCCAAGAGCACAACGCCGCCGACGCCCAGCGGAACCAGCCAACGCGGGGAAGCCTTCATGACCTCAGCGTAGGCGCGCTCGCGCTTGTGATGCGAGGCCGGTGACGCGTCGGTGGCTGTGAAACTGCTGTGGCTTCCCGTCCTAGTCGCACCCGCCCACCCGCTCAGGGCCGGGTGGATGCGTCTATGCATACCGCCCCATCAGGTCCCGACTCAAACGGGTCTGCCCAGGGTCTGGTTGACACTGGGGCACAGGCGGCGGTCGCCGGCTGAGTGGCGCTGTGGTGGATCATCTCGAACTCGACGGGGTGAGTCTGCCGAGTCCTTCTTGTCGCCGGCGGCGGTGCTAGGTCCGTTCGATCCAGATCACGATCGCCAGACGCAGTTCATCGGGTAGCCCAGCGCTTGCGGTTCATGACGCTCTTCTGGAGCAGGCTGAAGAAGAGCCGGGCAACCCTAACGCCGACCACCAGGGTGGTACGGACGAGAAGTAGGCCTGGCTAACCACAATGGGCGCAGTCGGGGCGGTCGACGTCCCGCTGCGCCCGTTGGCGGGCGGTGGGGCGCGGCGCCGCTCTCGTCCACACCAGGCGCGCGCCAACTGCTCCTGTCCCGGTCGGTGATGCAGGTTCAGGCTGACCCTCCAACGAGCACCCCGTGGGCACGAAATTGAGCGTCGATCGCGGCGCTCTCCGCCCGGTGCGACGATCCGCCGGCCCAGCCGATATCGGTGCGAAATGACGACCAGTCGGGAGCTCCCTCGCCGGGTTGCGTGACGCCGTCCGAGTGCGCACCCGGGGCCCGCAGGGGCGGTACCCGGTTCACAGCAAGCGTCCAGCCGACGTACAACCTGCTTGAAGGTTGCCTGCCAACAATCGCCGTATGGCTGCCTATGAGACTCTCCGCGATCACGCCACCGACCCCGCCGCACCGTTCCCCGACGGCACCGGTTGGGCACCGGCCCCACCGCCGGGAGCACCGCCGATCCCGCCGGCGTCCCCACCTCCGGCGGGGGGACCAGGTCGACGCGTCGGCGTCCTGCTGGTGGCTGCTGTGCTGGCCGGGGCGCTCAGCGGTGGGACCGTGGCGGCAGTCGCGACTCGTGGCTCGGCGACCCGGTCGGGCTCCGCAACACCGACCTCGGTCACCCGCAGCACCGGCACGGTAGCGGCTTCCAACCTCCAGGCGGGCACAGCGGAGGCGGCGGCCAAGGCGGTCGGTCCCAGCGTGGTCACCATCGCGGTCACCGGTCGGGTGCAGAGCGCGTTCGGACGCGCTCAGGCGCAGAGCGACACGGGCTCGGGCGTGGTCATCCGCACTGACGGTTACGTCCTCACCAACAACCACGTGGTTGCGGCGGCGGTCGGCGGCGGGACCGTGAGCGTGACCTTCAGCGACGGCCGCTCGGTCCCGGCAAGCATCGTCGGCACCGATCCGACCAGCGACCTGGCGGTGGTCCGGGTCAGCGGAGTCACCGGCCTCACTGCCGCCGTGTTCGCCGACTCCGACCAGCTGCACGTCGGCCAGGCCGTGCTTGCGGTCGGCGCGCCGCTGGGCCTGAGCAACACCGTGACTGAAGGCATCGTCTCCACGCTGCACCGGCCGGTGGCGACCGGCGAGCAGGGTGCACCGGCACAGTCGGTCATCGACGCCGTCCAGACCGACGCCGCCATCAACCCCGGTAACTCCGGTGGCGCGCTGGTCGACCTGGCCGGTCGGGTGGTCGGCATCAACAGCGCCATCGCCAGCGTCGGCGCCTCGGCGACCGGCACGCAGAGCGGGAACATCGGGGTCGGTTTCGCCATCCCGTCCTCCGCGGCCGCCAAGGTTGCCGACCAGCTGATCGCAACCGGCCACGCCACCCACGCCCAGCTCGGGGTGAGCGTCACCGACGGGACCGGATCGTCGGCCAACGCTCCCGGCGCTGGCGCGACGCTTGGCCAGGTTGCTGCCGGCGGGCCGGCAGCGGCGGCGGGGCTGCAGGCTGGCGACGTCGTCACCAAGGTGGGTGACCGCGTGGTGACCGACGCCAACGGGCTGATCGTGGCTGTCCGGGCGCACGAGCCTGGCGAGTCCGTCGTAGTGACCTACCGGCGTAGTGGCGCTGTCCGGACCGCTTCCGTCGTTCTGGCTGCCAGCGTGCCGAACTAGAACGAGCTAGGTCGGATAGACCTCAGCATCGCTGAGCGGTAGCCGAAGACCGACTATTGCGCCGCCGCCGTCGCGGTTTGCAGCGCGCACCTGCCCGCCGAGACCGACAGCGACAGCCTGTACGAGCGCCAGGCCCAGCCCCGTTCCCCCGCCGCGCCTGCCGTGTGCGTCATCGACTCGACGGAACCGCTCGAACGCGTGCGGGAGAAAGTCGGCCGGGAAGCCAGGTCCGCGGTCGCCCACCTCGAGGACCGCGTCGGCTCCGCTCCGGACGACCGACAGCGTGATCTCCGTGCCGTGGGGCGCAAAGCGCAGGGCGTTGCCAAGGAGGTTGTCGACCGCCCGCCGCAGTCGCCTTGCGTCGGCTTGGACGCGTAGCGACTCGTCCAACTCGACGACCAGCCGCACGCTCGACGCCGCGGCGAGCGCTCTGAAAGCGTTGCATGAGTCCCGGATCACCGCCGCCGGGGCAACCGGCGCTAGTTGCGGCGCTGCGCCTGCATCCCTTCCTAGCGCCAACAACTCCTCGGCGAGTTGGCTAAGCCGGCGGACCTCCATCGACGCGGCTTCGACAGCGGCAGCCAGCTCGGCCTTGGTTCGACCGCGCCGACCAGCCAGTTCGAGCTCGCCTTGGAGGATGCTCAGCGGCGTCCGCAGCTCATGACCGGCGTCGGCGACGAACCTCCGCTCGCGATCCAGGGCGCGGCGAAGCCGGCCCAACACCGCGTTCATGGTCACCGCCAGCCGGGCAATCTCATCCCGGGTAGGCGGAACGTCGACGCCTGCTCCGCCGCCGTGCTCGGAGATCTCGGCCACTTCGCGCCGCATCCGCTCCACCGGCCGCAGCGCTCCGCCGGCGACCAGCCAGGCGGCCAGCCCGGCCAGCAACACGATCGGCGGGCCGCCGAAACCCACGGCCTGGCGGACCCGGCCAACGGCGTTCTCCACCGTCTCGGTGGAGGCTCCCACGACGACCAGCCACCGCCCGTCGCTGCGCGGCACGGGCATCAGCCGGAGCCGGACGACTTCCCCAGCGAACGAGCTGTCGCTGCGGGCGGCCAGCGCGCGCGTAGCGCTGAACGGCCCCTGCTCCGCGCGCTGCATGTCCGCTGGCGACACCAGCGGAAGCCGACCGGCGTCGCTCGTCGCGCCGACGACCACTCCGGACGGGTCCAGGACCTGGGTGAGCGAGCCGCCGAGGGCATCGACGCCCTCGGCCGCGGGCGACGGCAAGCCGACACTGACCAGCTGCGCAGTTGCCTCGCCCCGAGGGCGGAGCGTGCCGTCGACCGAGGACAGCAAACCGGCCTCCAACTGCCGGGCGAACAGCAGCCCAGTCGCTGCGATCAGGACGGCCGTGCCCAGAGCGAACAAGCCCGCCAGACGCAGTCGGATCGGCACAACGTCAGATCGCGACTGGCGTTGGTGTGTGCAGGCGGTAACCGCTGCCTCGGACGGTTTGCAGGTCGCTACGCCCGAATGGACGGTCGATCTTGTTCCGGAGATAGCGGATGTACTGGTCGACGACGTTCGACACGCCGTCGAAGGCGAAGTCCCAGCCGTGTTCGAGGATGCGCGTCCGGGTCAGGACCTCGTCGGGATGGCGCATGAACAATTCGAGCAGGGCGAACTCCTTGGCCGTCAGAGTAAGTTCGGTCTCATCGCGCCAGGCGCGACGGGTCGCCGGGTCCAGCCGGAGGTCGCCGACCGCCAGCGTCGTCGGCCGAGGATCGCTGCGCCGGCGAGCCAGGGCGCGAAGGCGTGCTCCCAGCTCAGCAAAAGTGAACGGCTTGGCCAGGTAGTCATCCGCACCGGCGTCGAGCCCACGGACGCGGTCCTCCACTTGCCCACGCGCGGTCAGCATCAGCACCGGCGTCCACACACCCTGCTCGCGCAGTCGCCGGCACACCTCGAACCCGTCCAGGCCCGGAAGCATCACGTCCAGGACAATCGCGTCGTAGCCGTTCTCCGTCGCCATCCACAGCGCATCGGCGCCATCACCGACGATATCGACGGCATGTCCGTCCTCGGCCAAACCCCGTTTGATCAGGGCAGCCAGACGGACCTCGTCGTCGACTACAAGAACCCGCACACGCCCACCGTATGGCCGACTTGATGTGAACTGAATGAGGGTCTGAGGCGCTCGTGCGGGGCAGTCGTTACGGCCTCAGGACTCTCGGAGGACACTCACGGTGCGCAACCGGGCCACCGTGATCAGGCTCGTCAGCAGGGCGAGCGCCGTCGCCACCAGCACCCCGGCGACCAGGGCGGCCAGGCCGAACCCGTCAATCCGGATCAACGGTGGTCGAAGCGTAAACAACGGATTGAGCACCCGAACCGAGATCATCGCCATGCCAATGCCCACCGGGACGCCGATCAGCACGCTGGCCGCGACGGTGACCACGCCCTCGAGAGCGGGCGGCACCAGCACTTGGCGAGTGGTCGCCCCCAGCGAGCGCATCACGGCGTACTCCCGTCGGCGCTCCAAGACCAGAAAGGCGCCGAGCACAGCGATGCCCAGTGCCGCAATCAGGACGGCGCCCGCCGTCTCCAGCTTGCCAAGACCGGCCAGGTTGAGCGTGGCGAGGGTGTTCTGCTCCTTGGCGAGCGCGGTTCGAAACGTCGTGACCGTCCACAACTGACCGGGACCGGCCGCGGCGCCGATCCGTGCCGCCAGTCGGTCCACCGACTGACCGGGCACGGCGCGGGCCAGGTAGAAGTCGGGAGCGGACACCAGCCCGGGGGGCAGCGCGGCAGCGTTCATCACCACGTCCGCTCCCGGGACTGTGGGGGCAACCGTGGCGAAGATGCCGACGGCCTTCAGCATCAGCTGGACCGGCTTGCCGGCCGCGTCCGGCACCGTCGCCGGCACCGGGTCCCCGACGGCGACGGCAAAGTCCCGGGCGTACGCCTTGGAGATCAAGATGCCGTCGCGTGTCCGGAGGAGGGCCCCCAGACCAGCTGTCCGAGTCGTAGCGACCATCACCGGGGTCTGGGCGGCCACCGTCGCTGCGTAGGTGGCGGGATCGACCGCATATGCGGTGCGCTTGTCGGTGCCAGTGGTCAGGGTGACCACCCGCACGGGAGTGGACGACGCGACGTCTCGCGCTGTCAGCGGGGGCACCGGGCTCGTCGGCAGCTGCGCCGGGGTGACCCGGATGTCAGCGCCGACGCTGACCGCGGCCTCGCTCCGCTTGGCGGCATCGTAGGTGTGCACAAAGGCCAACAGGTTGGTCCCGAACGCGACCGCGAGCGCGCCGATGACGACGGTCGATGCGGTCCGACTCGGGCGCCGCCCGAGCCAGCGCATCGCAGCGCCGCCCCACGACCCGAGCGGGCGCGCTCGCTCGGGTCGGGTGCTGCGACCCAGCAGGGCCGCCAGCGTCCGCACGCCGAGCAGCGTGACACCGACCCAGAGGGCGATCGGAGCCAGCAGCAGGTAGAAGGTCGCCGCCAGGGTCGCACCGTCGACCGACGTGCGGCGGAAGCCACCCGTGCCGGCATTGACCGCGAGCACCGCGAGACCGACGCCGATCGCCCACAGGTCTAGTCGGAGCCGGCGCCAGCCCGGACGCCAGGTGAGATCGAGCTGGCGACGCTGGTCGATGACGCTGGCCCGGGCCGCCGCTCGGGACGTCGTGCGTAGTCCGGCCACGGTGACGACCAGGCCGACCAGCACCGCCAGAACTGCGGAGGTGATGACGCTGCTCGCGGCGGCCCCCCGCCAGATCGTCGACCCGAGCAGAGCCGTGACGGCAAGTGCCCCCAGCCCCAGTCCGACCACGCTCCCGACCAGCCCGACGCTGACCGCAGTAGCCGCGCTCAGTCGGGAGATCTGCCGAGCGGTCGCACCGCGAAGCCGTAGCAGCGCGACTTCGCGACGCTGGGCGGCGGCTAGCGCGACAGCCGTCGCCACGGCCAACCCGCCGGCAACTAGGACACCGGGGATGCCCAGAAAGAGGAAGAGGATCTTCGCGTTGACCGCGTCACCCTTGGCCGCGCCCAGGGCGTCGCCAAGATTGTCGAGGGCGCTGATCTGGCCGGGACTGGAACGCTCCAACGTGCGGCGCAAGCCGGTAGAACGGGTCAGCGCCACGGCCGGATCCGCGGCGAACACACCGCGGTCGATACCGACGTGGGCCTGCAGGCTGAGCACCCCTGGAGCGTCGGCGGCAGCGGCGTCCGAGCCGGCCAACGCCTGCTGGCGGAGCGCGGGCAGTAGCCGCTGCTCGAACAGGGCGTAGTCCACCACGATCGACCCGGGCACGAAATGCACGTCGCCCTGGTTGTCTCCGGCGGTGACCGCGAACCAGGTATCGGCCTTGCGCAGGTCCACGGTGCCCGTCACCGGCAGGTCGACGACGGGTGCACCCGGAATCGAGATCTGCGCTCTCGCCCCAGGCTCGCCGGTTGTGGCGTTAGCCAGCGGATCCGCGACGAGCACACCGCCGGCGAGCCGGCCACCGGTCAGATTCACCCAGGGATGACCGGTTAGGTAGGCCGGATCGACGGCGAAGACCCGCAGCTGCCGGGGGCCCGGCGCGCCAGGCACGACCACGGGCAGGTCCACCTGGGCGAAGCGCTCGACAGAACGCACGTTGCGCAGCCGGGCCAGCCTGGCGTCGACGGCGGCCATGTCGACACCCGCCGTCTTGGCCAGCACCTGCATGTCGACCTGAACGGGCACCAGCGCGTGGGCGGTCATGGTCCGGGTCGCGGTGTCGACGAAGAACGCAGTCCCTGCAAACAAGGCCACCGGTAGAGCGACTCCGACCAGCCCCACCAGGACGCGCCTGGGCGAGCGCCGCAGCGTCCGCCCCACGAAGCTCGGGATCATCGTGTACTCCTGGCTCGGCCTTGGGCGCTCGGTAGCGACGTCCGGTCAATCAGCCCCGAGTGCAGGTTCAGGATTCGGTCGGCGTGGGCGCCGACCCTGGGGTCGTGGGTGACCAGCACCACGGCCGTCTGCTGACTCTTCGCCGCGCTGACCAGCAGCTCAGTCACCATCTCGGCCGAGATGCTGTCAAGGCTGCCGGTCGGCTCGTCAGCCAGGATCAGCCGTGGCCGGTGCACGAGTGCCCGTGCGATGCCCACCCGCTGTTGCTGGCCGCCAGAGAGCTGGTCCGGCAGATGGGCGCTCTGGTCGGCAAGACCGACCTGCTCCAGAGCCTCGGCGACCCGAAGAGCCCGCTCATCGGCGGCGACACCCGCGAGCAGAAGGGGCACCTCGACGTTCTCATAGGCGGTGGCGGTGGGCAGCAGCAGCAGGTTCTGGAACACGAAGCCACAGGTCGCCCGGCGCCGTTGCGCCAGCGCGCGACCGTGCAGCGCGGCCCAGTCCCGCCCGGCCACTCGGACCACGCCTTGGTCGGGACGGTCCAGCCCGCCGATGAGGTGCAGCAGTGTCGACTTCCCGCACCCGCTCGGTCCCATCAGGGCGAGTACTTCGCCCTCAACGAGGTCGAGGTCGACACCGGCCACGGCGTGCACGGCCGTCGTGCCGGTGCCGTAGGAGCGGTGCACGCCGCGGACCTCGACCAGGGAGGACTCAGGAGGCACGGTGCGCTGCCTGGTCCATGGGTCCACCCAGGTCATTTGGTGCGCCGTCGCTTCCGAGCAGCCCGTCCCGCATCACCAGCCGGCGATCCGCGGCCGCAGCGACCAGCGGGTTGTGCGTCACCGTGAGGATCGCCAGCCCAAGCTCGTCACGCAGCGATGCAAACAAGGCCAGCACGGTGTCTGCGGTGGCCTCGTCCAGCTCACCGGTCGGCTCATCGGCCAACAGCACCTGCGGGCCGCCGGCGAGAGCCACCGCTACCGCGGCACGCTGCGCCTCCCCGCCGGATAGCTGGTGCGGGCGGTTGTGGGTCCGGTCGGCCAGGCCGACCCGAGCAAGCAGGTCGACCACCCGCTTCCGGTCGGGCCGACGGCCGAGGGCCATCGGCAAGGCCACGTTCTCGGCCACGGTCAACAGCGGATGCAGGTTGTCCCGCTGCAGCATCACCCCGACTCTGGTCCGGCGCAGTTCCGCTCGCGCAGCCTCATCCATCCGCCCGACGTCGCGTCCGTCCATAAGCACCTGACCGGCACTGGGGCTCATCAGCCCACCCAGTACGTGCAGCAGCGTCGACTTCCCGCTCCCCGACGGCCCGGTCACGCTGACCCAGGCGCCGGCCTGCAGGCTGATGTCGGCTCCGCGAAGAGCGATGGTCTCCAGCTCGGCGTCTCGATAGATGTGGTACAGCCCGACCCCCGCCAGTACCTCTGCTGGCGCATTGACCGGTGTCATCGTCGCGCCGACAGCAGCTCGCGCGGTACCCGGACCAGGGGTGAGCATCCGCGCAGCCGGCCAGGACGCGGGCCCTTGGCCCTTTCGACAGAGTGCATGGGGCCAGCCTGAGCGCCGCATATGTGACGAACATGTAAGCGGGTCATCGCGCCGAGGCTCACATCCGGCTCACACGAGGTTGGGCGGACCTTCAGTCAATGAAGGCACTTTGGGGGCGAGGGCACCTGTTGCTTGCGGGCGTCCTTCTCGGGGTTGCCGCTCTCATCGCTGCGACCCTCGTGGTCGCCCACCTCGTGGGGACCCAGCGCGGGGAGCCCGCGGGCTGCACGGCCAGCGTGGGTGCCGTCTCCTTCCGGTTGGATCCAGAGCAAGCACTCAACGCCTCCACAATTGCGGCCGTCGGGGGGCGCCTGGCGTTGCCGGACCATGCCGTGACCGTGGCCCTGGCTGCCGCCCTACAGGAGTCCAAACTGCACAATCTGGCCTCGGGCGACCGGGACTCGGTGGGGCTGTTCCAGCAACGCCCGTCTCAGGGCTGGGGGACGGCCGTGCAGATCAGGACCCCCCGGTATGCGACCGAGGCCTTCTATAACCGGCTGGTTAAGGTTCCCGACTGGCAGAGCCTGACAGTCACCGACGCGGCGCAAGCGGTCCAGCGCAGTGCAGCTCCCCGCGCCTACGCCCGGCAGGAACCCGAAGCGCGCGTGCTGGCTCAGGCTCTGACCGGCGAAGCTCCTGCTGCCCTCGCGTGCCGTGCTCCCTCCGGAGCAGGTCCTACCCTGACGACTTCTCTGGCCGCCGGCATGCGGGCCGAACTGGGTGGACCGTTCCTCGGCGTCGACGTCCCACCCGTCCGCGCATGGGCGATCGCCGCCTGGCTGATCGCGCACGCCCAGGCATACCGCATCCAGTCCGTTAGTTTTGGAGATCAGCGCTGGACGGTCGCTACGGGCCGGTGGGCGGCTCATGGCGATGTCGGCCCCGGCGTAAGGATCAACACTGGTTGATGGCGCAGCGTGACTGATCACTCAGGCGGGGGAAGATCGCTGGGGCCGCGCTGGGGCCGCAGCTGGGCCGCGAAAGCTGGGTCCGGCCCGGTACGGAGCGGACACTCGCGGCTCACAAAACCGCAGGTCAGAGGCCTAATCCGGCCTGTGCGCCGCGTGGCAAAAACTGCCGGAACAGCGCTGACACGGAAGAGGTCACAGGTTCAAGTCCTGTACCGCCCACTACAAAAGCGCAGGTCAGACGGGGTGCAGATTTCCCGCAAGATCGAACATCTGACCCCGGTAGCCAGACTGGTAGCCACGACATCGAACTCAGTGTCCTGCGGGCGGCCGAACAGCCAGGACAGAATCGCGGAGGGCCAGGACGTCGGTGACATCCGTCTCGACGAAACTCGCTCTAGTCGCGGACCTTGAGCGAGGTCAGAACCGGGCCGTCGAAGCGGTGCACCTCGACGCCGACCGTGGCGCCGATCAGAGTGCCCCAGCGCGGGCACATGTGCTGCCCTAAAGGCAACCGGCTTATCGACCGCGATCGCCGCTTGACCGATGCCGAATGAGCGAGCAGCGTCGCGACCACCCTGATAGCAGCGGAGGACGAGATGGCGTACGGGATCGTGCATCAGTTCGCGGGTGGCACCAAGGAGCAGTACGAGGCCTCGATCGGTGCCGTGCATCCTAGCGACGGAGGGCTCCCCGATGGTCAGATCTACCACGCTGCCGGCCCATCTGCGGACGGGTGGACCATCGTTGCAGTTCACGACTCGCAGGAGAGCTGGGAGCAATTCCGCGACAGCGTTCTTATGCCACGGCTGCAAGCGGGCATCGAAGGTGGCTTCGCTGGCCCGCCCCAGGAGTCGGCGTTCGAGGTTCAGCACCAAGCCACGTCCTGACAGTCCACGGGCACGACGCTGAGTGCTCGCCGGGCCGTTGGCTGGCGACAACGGTCGGCCCGTGGCTTCGTAGGGACAGCGGATCTGCAAGGGAAGCCTGTCTGCCGAAACGCCAGTCGCGAGTCATCGAACCTGAGCGCAGCCGGCGTTCGTCAACGGGGCGCAGGCCGACTCCCCGGCGCTCGCTGGCCTCGTCGTAACCCGCTCGGGTAGTGGGTACGACGGCAGCGCCTGCTGCGCTCGATCGACCGCTGCAGTCGCACCAATGGAGGTGGCATGTCGCCGTACAAGGTCCTGTGTGCACTGGCCCTCGGCATTCTGGTCGCAGGAGCGACCGGTTGCGGCAGCTCGGCCGGCAAGGGAACGGCCGCCCCTCCGGCGGCGTCGGCGAGCGCGGATCCCACGGGCAAGGTGAAGGCGGCCTACGACGCCACCGTGAAGGCCGGCACGGCCAAGGTCGCCCTGACGGCGAACCTCGCCTCGACCGGCGCCGGGCCGCAGTCGAGCGTGCAGATCGCCGGCGAGGGGACAGAGGACTTCGTCCACCACAACAGCGCCCTGACGGTCAGCGTGCCTGGGCAGGGGTCGATCGAGGAGAGGGTGGTCGCCGGCAAGACCTACGTGCACCTGCCGCCCGCGCTGGTCGCCCGCAACGGCGGCAAGCAGTGGGTCACCAAGTCTCCCGATGCGACCAGCTCGTCGAGCGTGAACGACCCGACCACTGACCTTGCCCTGTTGCGCGGTGTGACCAGCGTCAAGGAGGCGGGCAAGGAAGCGGTCCGCGGCCAGGACGGCACCCACTACACGGCTACTGCGGATCTCGGCGCCGCCAAGGCGGCCGCCGACCCCGGCCAGGCTGCCACCTTCGACCAGCTGCAGAAGAAGCTTGGCACGTCCAGCGTGCCGCTGGAAGCCTGGCTGGACGGGCAGGGCCGGCTGGTCCGGCTCCGGTACTCGCTGCCGGCACCGGCCGGCGCACCGGCCACGAACGGGCCGAGCAGCCCGTCGCAGGCTCCGAGCACAGGGGGTCAGTTGCAGGTGACCGAGGAGTTCTTCGACTACGGCCTGCCCGTCAACGTCGAGCCTCCGCCGGCCGACCAGATCGCCGGCCAGGCGAGCACGTGACCGCGCCTGCGCTCAGGGGCGCGACAGCCCGCTGACCTTTACCCAGCGCGAACATGTGACGTATCAGCCCCGATGACGGCGGGCCGATATTCGGGATGTCAGAACGCCTCCCGAAAGGACCTCGCCATGTCGGTTCGCAAGATCCTCATCTCGGTCGCCGCTGCCGGCGTCCTCAGCACGGGCTTCGGCGGGGTGGCTCTTGCCGCTTCCCCCGCGGCGCCCGCGCCGACGGCCGCCACCCCAGCGGCCGACAAGCACCACGGCGACCGGTGCAAGGACGTTGCCGCCCGCAGCGAGAAGCTCGAGCACCGGCGTACGGCGATCGAAGCTCGCCTCGACAAGGTGCGGAAGGCGCACGAGAAGGCGGTTGCCAGGAATGCCGACGAGGCCGCCAAGCGGCTCGAGGCCCGCGCGGACAAGCTGCACAAGGCGGACGACCGGGTCGTTGACCGGATCGCGAAGCTGCACGACCGCTGCTCGAAGACGAAGTAGCCCCGCCAGCTGACGGCGGCGGACCTGGTCGGGTCCGCCGCCGTTTGCGTGCACTAGCCCCCGAGGTGCCGGACAGGGCAGGGTGGGCGAGCCCGGGCCGGCCGGGCGGGACCGAGGGTGACGCTTCCATGGCACTGATGCCGCTGACCGATGCGATGTTCCTGATCCCGGAGACCCGGGACCAGCCCATGCATGTCGGTGCCCTCCAGCTGTTCCGGGTGCCCGCGGACGGCGGCGAGGACTACCTCCCCAACCTCTACCGGGAGCTGCTGCAGACCGAGGACATCCGCTGGCTGTTCCGCCGGCGGGCGCACCGCTCGCCACTGACCCTCGGCCAGTGGACCTGGATCGAGGACGACCAGTTCGACCTCGAGCACCATCTCCGGCACTCGGCGCTGCCGCGCCCGGGTCGCATCCGTGAGCTGCTCGCGCTCGTCTCGCGCCTGCACGGCACGCTGCTGGACCGCCAGCGGCCTCTCTGGGAAGCGCACCTGATCGAGGGCCTGGAGGACGGCCGCTTCGCGGTCTACACCAAGCTCCACCACGCCATGATGGACGGCGTCTCGGGCCTGAAGCTGCTGGCCAGCTCCCTGTCCGAGGACCCCGCCGAGCGGGTGCCGGCACCCTGGGCGCCACGGCCGGACTCCGGCGGCAAGAAGCGCTCCGGCGGTGGCCTGCTGGGGGCGCCGGGTGCGGCGCTGCACGCCGCGACCGACCTCGCCGGCCTCACCCCCCGTCTGCTTCGGATCGCCGACCAGTCGCTGCGCGAGCAGGCGGCAGCGCTGCCGCTGCAGGCGCCGCGCACGATCCTCAACGGACCGATCACGGGTGCCAGGCGGTTCGCGGCTCAGTCCTGGCCGCTGGACCGGGTCAAGGCGGTTGCCACGGCCGGGTCGGGGACGGTCAACGACGTCGTGCTGGCGATGTGCTCGGCGGCGCTGCGGCAGTACCTGCTCGACCTCGACGCGCTCCCCGACAGTCCCTTGATCGCGATGACCCCCGTCTCACTACGCAGCGAGGACGACGACAGCGAGGCGGGCGACTCGGGGAACGCGGTGGGGACGATCCTGTGCAGTCTGGGCAGCGATCTTGAGGACCCCGCGGAGCGCTTCGAGACGATCAAGGCATCGATGAACTCCGGCAAGGCAGCGATGTCAGGCCTGAGCCAGCTCCAGGTGACCGCCCTGAGCGCCTTGATCGTCTCGCCGCTGCTGGTCAACACCCTGCTCGGCCTGCACCGGGTCACCCGGCCGCCGTTCAACATCGTCATCTCCAACATCCCCGGCCCCACCAAGCCGCTCTACTGGAACGGCGCCCAGCTCGACGACGTCTACCCCATGTCCATCCCGGTGGCCGGCCAGGCGCTCAACATCACGGTCACCAGCTACGACGGCCGGCTCGAGTTCGGGCTGACCGGCTGCCGGCGCCAGGCCCCGCAGCTACAACGGCTGCTCGGGCACCTCGATCGCGGGCTGGACGCGCTGGCGGAGGCGGTCGGCGCCTGAGGACGCAGCGTCAGGGCAGCGGAGGGTTCGGCGTGGGCTGGTTCTCGTTCTTCTTCTGGTCGTAGCACGTGCGGAACGGCTCGGCCGTCGCGTTGGACGGCCGCGGGCACTCGCGCAGGACATGGCCCTCGATCGAGTCGCGATAGCCGGGGTCGTACGCCGGGCCCACCCCGGTGTCGACAGCGCCCGGCCCTGCGGGTGCCGGCCGCAACGAGATGGTGCCGTTGGGGACCGCCTGGTAGGCCGGGGGCGCGACCAGGCCCGGGTAGCTGCCCGGCGTGACAGCCGGCTGGGCCGGCGCCGATGCGACGTAGGAGGGCAGCGGGTTGTCGGCGGCCAAGGTGGCAGGCACGTCGGCCGGCGCGACCGACGGCGAGCCGCCGCCACCACCGCCCGCGACCACCGCCGCGCCGGTGACCCCCAGCACGACGACCACACTCGCAGCGGCGAGCAGCGTCGCCCCGTTGCGATTCATGGCAGCAGCTCTCCCGCGGGAAAGAATCGGCAACCCCGGGGGTCAACGCGGGATCACCATGAAACTACCCCCGGGCAGCGCGCCCATGCACCCCTCAGCCGGAGCCGCTCGCCAGCCGCTCGCCGAGCAGATCGCGGACGGCGCGTTCCATCGCCAGCGCGAGATGGGCGTCTATGGACATCTGGGCCAGGGGGCGCAGCCGCGCGACCAGTGCAACCAGGTCCTGCATGGCACCGCCTTCCGGAACCCAGCCGACCGGATGGCCGGCCAGCACGTGGTCGGCGACCAGCGCCACCAGCCGGCGAGCGATGACGTCCAGGTCGCCGACCAGCGCCTCGCCAAGGTCGAGCACGGCCGCCAGCGGGACGCCCGCCGCGACGAGCTCCGCGCCGGCGTGCAGCAGCCGCGGGCTGCGCACCCGGAACCGCTCCCCCTCGACCTCCAGCAGGCCCTGCCCGACCGCACGCGACAGCAGGTCCGGGGCCACCGCCTCGGCGCCGAACAGCTCTTCCAGCTCCGGCGCGCTGATGTAGTCCGGGATCTCGTCCGACCAGGGCGTGGTCAGGACCTCTTCGAGGCCCAGCACGTCACTCAGCTCACGACCGTGCTGCCACGCCGCGATGAACTCCGCGATGTGGCTGAACGTGTAGCCGCGGTCGAGCAGCTGGCCGATCAGGCGGAGCCGAGCAAGATGCGCCTCGGTGTAGACACCCACCCGGCCTTCCCGCCGCGGCGCCGGGAGAAGCCCGCGGTCCTGGTAGACCCGGATGTTGCGGACGGTCGTCCCGGCCGCGCCGGCGAGCTCGTCGACGCGGTACTCGCCCATCGCCACCTCCTCGCCCGACCCGCTAGCACAGGACGTTATCATCGCGCAATGTGACAACGCTCATTGTTGAAGTGCCGTTGCCCGGGTAGAAAGGCGTCATGACACTGCCTGCGCCGCGCATGCCCCGTACCGCCGTCGTGACCGGCGCCGCCGGCGCCTTCGGCTCCGCCACCTCCACCGCCCTGCGCGAACGGGGGGTGCAGGTCATCGGGCTGGACCGGGCGGCCGGCCCGGACGTCGTCCTCGCCGATCTGACGGACACCGCCTCGGTCGAGGCCGGCCTCGCGGAGGCCGTCGGCCGGCTCGGCGGCCAAGTCGACCTGCTCGTGCACTTCGCCGGCATCGGTCCGGCCGTCGACGTCGGCGCCCCGCCCGGCCCGGAGGTCACCGAGGCGCTGGAAGTCAACCTGCTCGGCGCCTGGCGGGTCACTGCTGCTGCGCTCCCGGCGCTGACCGCGGCGCCCGGCCGGGCCCGAGTGGTCCTGGTCGCCTCGCTCCTTGCCAACCTCAGCGTGCCTTTCGCCGGTGCCTACAGCGTGAGCAAGCGCGCCCTCACGGCGTACGCCGACAGCCTCCGGCTGGAGTACGCCGACCAGCTCGCCGTCAGCACGCTGCTGCCCGGCTACGTCGACACGCCGATCCACGCCCGGTCCCGCGCGGCCGGGGTGGCCCTCGACGGCCTGGTGCCACCCGAGCGGGTCGAGGACATCGTCGCCGCCGTCCTGCGGATCGCCTGGTCGCCGCGGCCGCCGAGGCAGGTGGCGGCGACCCGGACCGGCAACGCGACGAGGCTGGCGGCCCAGCACGCGCCGGGTCTGGTCGAGCGGGTGGTCAGCGCTCAGACCGGCAAGCTGCTCCGGTCGGGGCGCCTGTCCGGCGCCCCCCTGTCCGATGCCATGCGAGCCCGCCGTACCCGAGCCCAGGAGGTCTCCCGGTGACCACCGCGACGACGACCCCGGACCGTGCCGCGACCGGCAGCCTGCCGAGCCATGTCGAGGTGGCGATCGTCGGCAGCGGGTTCTCCGGGCTGGGCGCTGCCATCGGCCTGAAGCGGTCCGGCCGGCACGACTTCGTCGTCCTCGAGCGGGCCGGCGACCTGGGCGGCACCTGGCGGGACAACTCCTATCCCGGCTGCGCCTGTGACGTGCCGAGCCATCTCTACTCGTTCTCGTTCGCGCCCAACCCGGCGTGGTCGCGAGCCTTCTCCCCGCAGCCGGAGATCCAGGCCTACCTGCAGCGGACGGCAGAGCAGTTCGGGGTGCTGCCGCACGTCTACTTCGGCGCCGAGCTGACCGATGCGACGTGGGACAGCGACGTGTCGCGCTGGCGGATCACCACCCGCCGGGGGGAGCTGACTGCCGACGTACTCATCTCGGCCACCGGCCCGCTGTCCGAGCCGAGCATCCCCGCCCTCCCCGGACTCGAGACCTTCGCCGGTACGACGTTCCACTCGGCCGGCTGGCGGCACGAGCACGACCTGACCGGCGAGCGGGTCGCCGTGATCGGGACCGGGGCGTCGGCGGTCCAGTTCGTCCCGCATGTGCAGGAGCGGGCGGCGCGCATGACGCTGTTCCAGCGCACCGCGCCGTGGGTGCTGCCCCGCCGCGACCGCGCCATCAGCCCGAAGGAACGCCGGCTCTACGCCGCGCTGCCGCTGGCTCAGAAGGTCGCGCGCAGCGCCATCTACTGGGGCCGGGAGAGCTGGATCTTCGGCTTCGCCGTCCGGCCCGCCGTGATGGAGCTGGCCGAGAAGCAGGCCCTGCGTCTGCTGCACAAGCAGATCCGCGACCCGCAGCTCCGGGCCAAGCTCCGGCCGACCTTCCGGCTGGGCTGCAAGCGGGTGCTGCTGAGCAACACCTACTACCCGGCCCTGGCCCAGCCCAACGCCGAGGTCGTCACCGACCGGATCACCGCGGTGGCAGCCCACGCCGTGGTCAGCACCGACGAGGCGGGGCGACGCACCGAGCACCCGGTCGACACGATCATCTTCGGCACCGGCTTCCACGTCACCGACCCACCGGTCGCGGGCCGCATCCGGGGCCGGGACGGTCGCACCCTGGCTGAGCACTGGGCCGGCGGGATGCAGGCTCTGCACGGGCTGACCATTGCCGGCTTCCCCAACCTGTTCTTCCTGGTCGGTCCCAACACCGGGCTCGGGCACACCTCGATCGTGTTCATGATCGAGGCCCAGACGAGATACCTCATCGCTGCGCTCGACGCGATGACGACCGGCGGGATCACCGCGCTGGAGCCCAAGCGCGACGTCCAGGACGCCTACAACGCCGACCTGCAGCGCCAGCTGGCCGGAACCGTGTGGAACGACGGTGGCTGCGCCAGCTGGTACCTCGACCCCAGCGGCCGGAACACCACGCTGTGGCCGACGTTCACGTTCTCCTTCTGGCGGACGGTTCGCCACTTCGACCTGACCGAGTACCGGACGGTCCGCTCGGCGTCCCGCCGGCCCGTGGCCGCGCCGGCATGAGCCGGCCGGTCCGCATCGCGGCGGCCGTCCTGGGCGTCGCGGCCGGGACGCTCCTGCACCGGCAGGACCGGCGGGACCGGGCCGCCGCCGCCGACGACCCGAACGGGGCGGAGCTCACGCTCGACGGGCTCGACCTGCCCACCGACCACCCGCTGGTGGTCTCGGCGGACGGAACCCGGCTCGCCGTCACCGTCTACGGCGACCCGGGCGCGCCCACCGTCGTCCTGGCGCACGGCTGGACCTGCACCGGGCGCTACTGGACCCCCCAGATCCGTGCCCTCGCCGGCGTCGCGCGGGTCGTCGTCTACGACCAGCGCGGCCACGGCGAGAGCGCCCTGCCGGCCGGGGGCTCGCTCGGGCCGGACCAGCTGGCCGAGGACCTCGCCGCCGTGCTCGCCACCACCGTCCCGGCCGGCGAACGAGCGGTGCTGGTCGGGCACAGCATGGGCGCCATGGGCATCGTGGCCTGGGCCGGCAAGGCACCCGAGGACGTCGCCCGCCGTGCCCACGCCGCACTGCTGGTCAACACCGGCGTCGGCGACCTGGTCTCCGAGTCGCTGCTGCTGCGGCTGCCGTCGGGCTGGCACCGGACCAGGGCGCTGTCCGGCCGGCTGCTGATGTCCTCGGCCGCCCCGACCGGCCGCCTCTCACCGATCACCAGGCGCGCGGTCCGCTACGCCACGCTGTCGCGGTCGGCAACCCCGGCCCAGGTGGAGTTCTGCGCGCGGATCATCCTGGGCTGCCCGCGGCGTACCCGGGCCGGCTGGGGGGCCGCCCTCACCCGCCTGGACCTCCAGCAGGCACTCAGCCGTCTCGACGTACCGACCTCGGTGATCGCCGGCACCGAGGACCGGCTCACCCCGCCGGTCCTCGCCCGCAAGCTGGCAGCGGGACTGCCGAAGCCGGAGCGCTTCGTGACGCTGGAAGGGGTCGGCCACATGTCGACGGTCGAGGCGGCCCCGATGGTGACAGCCGAGATCCGGCGGCTTCTCGAGGACTACGCGCTTCTCGCCGGAGGTGGTTCACCCCTGCAGCGGCGGGAAGGGGTTCCATCTCACCCCTAACCCTGTGGAGCAGCTCATGAACCTCGGGCGCCTGTTCGTCCGCCTCGTGATCGGTGGCCTGTTCCTCGGGCACGGCACGCAGAAGCTGCGCGGCTGGTTCGGTGGCCCCGGCCTCGCCGGCACCGAGCAGATGATGGGCTCGCTCGAGCTCCAGCCGGCGCGGCTCAACGCGCTGGCGGCCGGCGTGACCGAGACCGGCGGCGGCGCCCTGCTGGCGGCCGGGCTGCTGACCCCGCTGGCGGCGGCCGGCCTGATCGGCACCATGGTCACCGCCATCAGGACGGTCCACCTCAAGAACGGCCCGTGGGCGGCCAACGGCGGTTACGAGTACAACCTCGTGCTCATCGCCGCCCTGGTCGGTCTGGTCGACGGTGGCCCGGGCACGCTGTCCGCGGACCGAGCCCTCGGCATTCACGACGTCGGTCCGCGTTGGGCCTTCGGCGCCCTTGCCGGAGGTGCTGCCGCCTCCGCGCTGACCGTCGCACTAGGCCGGCGGCAGGCGGCACAGGCAGCGGCCGAGGCGGCGGCCTATCCCGAGGACGGCCGGGTCACCGAGGCGACCCAGGGCCAGACGGCCGGCGACCCGGTCACCACCACCGCCTGAGCGCCGATCGCTACCGACATGCCCGGCGAGGAGGAGTCGCGCCCGAGCGCCCGTGACCTGGTGCGCAAGCGGCGGGTCCCGCTGCGACGGGCGGAGACCGGCCGCCACCACCACATGGGCGCCGCGCCTGCCCGGCAGCCGGAGCTCTCGTCCGAGGGCGTGGCGTTCGTCGACGCCTCAGCGGTCCAGCTCGCGGGCCGCACCGACGCTCAGCTGCGGGCCCAGCGCGAGCTGGCCGAGACCGAGATGCGGGCGGCAGCCGCGGCTGCCGAGTTCGAGCAGGCGGCGCGGCGGCGGGACGCCGTCGCCGCCATCGACGCCGAGCTCTTACGGCGCTCCGGTCAGGACGGGAGCGCTCAGAGCTGCCGAGGCGACTGAGCGGTCTGCATCGTCACGGCGCCGGTGACCCGGTCCCACCGCAGCCACCCGCCGACGAAGTCGCTGCGCCGGCCCCCCGGGACGTCGTACTCCTCGCTTGACGGGTAGCCCAGCGAGCCGGCCTCCCAGCCCGAGGCGGCCCAGGCGGCACGGACCGCACCGACCACGGCGTGGGCGCCGGTGGCGGGGGTCCAGTAGACCGAGGTGGCCCGGGAGAAGTGGTTGTAGCGCCCCACGCCGTCGGGCGTGCCCGACTCGTCGGTGACCGGGTAGCCCAGCCCGTTCTCGAAGCCGTAGCGCGCCCAGCTTCCGAGGATGGCGCCGCGTACCTCGTGTGGCCCGGTGGCCGCAGTCCAGTAGATCCCCCCGCCGGTGAAGTAGTTGTAGCGGCCAACGCCGTCGGGCGTGCCGGTCTCGTCAGTCGTCGGGTAGCCCAGCACGCCGGTCTCCCGGCCGAGCTGGGTCCAGTGCGCGAGCACCGCCCCGTGGATCTCGTGCGCGCCCGTGGCCGGGGTCCAGTAGATCGCCCCGCCGGTGAACTCGGTGAACCGGCCGACACCATCCGGGGTGGTGAGCTCCTCCGTGGTGGGCACCCCCAGCACGCCACCCGTCCCCCCTAGCGCCAGGTACTCGGCCAGGATCGCGCCCTGCACCTGATGACCGTTGATGAAGCCCGGCCGCGAGCCCGGCAGACCGAGGAGGGCCCCCCAGGTCGCGGTGTCGGTGGCGCCGCTGACAAGCAGCCCGCGCACCTGCTGGAACCGTCTGAGGGCAGCGTCGGTGCCGACGTCCACGGTTCCGGTCGTCGCCACGCCGAGGGCCTGCTGGACGGGCGGGACGGCCGGTCCGTAGTCCCCGAGCCGCAGGACGGCCCCGCTCCACTGCTGAAGGGGAGTGCCGGCCGGCGCTGCGGCGACGGTGGGGCACGGCACGGTGTTCGCCCCGTTGCCGTACGCCGGCGCGTAGGTCAGCGCGGGCACCCGGCACGGGCCGTAGTCGGCAGTCGCCGGACGCCCGGACCACCAGGAGGTGCGGCCTCTGGCGCCGGCCCAGCCGAAGGAGAAGTGGACGTGGTCCTCGTGGCAGGCCGTCGCGTTGCCGGTCGGGCAGCCGCCGTAGCTGCGCCAGCCGGCAGCGGCCGAGTAGACGCCCCAGATCCGGTCGTTCCAGATGATGTACATCAGGCCGAACCGACGGGCCATCTCGCCGTTGTTGGCGATCAGCCACCCGGTGAGGGCGTCGGCGACGGCCTTCTGTCCCGGGTCGGCCACCGAGACGGCCCAGTCCCAGGCGCGCCCGTCGTAGTGCTCGCTGACCGGCCCGTCGGTGCCGCAGGGCCGGATGTCGCCGGAGGAGCCGGTGCTCGGGTAGGTGGCGCGGACGAGGCGCTCGAAGGCGACCACACCAGGCTTTATCACCCCGTCGCAGCTGTTCTGCGGGACGTAGGGCGTGGCGGGGTCGAGCGGGACGGCCGACAGCCCGGGCGGGACGACCGGGAGCGCGACCGGTGCCGTCAGTGCAGCGGTTGACGGGACAGCGGTTGCCGGGACAGCGGTTGCCGGGGCAGCGGCAGCTGCGGTGCCGGACAGGCTGCCGGCGCCACCGGCCATCAGGGCGACGACCACGGCAGCCAGACCGGACCGGCGCAGCAGCCGGGCACGCAAAGAGCTCATCTGGAACATCTCGACAGCCCCTGCGCCAAACCTGAACCGGCGGACGGCGGCCGCGCACCCGTGGCTACAGCAGCGCGCCGCTCCCCCGCCAGCCGGCCACCGTCGACGCCGGTACGCCGACCTCCGCCAGCACCTCGTCAGCGTGCTCGGACAGCAGGGGCGCGCGGCGGAACGGCCCGGCCGGCGTACGGCTGAGCTTGATCGGGCTGCCGGCGACGGTGAGCGCCGCCGCCGAGCCCGGCTGGTCGAGCTCGACCAGCATGTCGCGGGCCCGCACGTGCGGGTCCGCCATGATCACGTCAGCGGTGTTCACCGGACCACAGGGGACCTCGCCGCCCAGCCGGTCGGTGATCTCGGCCCGGGTGCGGGTGGCCGTCCAGCCGGTCAGCAGCCGCTCGACCTCGCCGCGCCGCTCCAGCCGGGCCGCGTTGGTGGCGAACCCGGCGTCGGCTGCCAGCTCGGGGCGGTCCATCGCCGACGCCAGCCGCCGCCACTGGTGGTCGTGCGGCGCGGCGATGGTCACGAACCCGTCCCGTGCCGGGAAGACGCCGAACGGGCACAGCAGGGGGTGCCCGTTGCCCTCCGGTCCGGGTGGCTCGCCCAGGTAGGACTGCTGGTAGACGATCCGCTCACAGAGGGCGAGCACTCCGTCGTACATCGCGACGTCGACGAACTGGCCCTCGCCGGTCGCGCGCGCGTGGTGCAGGGCGGCCAGGATGCCGACGGTCGCCAGCGTGCCGGGGAAGATGTCGCCGACACCGGGTCCCACCTTCGTCGGCTGCCCGGGCCCGGGGCCGGTGATCCCCATCAGGCCGCCGACGGCCTGGGCGATGACGTCGAACGCCGGCCAGCTCTGGTAGGGGCTGACGCCCGAGCGCGGGTCGCCGAAGCCGCGGATCGCCGCGTAGACCAGCCGCGGGTTGGCGGCCTGCAGGGTCTCGTAGGACAGCCCCAGGCGGTCCATCGCCCCGACCCGGAAGTTCTCGATGACGATGTCAGCGGCTGCCGAGAGGCGCAGCGCGGCGTCCCGGCCGCCCGCTGCCTTCAGGTCCAGGGCGATGCTCCGCTTGTTGCGGTTGACGCTCTGGAAGTAGCCGCCATAGGCGTGCAGGTCGTCGTCGGCGGCGAACGGCCCGTAGCCCCGGGTCGCGTCGCCGGTGAGCGACTCCACCTTCACCACGTCGGCGCCCAGATCGGCCAGCAGCATGGTCGCGAACGGCCCGGACAGCATCTGGGTGAAGTCGAGCACCCGTACGCCGGCGAGCGGCCCGGCCTGGCCGCCGCTCACGCCCGGCCGAGCACGTCCGGGTCGCTGATGTTGGCCAGCCGGACCTGCCCGTGCGCGATGCCGCGCCCCCGGTCGTCGGTGATCGTGACGAACCAGACCTGCTGGGTGCGGCCGCGATGGAGCGGCTTGGCCTCGACCTCCAGCACGCCGGCGCGAACCGAGCGCAGGAAGGTGGTGTGGTTGCCGACCCCCACCGTCTGGCCGCGCGCGCCGAACCAGAGGGCGCCGCCGACACTGGCGCACGACTCGATCACCGAGCAGTAGACGCCGCCGTGCACGATCCCGTAGGGCTGGTGCAGGTCGGGCCGGATCTCCACACGGGCGCGCACGGCGTCGCCGGAGGCCTCGTAGATGTCGAGGCCGACCAGCCGGTCGAAGCCAGTGATGGCAAAGCTGCCGGGTAGCTCCATGCCGAGATGCCTTCCGTCGCAGACCGACCGCTCATCCCCGCCGCTAGCCCTTGCCCTTGCGGCCGCGCAGGTCGGGCAGCCCGAAGCGACGGAACGAGTCGAGCATCACCTCCTGCACGCCGAGCCACTGCCTGTTCCACTCCAGGACCGGCACCAGGGAACGCTCGAGCAGGTCGAGCTGCTCCTCGAAGGCGGCCAGGCCGACCCGCAGGGCCTTGACCTGCTCACGGCGGGTCCGGATCTCCTCGACCACCATCTCCAGCTGCGCGATCGGCGTCGGGACCTGGGCGATCAGGGTCTGCATCGACCCCAGCAGCTCGGTGGCCGGCCCCGGCAGGGCGGAGCCCATGGCACCGAGGCCGGCCTCGCTCAGCCGGCGCACCCGCTCGGTCACGTCGCGCAGCGGTCCGAGCAGGTCGGGCTGTGCACGCTCGCGCGAACGCTTGCCCTTGGTGTCGTCACTCACGTGGGGACTGCCCCGCTTCCTCGACCGGCCCGGCTACCCGGCGCAGCATAGGGCGGACTACCACCGGCGCAGCAGCGTCTCGGCGCCGTCGGCCATCGCTCGTACGACGTCGCCCGCCGTCTGCTCGGCCGCCAGCTGCCCGACACCCTGCCCGGCGTAGATGTAGGCGTTGTCGAAGTCCTGTGCCCGCCGGGCGTCGGCCAGCTCGTCAGCGGCTCCCGGTCGAGCGGCGAGCTCGTCCTCGCGGCCCATCCAACGGTCAGCGAAGTCGTTGCGCAGGGCGCGTCCGCCGAAGACGGGCGGCCACGGGATCTGCAGCGCCACGTCGAAGAGCCGCCCGTAGAAGGTGCCGGTCTCGCGCGCCGCGAGGATGCGGGCCCGGGCCGCCGGGGTGGTCTGCGACTCGGAGGTGGCGAGGAAGGCGGTGCCGACCCACGCGCCCGCGGCGCCGGCGGCAAGCACCGCAGCCAGCCCGCGGG
>JALYXH010000047.1 GCA_030947185.1 Actinomycetota bacterium | reverse complement strand
ACCAGGACATGTGGTGGCTGTCGGGCATCTTCCGTTCGGTCACGCTGCTGGCGCGCCCGGCCGGCGGTCTCGACGACGTCTTCGTCCAGGCCGACTACGACCACCGAGGCGGGGGCGGCCGGCTGCGGGTCGACACGTCCGCGCCGGCCAACGTGAGCTGCCCCGCTCTGGGCCTGGCCGACGCACCCGGCGGCGTGCCGGTGGACCTGGCGGCCGTACAGCCGTGGACGGCCGAGACGCCGACCCTCTACGAAATCACGATCCGCGCCGCCGGCGAGACGGTGATCCAACGGGTCGGGTTCCGCACCGTGCGCACGACCGATGGCGTGCTCACCGTCAACGGCCGTCCGGTGTACCTGCGCGGCGTGAACCGTCACGAGTGGCATCCGGATCGCGGCCGGGTGATGGACGCCGAGACCATGCTGGCCGACGTGCGGCTGATGAAGCAGCACAACGTGAACGCGGTACGCACCAGCCACTACCCACCGCATCCGGACTTCCTCGACCTGTGTGATCAGCACGGCCTGTGGGTGATCCTCGAAAACGACCTGGAGACGCACGGCTTCGAACCCAACGGCTGGCGCCGCAACCCGAGCAACGACCCGCGCTGGCGCGAGGCGTGCCTGGACCGGATGCAGCGCACGGTCGAGCGCGACAAGAACCACCCGTCGGTGATCATGTGGTCGCTGGGCAACGAGAGCGGCACCGGGCAGAACCTGGCCGCCATGGCCGAGTGGACCCACCAGCGCGACCCGTCCCGCCCCGTGCACTACGAGGGCGATTGGGACTCGAGCTACGTCGACGTCTACAGCCGGATGTACGCCACCCATCAGGAGGTCGACGCGATCGGGCGTCACGACGAGCCGACCACCGCCGACCCGAGCGCCGATGCCCACCGGCGAGCCATCCCGTTCCTGCAGTGCGAGTACGGCCACGCCATGGGAGTCGGCCCCGGCGGTCTCATCGAGTACGCCGAGCGGTTCGAGAAGTATCCGCGGGTGGCCGGGGGGTTCATCTGGGAGTGGATCGACCATGGTGTGCGCCAGCCCACACCGGACGGCGCACAGTTCTTCGCCTACGGCGGGGACTTCGGCGAGGAGCTGCACGACGGCAACTTCATCGCCGACGGGCTGCTCTTCCCTGATCGCACGCCGTCACCCGGACTGCTGGAGCTGCAGCGGGCGGTCGCGCCGGTGCGCATCGACGTCACCGCAACCGCAGTGACCGTGAGCAACCGCCGCGACTTCGTCGACACCTCCGACCTGCGCTTCGAGTGGTCCTTGACCGATGACGGTCGGGCGGTGGCCGACGGTGGACTCGACGTACCGGTCATCCCCGCGGGTGAGCAGGCCTCGGTGACGCTGTCCGACCTCCCAGCGGCGCAGACCGGTCACGGCGAGCTCGTGGTCACCGTCCGGGCGGTGCTGGCCGCGGACACGGCGTGGGCACCGGTGAGGTACGAGCTGGCCTGGGGGCAAGGCGTGCTCGCGAGCGCCGAGCCCAGCCGCTCGTCGGGCCGGCCGCCGGTCCCCCGGGAGTTCGACCCCTACACCGGTCGCCTGCGGCGCATCGGCGGCCTCGACCTGCTCGGGCCCCGGCTCGACGTATGGCGGGCGCCCACCGACAACGACCGGGGCGAGCACGGACCGCGGGTGGCGCCGGCCTGGTACACACTGGGGCTGAACCGGATGCGCCACCGCACCATCTCGGTCGAGCGCGACGGCGACACCCTGCAGATGCGCGCCCGGGTCTCGCCGGCCGCGTCCGACCTCGGCCTCTTCGCGACCTACCGCTGGCAGTCCACCGACGACGGCGGGCTCGAGCTGCGCCTCGACGTCGAGCCGGACGGCGACTGGTCGGCGGTGCCCCTGCCCCGCCTGGGCCTGCGGATGGAGCTGCCGGGGGCGATCTCCGACGTCCAGTGGTACGGGCTGGGCCCCGGCGAGTCCTACCGCGATGCCCGCGCCGCCGCCCGGATCGGGCGCTTCCGTCGCTCGATCGAGGACCTGCAAACGCCCTACTTACGCCCGCAGGAGAACGGCAATCGGATGGACGTGCGCTGGGCCGACCTGGCGGCGCGGGACGGGTCCGGGCTGCGCGTCGAGGGTGCGCCGACGTTCGCCCTGTCCGCGCGGCGCTGGCCGTCGGAGGACCTGGACGCGGCCAGTCATGGCTACCAGCTGCGCCCCCACGATCGGGTCTACCTCAACGTCGACGTGACTCAGGACGGCATCGGCACGGCGGCGTGCGGGCCAGGACCACTACCCCAGCACGTGCTCTGGGCCCAGCCGACCACGTTCAGCGTGCGGCTGTATCCGCTGCCGAAGTAGATCATGATGCGTCGGGGGCGTCATGGCTCCCGGAACGCATGAAGATCGCCCGGCGAACCGTGGACGATCGGTGACCTGAGGACCGGCACCGTCCGTTAGGGCGATCGTTGCCCGGGCGACCACCCGGGGTTAGCTGACCGTTCGCCCGGCTCTGGGGTACTGGCCAAGGTCACGTCCCCCCAGCCCTGGAGTTGCCATGCGCACCCGCACGTTCCGATCGATGCTGCTTGGTGGTACTTGCGTTCGAGCCGCTTGACCAGATCGATGTCTTCTTGCAGGGTCGGAACCTCGAACAGCCCGTCGTAGAGGGTGTTGTGCTGGCGGATTGCCGGCAGCCGCTCCACCGCGCGCAGCGTCTTGAGCTCGGCCAGCGTGAAGTCCTCCGCGCGGGTTGCCCGACGCGGTGAAGTCGTAGGGCGCCCCGGTAGCCGACGTCAGCTGCACCAGTCGGGTCGTGGTGAGGGTGTGCAGGTACTTCAGGTTGCCGACCTCGAAGGACTGGATGATCGTCGGTGCCCTCCGGCCGTCCAACCCGTTGCGCTTCAGGACCCGCAACAACCGGCGCTCCATCGCCAGCCCGGCCGCGCGGAAGTAGGTCGAGTGCTTGATCTCGGGGATGAGGCCGATCGTGCGCCTGTTCTTCACCCTCGGCGTCGACGGCATCTTCTCCGACAACGCCGACACCGCCGTACTGGCCCGCCAGCAGTGGCTGGCCGAGGGTGGGCGCCGCGCCGCCTAAGCTGGATTCATCCGCCGGCGAACCGTCACCTCGCCGGCCGCGACACCATCGCTCGACCGCCCCCCGACCCGCCCGATCCAGCCGGCCGGGGGGCGGTCGACATCTACGCTGGCGACGGTGACCACCGAACCCACCCCGCCCGCGCCCGATGGGAAGGACTGGACGTGGGTGCTCAGTGCGCCCTGCCCCGCGTGCGGCTTCGACGCGGCGGCGATCACCGGCGCCGACGTCGCCGACGTGATCGATGACTGCACCGGACGTTTCGCCGCGGCCCTGGCGCATCCGAACGCGGCGGTGCGGACAGACCCGGCGGTCTGGTCGGTGCTCGAGTACGGCTGCCACGTCCGCGACGTCTGCCGGATCTTCGACGAGCGGGTACACCTCATGCTCGACGAGGACGATCCACGCTTCGTCAACTGGGACCAGGACGAGACGGCCGTCACCGAGCGGTACTGGGCGCAGGATCCGGCGACGGTCAGCGCGGAGTTGGTCGCCGCGGGCGCACACGCGGCGGCCACGTTCCGCGCGGTGCGTCGCGAGCAGTGGTCACGCCCGGGCCGCCGGTCCAACGGATCGGTGTTCACCGTCGACTCGCTCGGGCGCTACTTCGCCCACGACCTGGTGCACCACGTCCACGACGTCGGCGCCTGAGCCGGCCATCCCGCGCTAGCCGTGGCGCCCACTGGTCGGTTTCGGGTCGGCCCGCGTGTCGGGCCATTGTCCGGCCATGTGCAGCTGAGGGGGCTCAGCGCGCCGCTCCGGCCGCCTCAGCTGCACGAAGGTGCTGCAACTGGTCCGGCGGGCGATGACCGCTTCGGGGAGACGCTTCGGGACACGACGAAGGGGCGGCCCTTTTTCGGGTCCGCCCCTTCGCGGGTTGAGCTGGTACTGCCGATCCGCCCGGCCCCAGAGCCGGCGCCGATCAGAAGTCCATGTCACCGCCGGGCATGCCGCCCCCGCCGCCGGCCGGCGCGGACGCCTTCTCCGGCTTGTCGGCCACGACGGCCTCGGTGGTGAGGAACAGCGCGGCGATCGAGGCCGCGTTCTGCAGGGCCGAGCGGACGACCTTGGCCGGGTCAGGAATCCCGGCCGCCAGCATGT
Organism: Actinomycetota bacterium; assembly: GCA_030947185.1. GTDB lineage: Bacteria > Actinomycetota > Actinomycetes > JALYXH01 > JALYXH01 > JALYXH01. Next base: position 1,417 of record JALYXH010000047.1, on the reverse strand, counting down.
CGACGTACTCGCCGGTCGCGGCGTTCAGGCCGTGACCGATTTCGAGGCCGCGCACCTTCTCCGCCACGACGCCGCCCTCGAGGCCGGCGTTGATGGCGATCTGCTTCAGCGGGGCCTCGAGCGCGATGCGCACGATGTTGGCGCCGGTCGCTTCGTCACCAACCAGGTCCAGCTTGTCGAACGCGGTGCGCCCGGCCTGAGCCAGCGCCACGCCACCGCCGGCGAGGATGCCTTCCTCAACCGCCGCCTTGGCGTTGCGCACCGCGTCCTCGATGCGGTGCTTGCGCTCCTTGAGCTCGACCTCGGTGGCCGCGCCGACCTTGATCACCGCAACGCCGCCGGCCAGCTTGGCCAGGCGCTCCTGCAGCTTCTCGCGGTCGTAGTCGGAATCGCTGTTCTCGATCTCGGCGCGGATCTGGTTGACGCGACCCTGGATCTGGTCACTGTCACCGGAACCCTCGACGATCGTCGTCTCGTCCTTGGTGACCGAGACCTTGCGGGCGCGCCCCAGCAGTTCGAGGCCGGCGTTCTCGAGCTTGAGGCCCACGGTCTCACTGATGACCTGGCCACCGGTGAGGATGGCGATGTCCTGCAGCATGGCCTTGCGGCGGTCGCCGAAGCCCGGGGCCTTGACGGCCACCGACTTGAACGTGCCACGGACCTTGTTGACGACCAGGGTGGCCAGAGCTTCGCCCTCGACGTCCTCGGAGATGATGGCCAGCGCCTTGCCCGACTGCATGACCTTCTCGAGCAGCGGCAGCAGGTCCTTCACGTTCGAGATCTTGGACTCGACGATGAGGATGTACGGGTCGTCGAGCACGGCTTCCATGCGCTCGGCGTCGGTCCAGAAGTACGGGCTGATGTAGCCCTTGTCGAAGCGCATGCCCTCGGTGAGCTCGAGCTCCAGGCCGAAGGTGTTGCTCTCCTCGACGGTGATGACACCTTCCTTGCCCACCTTGTCCATCGCCTCGGCGATGAGGTCACCGACGGTGTTGTCGGCGGCCGAGATCGAGGCGGTGGACGCGATCTGCTCCTTGGTCTCGACCTCGGTGGCGGTGTTGCTCAGTACTTCCGAGACCGAAGCCACGGCGGCTTCGATGCCCCGCTTGAGCGCCATCGGGTTGGCCCCGGCGGCTACGTTGCGCAGGCCCTCGCGCACGAGCGCCTGGGCGAGAACGGTGGCGGTGGTGGTGCCGTCACCGGCGACGTCGTCGGTCTTCTTGGCGACCTCCTTGACCAGCTCGGCCCCGATCTTCTCCCACGGGTCCTCGAGCTCGATCTCCTTGGCGATCGAGACGCCGTCGTTGGTGATGGTGGGAGCGCCCCACTTCTTCTCCAGCACGACGTTGCGACCCTTCGGGCCCAACGTCACCTTCACGGCGTCGGCAAGCTGGTTCATGCCGCGCTCGAGGCCACG
>JALYXH010000021.1 GCA_030947185.1 Actinomycetota bacterium | reverse complement strand
AGTGGCCTGGCGAGCCGGCATCGTCGTCGTCGTCTCGGCCGGTAACCGGGGCAATGCGCTGGGCCACCTGGACAACCCGGCACTCGACCCGTTCGTGATCGCGGTCGGCGCCGACGACACCAACGGGCCCAACGGGCCCAACGATGACTCGGTGCCCTCGTTCACCTCGGTCGGCGACGGGGTGCGCAACCCGACCCTGGTCGCCCCGGGCACGCACGTGCAGTCGCTGCGGGTGCCCGGCTCCTACATCGACGCCACCTACGGCGGCAGCGGTGCGATCAACGACCGCTTCTTCCGCGGCTCCGGCACCTCGCAGGCAGCCGCCTTCACCTCCGGAGGAGTCGCCCAGCTGCTCTCTGCCCGGCCCGGGCTCACCCCGGACCAGGTCAAGTGGCTGCTCAAGAACACCGCCAAGCCCTTGTCCAGCAGCATCCCGGCCACCCAGCAGGGCAAGGGCCTGATCAACGTCGGTGCCACCATCTGGAAGTCGCTGCCGCTCAGTGCCGCGCAGACCGACGTGCCGGGTAGCGGGACCGGCCTGCTGGAGAGCGCGCGTGGCTCAGCCCACCTTGTCCTCAACGGCGTCACGTTGACCGGCGAGCAGGACATCATGGGCATGCCTGTCAACGCGGCAGCTCTGGCCAGCGCCGAGCTGGCCGGCTCGTCTTGGGCCGGCGGGGTCTGGAACGGCTCGTCGTGGGCCGGATCGACGTGGGCCGGCAGCTCCTGGGCCGGCTCGTCCTGGGCCGGCAGCTCCTGGGCCGGATCGTCGTGGGCCGGCAGTGCGTGGGCCGGCAGCTCCTGGGCCGGCTCCGGCTGGGCCGGCAGTGGCTGGGCCGGCTCCGCTTGGGCCGGGAGCTCCTGGGCCGACTCCGGCTGGTCGTCCAGCTCGTGGGCTCCCGCCTCCACGACCACCTGCACCTCCGGCAAGGGCAAGTCGGTCTGCAACCCGTCCGGCAACGCCCACAAGCACGGCTTCGGCCAGGACGATTGGAAGTGACCAGATGACTACGTCATTCACCGCCACTCGCCGTGGCCACAGCTGGACCTGATCGAGTCACGACCCGAGGAGCCCGGTCCCCGTCAGGGGGCCGGGCTCCTCGGCTTGTCACCCGGGGGATGGTTCAATCGACGTTCAACTCCACCGACGTCAGGCGCCCGTGACGACAGACCCGGCTGGCGAGCACGACATCACCGGCGCCGACCTCGCGCCCGACGGGCCGATCTCGGTGGAGCACTGGTTGGGCGCTCCTGCCCTGTCCTACCCGCGCCGGCCGCGAACCGTCCTCGACGTTCTCGACCGGGCGGTACGGCGCTGGCCCGACGCCGTGGCGATGCAGGCGCCGGACGGCAGCGCCACGACGTACGCCGGATTCGCCGACCTGGTCGAGGGCGCCGCCGACTGGCTGGCCGGACAGGGGCTGCGGCCCGGTGACCCGGTGGCGGTCGCCTCCGACAACAGCCTGGCGCTGGCTGTCCTGCTGTTCGCCTGCGCGCGAGCGGGCACGGTGATGGTCGGTCTGAACACCCGGCTGGCGCCGGCACAGTGGGCCTACGTGCTCGAGCACTCCGGCGTCGCTCTGGCGCTGGCTGCACCGGCGTACGACGAAGGGTTGCGGGCGGCCGGCGCCCGGCGGATCGAACCGCTGGAGGCGCTGCTGAGCCGGCCGGTGCCCTGGCGGTACACCCACACCGAGCAGCCGGCCGAGGACGCGACGTACGCCGTCGTGCACACCAGCGGGACGACCGGCCGGCCGAAGGCGAGCCAGGTCGTGCACCGGGCCAGCGTGCACAGCGCGATCAGCTACCAGCGGCTGCTCCAGCTCGACCCGCAGGACCGCACAGCTGTGCTGTTCCCGCTCTACTACATCAGCGCCATGCACGCGCACGTGCTGCCCTCGATGCTGGCCGGCGCGAGCTGCGTGCTGCTCGACAGCAGCGCCCCGCGGGACTTCGTCGCTGCGCTGGTGCGGGAGCGGATCTCGTGGGCCTATGCCGTCCCGTCGGTCTGGCAGCTCGCGGTCCGGCTCCCCGAGATGAACGCCGAGCAGCTGCCGGCGCTGACGCGAGTCGGCGCCGGCGGGGCGCCGTTCCCCGCCCGCCTGGTCACGGCGCTCCGCGCCCGCCTACCCGCTGTCCGGCTCTACGACGTCTACGGCCTGTCCGAGACGCACTCACCCGCGACCGTGCTGCGCGACGAGGAGTTCGCGGACCACCCGGGCTCGGTGGGACGCCTGCTGCCCTGCATGGAGGCCGAGATCCGCGGCAGCGAGGGGACAGCGCTGCCTGCGGACGCGCCGGGCGAGCTCTGGCTGCGTGGCTCGCTGGTCACCACCGGCTACGCCGGCGACCCGGCCGCCACGGCGGCCGCGATCCAGGACGGCTGGTTCGACACCGGCGATATCGCCCGCATCGACCCCAGCGGCTTCGTCTACATTCTCGACCGCACCAAAGACATGATCAACCGCGGCGGCAACAAGATCTTCTCGGCCGAGGTGGAGGCGCTTCTACGGGAGCACCCCGACATCGCTGATGCCGCGGTGGTGGCAATGTCGGACGCCCTCGCGGGCGAGGCGGTCGCTGCCTTCGTGGTCCCCGCCGCTGGGGCCGAGCTGACGCCGGCCACTGTGCGTGGGTGGGTGCGGGACCGGATGGCTGACTACGCCACCCCGCGGCACGTCCACCTGCTCGACGACCTTCCGCGCAACCCCACCGGCAAGGCCGACAAGCCGCTGCTGCGCGAATGGGCCCGCGCACGGACCGAGCAGGCCGGCTAGCCGGGTCCGGCGAGCCGGCGCAGCGTGGCCGTCCGGACCGGCCCGGTCTGCGCCTGCACCAGGTGGAACAGCGCCTCCCGCGCCAGCCGCTGCGCCGGTGCGGTGAGCGCCATCGAGCCGCCGGCGCCGACGGCCACCAGCGCGGCACTCGCGCGCACCGCCAGATCGAGGCCGGCCGCCCGGATCTCCAGGCGCTCCTCCAGCGACTCGGCTGCCGGTACGTCGTCGACCAACCGGTAGGCCGCAGCCCGGAGCCGGGCGGCCTCGGATGCGAACCGCTCGGCCAACGCGACCCCGGCCGGCTCCCGGCGCCGTTCGGCGGCTGCCGCCAATCGCCGTACGACGGTGCGCAGGAGACCGAAGACCGCGGGCGTGGCGTTGGCGGTGCGCTGCCGGTCCCGCTCCCGCCAGGACTGGAGCGGCTCCACCGACACGATGTCGGCCTCGCGCACCCGGACACCGGCCAGCTGGAGGGTGACCGTGCCCGTGCCCGCCATCGCCGCCAGTCGTAGCGGAGCTGACATAACCCGCTCGGTCTCGTCGCGAGCCGGGAGCAGGGCCCAGACGATCTCGTCGTCCGGGGTGACCGAGGCCAGCAGGAACACCTCGGCCAGGCCCCACGACGTCATCCACGCAACGGTGCCGCTGACGTCGTAGCCGTGAGCTGTCGGCCGGGCGGTCACCGGCACGGGACCCGGACGGCGCAGGTGGGAGAACGCGACGCCGGCCAGCGTTCCGCCGCGGACCAGGTCGGGCAGCCATGCGGCGCGCAGGTCGGCGTTGGCCGAGGCGGTGAGCATCGTCAGCGGGCTGGCGTGCTGGGCCGCGACCAGCCAGGTGGAGCCGTCGGCGCCGGCCAGCAGCTCGGTCACCTCCCGGACGACTGCAGGAGTGGCTTCGCCGCCGCCGATGTCAGCCGGAGCGGCCAGACCGAGCAGGCCGGCATAGGCGAGCGACTCGAGATGGCTGCGGGGAACGCCGTCGACGTCCACCTGCTCCGCGTGCGGCTCGAGCAGGTCGGCACACAGCGCCGCAGCTACGCGCACGAACCGGTCGTCCGCCACCGCCGGTGGCGGTCCGAGCACCTCGCTGCCGCCGCCCACGCTTTCGAGCCTAGAGGGCGGTCCGGGTCAGAACCCCGGCGCCTCGTACGGTGGCAGGCCGCCGGCCGGTGCTGCCGACACCGGCGCCGTCTGCGCAGGGGGACCGGCCTGCGCCGGCACCGACGCCGCCCCGAGCGAGGTGAAGTCGACGGCTACCGGCATCCGCTCGCCCGCGTCGGAGGTCTGGAAGTAGCCGGCCGGCCGGAAGGAGAACAGCCCGGCCAGCACCGAGGACGGGAAGGTCTCGATCCGGGTGTTGTAGGCGCGCACGTTTCCGTTGTAGAACCGGCGGCCGGCGGCGATCCGGTCCTCGGTCTCGGTGAGCTGGGCCTGCAGAGCCAGGAAGTTCTGGTCGGCCTGCAGGCTCGGGTAGCTCTCCGCGACGGCGAACAGCCGGCCCAGCGAGCCGCCGAGAGCGCCCTCCGCGGCGGCGACCCCCGCCACCCCGGAGGCGCTGTCGCGCTGCGCCCGCTGGGCCGAGGCCCGCGCGTCGGTGACGGCCTGCAGGACGGTGCGCTCGTGAGCGGCGTACCCGAGCACCGTCTGCACCAGGTTGGGCACCAGGTCGTGGCGGCGGGTCAGCTCGACGTCGACCTGGCGCCAGGACTCCTGGATCAGGTTGCGCTGGCGGACGAAGCGGTTGTACGCCGCGACGCCGGCCACAGCCAGCAGCGCGACGACAGCGAGGGTGGCGACTAGGGCGATCATGAGGTGCTACTCCCGGGGATCGGCGCGGACCGATACGGCTGCGCGGTCGGACGGGCAGCGACCGGCGGCTGGGCGCCGTGGTCCTGCCAGACGAACGAGGGGATGCCGCCGACCACGGCGGCGAGGGTCGAGGCGCGTTCGAGGATCTGCACCGGCGTGTGCGAGCCGACCTCCCAGCAAAGGATCTCGCTGCCCTCCATCCGCCAGTGCAGCGGCGACCGGGCGAGCAGCAGCTCCATGGTCCGGGGGACGAGCGCGTCGCTGGCGAACTTGCGGTCGGGGCAGGTCACCCGGAACCGGCGGTTGAACGCCTCGCTCTCGAGCTCGATGTCGGCGGCGCCCAGAGCCGCCCCGACCCGGCTCAGCGCGCTCTCCGGCGTCACCGACAGCCGCGGGAGGTAGCCGGGCATGACGAGCGCGGTGACGGCGTACCGGTGGGTGGTCCTCGAGCGGTCGCCGTCGCTGTCGGTCGACTCCGTCTCGTAGGAGTAGTCGAATGCGACGACGGGGAAGCCGCCGGTCGTGCCGGTGATCACGTTGCGGGCGCGCCGGTTGGTGCCGTCGGCGAACGGCTGACCGGACCAGCGGGTGGCGTAGCGATCGTCCGCGGCGCGGTAGGTCCACCTTCGCGACATCGCGAAGACCTGTAGCGCCTCACGCCGTCGTTGCGCCACCACGTAGTTGTAAACGACGAAGCCAATGGCTAATGCGGCGCCGAGGACGAGCAGCCCGAGAATCACTCCGTCTTTCTCGGCGCCGGAAAGCCCTTGCTGTACGGCGAACGGGCTAGCGAAGCGTTCAGCCCGGACCGAGCCCCAGGTCGGTCAGGCTGTACGCCGCGAGATAGCGAAGCCCTGCTGCCTCGACAGCGGGGGCGGCACCCCGCTCGACCAGGACCGCGACGCCCACCACCTCCGCACCGGCCTCCTGCAGCGCAGCCACCGCGGTCAGCACCGAACTGCCGGTGGTGGAGGTGTCCTCGACGGCCAGCACCCGCCGACCGGCGACGTCCGGGCCCTCGATCCGGCGCTGCAGCCCGTGCGCCTTGCCCTCCTTGCGTACGACGAAGGCATCCAGCGCCCGGCCGCGCTGGGCGGCGGCGTGCAGCATCGCGGCCGCCACCGGGTCGGCCCCGAGCGTGAGGCCACCGACGGCGTCGAAGTCCATTCCTGCGGTCAGCTCGAGTAGGACCCGGCCGACCAGGGGGGCGGCCGCGCAGGCAAGGGTGATGCGCCGAAGGTCGACGTAGTAGTCGGCGTCCCGGCCCGAGGACAGGACGACCCGGCCGTGGACCACGGCCCGATCCTTGATCAGCTGCAGCAGCAGGTCTCGGTCGCTCACCGGGCCCAGCCTACGGACTCGGCGCTGGTGGCCCTGCGAAAAGCCAACACACCGAGCCATTTCGGGCCGTTCCGTAACAGCAGAACGCCATTCCTGAGAATGGGTTGAACGAGTGAACCCGCATTCGCTACTCCATTCGGCGCAAAAAGTGGCTCCGGATGACTATCGGTTCTCCCGGTGAGGCGCCGAAGAAGGAAAAGACGGTGCGGGTAGCGCCGGCCATTCCCGGGCTGCGGGGCGGTACGAAGAGAGAAGTGACATGAACAAGAAGGCGTTCACCCGGCGCTCCGCGGCAACCGCCCTTCTCCTCGTCGGCGCCCTCAGTGGCGGCGTCGCCGTCGCGGCCTGGACGCAGAACGGTTCCGGCTCCGGTGCCGCACTGGCCAAGACCGCGGTGGCCAGCGTCGTCTCCGCGGGTACGACCACGGCCGACGTCTACCCGGGCCAGACCACCGGCACCTTGTCGATGTCCGTCACCAACCCGAACCCCTACCAGGTGACCTTCACCAGCGCGTCCATGGGCGCGGTCACCGTCGACGCCGGCCACTCGGCCGGCTGCACGACGACCGGCCTTTCCTTCAGCACGCCCACGGTCAGCCTGGTTGTGCCGGCCAACAGCGCCGGCACGGCGTTGTCCGCCCCGATCGTCGCGATGAGCAACGCCTCGAGCAACGGCTGCCAGGGCGCCACCTTCACGGTCGCGGTCACCCTGACTGGTGCTTCCTCCTAGCCGGTCGACACGGTCAGCTGGGCGGCCGGCCCTGACTCGGCCCGGCCGCCAGGCTCTACACCAGTGAGGTACCTATGTCAGCCCGTCGCGGCGAGAACCCCATGGGCACGACGGGGTTCCCGCTTCGCGCGTGGCGGCGGTCACTTCGATGAACAGGCGTGCACGGTTGGTGCTGGTGCCCTGGCTGGCCGGTGGCCTGTCGGTCTCGCTGTCCGTCGCGAACGCCTCGTGGGTGAGCACGGGCAACGGACCAGCTGTTGCCGCCGCCGCCACGACCAATGCCGGCAACTCGCCGACCGTGACGGTCACCGGGCGCAACGTCGACCTGGCATGGACCGCGTCGACCTACTCCAGCGGAGCCGGCGTCACCTCGTACCTGATCACCCGCTATGACTCGAGCGGCGTCGCCGCGCAGCTGATGGCCGGTGGCAGCTGCCTGGGCACCGTCATCGCAACGTCCTGCACCGAAACGGCGGTCCCAGCCGGCAGCTGGAAGTACACGGTCACCCCAGCCACCG
>JALYXH010000004.1 GCA_030947185.1 Actinomycetota bacterium | reverse complement strand
CGACGAGCAGCACCGGCTCGCCCGCCGTGGCGGCGAGCGCCTGCGCCAGCTCGGCCGGCACCTCGAAGGCGTCAGCGAGCTCGCGCAGGCGCTGGGCGCTGTTGCTTCGACCGCCGCCCGGCGCGGTGCCGGCCCGGCGATCCAGCGTGCCGATCACCGGCAGCCGGCCGATCTCGCCGATGCCGCGGGCCAGCGACGCGACCAGCTGGGGCCGCGCCCGCGAGGGAACGCACACGATGGCCACCGGCCGGCGTTGCCAGCCCCAGCCCGCCAGCAGGCGTACGACGCCGGCCAGCACCTCCGGCGGGACCGGGCCGTCCGGGGCGCCCGGGCCCAGGAGCGGCCGCAACCTGGTCCCCCAGCCCACATCGCTGAGCCGGGTGAGGGCCCGGCCCGGCTCGGCCTGGCGGTCCGCGGCGATCTTGCCGGCCAGGGCCACTCCGACGGCCGCCATCCCGGTCGGCCAGAGCCGGCGTGGCTCGATGGGCACCCCCACCCGCTCGAGATCGGCCCGGGCCTGCTGCAGGGACGTCTCGGCCACCGCCCCCGACGTCGGCACCCCGGTGCAGTTGTCGCAGCGCCCGCACGCCGACGCCGCCGGGTCGTCGAGCTGGCGCCGGAGGAACTCCAGCCGGCAGCCGTCGGTGGCGAGGTAGGCCCGCATCGCCTGCTGCTCGACCGACCGCGCTTCGGCGACGCGGCGGTAGCGCTCGGCGTCGTAGCTCCAGGGCTGCCCCGTCGCCGTCCAGCCGCCGCGCATCCGTCGTACGGCGCCGTCGACGTCGAGGACCTTGAGCATCATCTCCAGCCGGTTGCGCCGCAGGTCCACCTGCGCCTCGAGCGACGCCGTCGACACCGGCCGGCCGGCCTCGGTCAGGGCGGCCAGGGTCCGGCGTACCTGCTCCTCGGCCGGGAAGGCAAGGCCGGCGAAGTAGCGCCAGATCTGCTCGTCCTCCTCGGCCGGCAGCAGCACCACCTGGGCGGACTCGGTGGCCCGGCCGGCCCGGCCGACCTGCTGGTAATAGGCGATGGGCGACTGCGGCGCGCCGAGATGGACGACGAAGCCGAGATCGGGCTTGTCGAAGCCCATCCCGAGTGCCGAGGTGGCGACCAGAGCCTTGACCCGGTTGGCCAGCAGGTCGTCCTCGGCCTGCAGACGCTCGGCGTCGTCGGTCTGCCCGGAGTACGCCGCCACCCGGTACCCGCGCTCGGTCAGCATCTCGGTGACCGCCACGGTCTCGGCGACAGTGAGCGTGTAGACGATGCCCGATCCCGGCAGCTCGCCGAGATGCTCGGCCAGCCAGGCCTGCCGGTGCGCCGGACTCGGCAGCTGCAGGACAGACAGAGCGAGGCTCTCCCGGTCGAGGTTGCCTCGGAAGACAGCGGTGTCGCCCGCGCCCAGCTGCTCGGCGATGTCGGCGGTGACCCGGGCGTTGGCGGTCGCCGTCGTCGCCAGCACCGGCGTGGCCGGCGGCAGCCCGGCCAGCAGCGTGCGGATCCGCCGGTAGTCGGGGCGGAAGTCGTGACCCCAGTCCGAGATGCAGTGGGCTTCGTCGATGACGACCAGGCCGGCGGTGCCGGCCAGTGCCGGAAGCACCTGGTCGCGGAAGTCCGGGTTGTTGAGCCGCTCGGGGCTCACCAGCAGGACGTCGACAGCCCCGGCCGCGACCTCGGCGTAGACCGCCTGCCAGGCGTCGAGGTTGGTCGAGTTGACGGTGCGGGCCCGGATGCCGGCCCGCTCGGCGGCAGCGATCTGGTTGCGCATCAGGGCCAGCAGGGGCGAGACGATCACCGTCGGACCGCTGCCGCGAGCGCGGAGCAGGGCGGTGGCCACGAAGTAGACCGCCGACTTCCCCCACCCGGTGCGCTGCACCACCAGGGTCGGCCGGCGGGCGACCACGAGCGACTCGATGGCAGCCCACTGGTCGTCCCGCAGGACGGCGTGCTCCCCCGCCAGCGCACGCAGGTGCGCCTCGGCTGTGGCGCGCAGATCCGGCGTACTCATGGACTGGTTCTAGCCACTGGGACCGACAAGCCCCAAGGCGGGTCCGTCAGGACCGGAGACCGGGCGTGCCTCCCTGGCCTGCCAGCGGGGGCGGCTCTGACTCGCCGGCAGAGAGCTTGGCGATCCGGTTGTCGAAGAGCATCAGCACCGGAAGCCGGCTCGCGTGCGCCCGCTCGTAGTCGCGCAGCTGGACGAGCTGCAGCGCGTCGAGGGAGCGCAGCCGGCTGCGCAGTGACCCGAGGGTGAGGTGGTCGTAGTCGGGCAGCGGCAGCTCGCCGTGAGCCATCTCCGACCCCGGCTCGGCCTGGCTCGCCTGCAGCACCTCCTCGGCGACGTTCAGCGGGTTGACGACCTCCTCCACCGTCGAAGGCGACGCCGGCGACGGCACCGACTGCAGGTGCGGGGCGTCCGCGCGTGCCCGCGCCTCGATCGCCTCACGTTGGGTGGGAGTCGGGGCGCCCTTGGGCTGCTCGTCGACCGGTGTCTCGTCGGCCGGTGTCTCGTCGGCCCGCGTCTCGTCGGCCCGCGTCTCGTCGGCCGGTGTCTCGGAGCCAGCCGCATCGGCGGTAGCCGCGCCGCCCTGGCCGGTGGGCAGGTCCTCGCTACCGCGGCGCAGGCCGCCGGCCACGGCGCCGATCCCGGCCTTGACCAGAGGGGCGGCATGCAGCCCGCGGGAGACCACGCGGACCGGGAGAAAGGCCACCCGGAACGGCAGCTTGACGAGGGCTGTCGTGATGTCGAGGTAGAGACCGACCGGCCTCGGCAGGGACTGCCTGTCAGGCATGAGAGCACTCCGATGTGAGGTGGGTCGGGTAACGCAGCCGCTTTACCTCCGGCATACCGCGGGACCGGCCCGACAAACCGTTGGCCGGGGCCTGCCTACTCGGGTAGACAACGACGTGTGAGCTTGTCGGGCCTGGAGATGCGGCCGATCACGTCCGAGGAGTACCCGGCCTTTTACGCCAACCTCTCCGTCACCTTCGGCGAGAACGACCGCGCCGACGAGCGCGAGTTCGGCAGGAGCATCCTCGAGCTCGAGCGGACCCTTGCCGTCTTCGACAACGGCCAGGTCGTTGCGGGGGCGGCGATCTACAGCTTGAGCATGGCGCTGGCCGGCGGTCCCGCCCCCGTGGCCGGCGTGACCTGGGTGGGCGTCCGGCCTACACACCGTCGCCGCGGGCTGCTGACGGCGATGATGACTCGCCAGCTGGCCGAGCTGCACGAGGCAGGCGAGCCGGTGGCGGCGCTGTGGGCAGCGGAGTCCTCGATCTACGGCCGGTTCGGCTACGGGCTGGCCAGCCAGCGGGTCGGGGTGCGCCTGCGCCGGGGAGAGAGCAGCTTCGTGCAGCCGTTCGGCGCGGCCGCTCCCTTGCGTCTCGGCGTCCCCGCCGACCTGCGGCCCGACCTCCGCCAGGTCTACGACGGTCTGTGGACCGACCGCGTCGGCTGCTTCGCCCGTACCGCACCGTTCTGGGAGAACCGGCTCTACGACGCGGAGTACCAGCGGGACGGGGCCACGCCGCTGCTGGCCGTCGTCTCCGACTCACCCGGCGGCCCGGACGGCTACGCCCTCTATGCCACCAAGGAGGCCACGAAGGACAGCCTGCCGGCGGGCCGAGTGCTGGTGCGCGAGGTCATGGCGACAAGTCCGGCGACGTACGCGCGGCTGTGGCGCTACCTGCTCGACATCGACCTGATGGCCGACGTCGTGGCCGACAACCTGCCGGTGGACGACCCGCTTCCCCACCTGCTGCGCGACCCGCGCCGAGCCCGCCTCACGCTGAAAGACGGCCTGTGGGTGCGCCTGGTCGATGTCGACCGCGCGCTGGCCAACCGGTCGTTCGGCGGACCGGTCGACCTGGTGCTGGAGGTCACCGACGAGAGCTGCCCCTGGAACGCCGGCCGCTGGCACCTCTGCGGGGACAGCTCGGGTGCCACCTGCACCCGTACCGACGCGCCGGCGGAGCTGGCCCTGTCCGCCACCGAGCTCGGCGCCGCCTACCTCGGGGGTACGTCGCTGGTGACGCTGGGCGGGGCCGGCCGGGTCGAGGAGCACCGGCGCGGTGCGCTGGCGGCAGCCGCCCGCGCCTTCGCCGTCGACCCCCTCCCGTGGTGCCCGTTGGTCTTCTGACGGCGACCCGTCACCGGGCCTGGCAGACCGGGCACCAGTAGAGGTTGCGGCCGGCCATCACCTCGGTGCGCACCGGCGTAGCGCAGATCCGGCAGGGCAGGTCGGTGCGGCGGTAGACGTAGTAGGCGTCGTCGCGCCGGGCCGGGCCGCTGCGCCGGGACCGGTCGGCCGCCCGTGTGGTCACGATGCGCCCGGCTCGGACCCCGGCCTGCATCAGCGTCCGCAGGTCGGCCCACATGGCGAGCCAGTCGGCTTCGGTCAGCTCGCGCGACGGGCGATGCGGCTCGACGCGGTGCCGGAACAGCAGCTCGGCCCGATAGACGTTGCCGACCCCGGCCAGCACCGACTGGTCCATCAGCGCGGCACCGATCGGGATACGGCTGCGCTGAAGCCGGTCCCAGGTCCGAGTGGGGTCGGCGCCGACCCGCAGCGGGTCCGGGCCGAGCCGGGCCTCGATGCCCTTCTTGCCGGCCGGCGGCAGCAGCTCGCACGCGGTGGGGCCGCGCAGGTCGACGTACACCGCGTCGGTGCGGAGCCGCAGCCGCAGCGCGCCGCGGGGCTCGGGCGACGGGAGCGGGGCGGTCACGAAGGAGCCGTAGAGGCCGAGGTGCACGTGCAGCCACTCACCGGAGTCGAAGCCGTAGAACAGGTGCTTGCCGACCGGCTGGATCCGCTCCAGCCGCCGGCCGTCGATGCGAGCCGCGCCCGCAGCGAACCGGCCCTGCGGGCTGGTCGCGCCAAGGTGGTGACCGAGCAGCGTGCGCTTGTGGTCGCGTGCCAGCCGGTGGATCGTGTGCCCCTCAGGCAACGGGAGCTCCCTGGTGTCGATGGGGAAGAGGTACGTCGATGCCGGAGTCTGGCCGCCGACCCACCAAGCCGCGCGCCGAGCGGCCCACCAGTCGAGGCGTACAGGGCCTGGTCGGTGCCGGACCGTCCCAGGTCGGCATAAGCGGCGCCATGCGGGCCCGTGACGTGTCGCGGCCAAGCGCGACCGAGGTCGCGGACGCCGAGCGCAACGTCGTGCTGCGCCGGCAGTCGCCCCCTGCTACGGCCCCTCCTACGGCCCCTGCTACGGCCCCGGCCGCCGTCCCGCACCCGCCGGCTCAGGGCAGCGCCGGCAGCTCCCGGGACCGCTCGTAGCCCTCGAGCTGCCCGATCCGGCGGGCGTGCCGCGCGTCCCCACTGAACGGGGTGGCCAGGAATATCTCCACGAACCGCAACGCGTCGGCGACCGGGTACATCCGCGCACCCAGGCTGATCACTGTCGCGTCGTTGTGCTCCCTGGCCAGCTGCGCCGTCTCGTCGGTCCAGACCAGCGCACAGCGCACGCCGGGCACCTTGTTCGCCGCGATCGCCTCGCCGTTGCCCGAGCCCCCGAGCACGATCCCGCGACTGCCCGGCTCCGCCGCGGTCCGGCTGGCGGCCAGCAGGACGTACGGCGGGTAGTCGTCCTGGGCGTCGTACGCCGGCGCACCGCAGTCGACCGGCTCGTGGCCGAGGTCGCGGACGTGCTCGACCAGAGCGGCCTTCAGCTCGAAGCCGGCGTGGTCGGAGCCGAGGTAGACGCGCATGGCCGGCAGTCTCTCAGGTGCCGCTCGCCATGGTGACAGCGCCGGTGACACGGGTGCTCGGCGTCGACGGCTGTCCCGGCGGCTGGGTGGCCGCGCTCGTCGACACCGCAGCGGGAACGGTCCGCTGGCACCTGGCGCCCGACGCGGCTGCCGTGCTGGGCCTGGCCGACCGGGAAGGCGCCGCGGCAACAGGGGTCGACATCCCGATCGGGCTGGCCACCGGCTCGGTGCGGGCAGCCGACACGGCGGTCCGAGCCGCGCTGAGCCCCCGCGGCTCGAGCGTGTTCAACGCGCCGGTCCGGTCAGTGTTGCCGGCGAGGACCTACGCCGAGGCCTGCGCGCTCAGCCGGGCCGCGTGCGGCAAGGCCATCTCGCTGCAGACCTGGAACATCACCGCCAAGATCGCCGAGTGGGACGCCGTGATCACGCCAGCGCTGCAACGGCGGGTGGTCGAGGTGCACCCCGAGCTGTCGTTCCGGGCGATGACGGGACGGGTGCTGGCTGCGAAGAAGACTGCGGCCGGCCGCGCGGGCCGCCTCGAGGCGCTGGCGTGCTGGCTGGCCGGGGTCTCTGAGCTGGTTGCTACGCGACCCAGGCCGGCCCGGCCGGACGACGCACTCGACGCCCTCGCGGCGGCCTGGTCGGCGCTGCGCTGGGCCCGCGGCGAGGCGGGCGTGCTGCCCGTCGTACCGCAACTCGACGAGCGCGGGCGCTGGATGGAGATCGTCACCTGATCGACGTGCATCCGTGCGCGAAGGACCGGTCTGAGGCGGCCGAACGCGCACCGATCCCGCTACAGCTGCAGTGACTTGACCTCGAGGAACTCGTCGAGACCGAAGGTGCCCAGCTCGCGGCCGTTGCCCGACTGCTTGTAACCACCGAACGGCGCCACCGGGTTGAACTTGCCGCCGTTGATGTCGACCTGGCCGGTCCGCAGCCGCCGGGCCACCTCGACCGCGTGGTCCTGGTCAGCCGACCAGACCGCGCCGGCGAGCCCGTAGATCGTCCCGTTGGCGATCGCCACCGCGTCGTCCTCGTCGTCGTACGGGAGGATCGACAGCACCGGGCCGAAGATCTCCTCCTGCGCGATCGTCATGTCCGGCCGTACGCCGGCGAACACCGTCGGGCGTACGTAGTAGCCGCGCTCGAGACCCTCGGGCGCCTCGGCGCCGCCGGTCATGAGCTGGGCGCCTTCCGCGATCCCCTTCTCGATGTACCCCCGAACCCGGTCGAGCTGGGCGGACGAGACGACCGGGCCGAGCCTGGTCGCGTCATCGGTGGGGTCGCCGACGGTGTAGGCCGCGGCCGTCGTGGTCGCCAGCTCCACGATCTCGTCATGCATGGCCGCCGGGACCAGCATCCGGGTCCAGGCCGTGCAGGTCTGGCCCGAGTTGAGGAACGCGTTGGCGACACCGATCTTGACTGCCTTCGTCAGGTCGGCGTCGGCCAGGATGACATTGGCCGACTTGCCGCCCAGCTCGAGCGCCACCCGCTTGACGGTTGCCGCGGCGACCTCGGAGACCCGCCGGCCGGCAGCCCCCGAGCCGGTGAACGAGACCATGTCCACCTCCGGGTGGGCGGCCATCGCCTCGCCGACCACCGGCCCGTAGCCGGTCACCAGGTTGAAGACGCCGGCCGGCAGTCCCACCTCGTCGAGCACCTCGGCCAGCAGGTAGGCGGCCAGCGGCGCGACCTCACTGGGCTTGAGGACGATGGTGCAGCCCGCCGCCAGCGCCGGGGCGACCTTCCGGGCCACCTGCTCCAGCGGGTAGTTCCAGGGCGTGATGGCGGCGACCACCCCGATCGGCTCGCGGACCACGAGAGAGTTGCCCACCCGCTCCTCGAACGCGTAGTCAGCCAGCATCGCGGCGTAGCTGCCGAAGACGGCGATAGGCAGCCCGGCCTGGATGCCCTTGGCCAGCTTGTTGGGCGCGCCCAGCTCGGCAGTGATGACCGCCGCGATCTCGTCCTGCCGGGCCGCCAGCGCCTCCTGGATCCGGGACAGGTACTTCGCCCGCTCCTCGACGCCGGTCGACGCCCAGGCGGGGAAGGCCGCCCGGGCCGCGGCCACAGCGCTGTCGACGTCGGCCGCGGTGCCGGCCGGGACGGTGGCGATGACCTGCTCCGTCGCCGGGTTGACGACCTCGATGACCTCGTCGCCCGAGGACTTCCGCCAGCCGCCGTCGACGTAGAACGAGTCACGCACCTGCACGTCTGCCATGGCCCAGAACTCCCCGAGGTCGACCGTCTGCCCGTCGGCTCGAGCCTACGTCAGGCCGGCGGCCGGCTCAGTCGAAGATCGGGTCCCGGTCGCGGGTGCGCTTGAGCTCGAAGAAGCCATCGGTGCCGGCCACCAGCACCACGCCGTCCCAGAGCCGTCCGGCCGCCTCGCCGCGGGGAGTCGGCGACACGACGGGGCCGAAGAACGAGACGCCGTTGACCGAGATCACCGGCGTGCCGACGTCCATGCCCACCCGGCTGATGCCGTCGAGGTGGGACGCGCGCAGCTCGTCGTCGTAATCGGTGCTGGTCATCGCGTCGGCAAGCGACGTCGGCAGCCCGGTCTCGGCCAGGGCAGCTTCGACAGTGGCGCGGTCGCGGGGGGCCTGCTCGTTGTGGAAGCGGTGGCCGAGGGCGGTGTACAGCGGGAGAACCACCTGCTCGCCGAGGGCGCGCCGGGCGGCGATGACCACACGCACCGGTCCCCAGGCGTGGAGCATGCCCTCGCGGTACTCCTCGGGCATCTCCCTGCCCTCGTTCAGCACGGCAAGGCTCATGACGTGCCACCGCACGGCGACCCCCCGGACCCGCTCCACCTCCAGCATCCAGCGCGAGGTCATCCACGCCCACGGACAAACCGGGTCGAACCAGAAGTCGGCCGTGCCGGTGGCCGGCTCGCTTCTGCTGCTGTCCAGTTCGACTGTCTGCGTCGATGGCGGGGTCATCGCATCTCCTCTGGTCGTCCTCTGCGCAACCGCGGGCGGGGACGGATGCTTCCGGCGGCCCACCTGAGCCGGCCCATGGAAGACTTGCGCTGCACCAGCCCTGCTTGCGAAGGAGCGCCCGTCGTGGCCGGCAACAACCTGACGAGGGTCGAGGCGGCCGAGCGGGCCCGCCGGCTCAACGTCGCGACGTACGCCGTCGACCTCGACCTCACCGACGGCGCCGGCGGGCCCGGCGAGGAGACCTTCCGTTCGACCACAGTGATCGCTTTCACCTGCCGGGAGGCGGGCGGCGAGACGTTCGTCGAGCTCTGCGCGCCGCGGGTTCACCAGATCGAGCTCAACGGGCGGCCGATCGACCCGTCGGCGGCCTTCGACGGCGAGCGCATCACGCTGACCGGGCTGGCCGAGAGCAACGAGCTGCGGGTGGTGGCCGACTGCGCCTACATGCGCACGGGCGAGGGGCTGCACCGGTTCGTCGACCCCGTCGACGACTCGGTCTACCTCTACAGCCAGTTCGAGACGTCGGACGCACACCGGATGTACGCCTGCTTCGACCAGCCCGACCTCAAGGCGATCTTCGACCTGACGGTCGTGGCGCCGGTGGGCTGGGAGGTCGTGTCGAACATGCCGACGGCGGCCAGCGAGGCGACCGACGAGGGCGACCCGGCCGCACCGGTGCGCTGGCGGTTCGAGCCAAGCCCGCGGATGTCGACCTACATCTCGGCCCTCATCGCCGGCCCGTACGCCGTGGTGAGCGACGAGCACGACGGGATCCCGCTGCGGATCCTCTGCCGGGCCACGCTGGCCCAGCACCTCGACCCGGCCGACCTGTTCGAGATCACCAAGCAAGGCTTCGACTTCTACCACCGGGTCTTCGACTACCGCTACCCGTTCCCCAAGTACGACCAGCTGTTCGTGCCGGAGTTCAACGCCGGGGCGATGGAGAACGCCGGCGCCGTGACCTTCCTCGAGGACTACGTCTTCCGGTCCAAGGTCACCAACGCCGCCTACGAGCGGCGGGCCGAGACGGTGCTGCACGAGATGGCGCACATGTGGTTCGGCGACCTGGTCACCATGCGCTGGTGGGACGACCTGTGGCTCAACGAGTCGTTCGCGACGTACATGAGCGTGCTGTGCCAGGTGGAGGCGACGAAGTACCGCGGCGGCTGGACGACGTTCGCCAACGTCGAGAAGACCTGGGCCTACCGCCAGGACCAGCTTCCCTCCACCCACCCGATCGCCGCCGAGATCGTCGACGTCGACTCGGTGCGGGTCAACTTCGACGGGATCACCTACGCCAAGGGCGCTTCGGTGCTCAAGCAGCTGGTCGCCTGGGTGGGCCGCCCCGAGTTCCTGGCCGGCCTGCGCAGCTACTTCCGCCGCTTCGAGTACGCCAACACCACCCTCGCCGACCTGCTCACGGAGCTGGAGGCGGCGTCCGGCCGGGACCTGTCGTCCTGGTCGAAGGAGTGGTTGGAGACGGCCGGGGTGAACACCCTGCGGGCCGGCTTCGAGACCGACGACGCCGGCCGCTTCACCGTGTTCGGCATCACCCAGGAGGCCGCCGAGACGCACCCGACCCTGCGCTCGCACCGCGTCGCCGTCGGGCTCTACGACCGCACCGCGCACGGACTCGTCCGCCGGGACCGCGTCGAGCTCGACGTCGTGGGGCCGCGCACGGAAGTGCCGGCCCTGGTCGGCGTACGCCAGCCGGACCTGGTGCTGGTCAACGACGACGACCTGACCTACGCGAAGATCCGGCTGGACGAGCGGTCGCTGGCCACCCTGACCGAGCACATCGGCGAGTTCCGCGACCCGCTTCCGCGCGCGCTGTGCTGGGCGGCCGCGTGGGACATGACCCGCGACGCCGAGATGGCGGCCCGCGACTACCTGCGCCTGGTGCTGGCCGGCATCGGCGGCGAGACCGACATCGGCGTGGTCCAGTCGCTGCTGCGGCAGGCGATGGCTGCGGTCACCCAGTACGGCGACCCCGGCAACCGCGAGCCGGCCCTGCGGGCGATCGCCGGCGCCACAGCGCAGTCCATGCGTGCCGCCCCTGCCGGCAGCGACCACCAGCTCGCCTACGCCCGCGCCTTCGCGGCGACCGCACGCGGCGAGGCCGACGTCGCGGCCCTGCGCGGGCTGCTCTCCGGGGACCGGCCGGTGGCCGGCCTCACTGTCGACACCGAGCTGCGCTGGTCGTTCCTGCAC
>JALYXH010000193.1 GCA_030947185.1 Actinomycetota bacterium | reverse complement strand
CGGCTGGATCCTCGGCCGGCGGGTGCCCACGGGCGAGCTGCTGCTGCGGGCCGGCGCACTGCTCGAGACGGCGTACGACGTTGCCGAGCTGGCGCCGCTGCTGGCCCAGCTCGTGCACGACAGCCTGGGCCTGCGCTGGGTGCGCATCACGGTGCTGCTCGACGAGCGGACCCCGCAGCTCGGTGAGATCGTCGGCACCGCCGGCGCCGCCGGCACCGCCGGCTCGGAGCCGGCCGGTGTCCTGGACCTCAGCCACGCCGGGGAGACCCTCGGCCGGATGGAGTACGGCGCCAAGAGCCGCGGTGTCGTCACGCCCGAGGACGAGGCACTGCTCGTGGGGATGGCGCGGCAGGCCGGGTTGGCGATCCGCAACGCCCGGCTCTCGGCCGACCTGGCCGGCAAGGTCGAGGAGACCCGGTCGCAGGCAGCCGAGATCGTCGCCTCGCGGGCCCGGCTGGTGACGGCGCAGGACGACGAGCGGCGCCGGCTCGAACGCGACCTGCACGACGGTGCTCAGCAGCAGATCGTCGCGGTGATGGCCAAGCTGCGGATGGTGCGCAACCGGCTGGCTCGCGCCGAGGTCCCGGAGGCGCCGGGGGTGAGTGAGCTGCTGGCTGAGCTGCAGGATGACACCCGGCTGCTGCTCGACGAACTGCGCGAGCTGGCGCATGGCATCCGGCCGCCCGTGCTTGCTGACCGAGGGCTGGTCGAGGCGCTGGAGACCCGGGCGGCCCGCCTCCCGCTGTCGGTGCAGATCCAGGCCGACGAGGCTGCGCGCACCGCCCGTTACGCCGACGACATCGAAGGCTGTGCCTGGTTCGCGGTGAACGAGGCCATCGCCAACGCGATCAAGCACGCCGACGCGGCAGCGGTCGTGATCGCCGTCGACGAGCTCGACGACCGGCTGCTCGTGGTGGTGGCCGACGACGGGGTGGGCTTCGCCGCTGCCGACCCGACCGCCGTACGCCGGGGGCGGGGCCTGGCCAACCTGCAGGACCGGGTCGAGGCGCTGGACGGTCGGCTGGCGGTGACCAGCCGACCCGGTGCCGGCACCCGGATCAGCATCGAGCTGCCGGCCCAGCGCGCAGTGCCGGCCGGAAGCTCCATGAGCCGGTGACGCCGATGCGCGTCGTGCTGGCCGAGGACAACTATCTGCTGCGCGAAGGCACCCGGCGGCTGCTCGAAGACGGCGGCGAGATCGAGGTGGTCGCCTCCGTCGGCACCGGGGTGGAGCTGCTCGACGCCGTCCGCCGGTTGCTTCCGGCAGCTGTCGTGACCGACATCCGGATGCCTCCCGACCACCACATGGAGGGGATTGAGGCTGCCCTGCTCATCCGCGCCGAGCACCCGGACATCGGGGTCGTCGTGCTTTCTCAGCACAGCGACGCGGCGTATGCCCTGGCGCTGTTCGAGAACGGCACCGACGGGCTCGCCTACCTGCTCAAGGAGCGCGTCGCCGACCTCGACGAGCTGGCCCGGGCGCTGCGGGAGGTGGCCGCCGGCCGCTCCGTGGTCGACCCCGACGTGGTCTCGACGCTGGTCGCCCGCCGGGTCCGCCGGGGTGCTTCGCCGCTGTCGCGGCTGACCCCCCGGGAGACCGAGGTCCTGCGGGAGATGGCCGGGGGTCGCAGCAATCCCGGGATCGCCGCCGCCCTCGTGCTCGGAGTCGGCGGTGGAGAAGCACGTCGCCTCGGTGCTGACCAAGCTGCTCGGGGACCGCGGCTCGGAGGCCGGCAGCCAGCATCGGCGGGTGGCGGCGGTGCTGACCTTCCTTCGGGAGAGCGGCTGAGCCGGCGAGGCCCGAGCGGCGGGCTGAGGACCGCAACGGCGCCGCCCGGCTATGCCGGCCGGCTCGGCTCGCGAAGCCGTCGCAGGAGCACCAGAGCCAGCAGGGCGGCGACACCTGCGCAGACGGCGGCACCGTAGAACACGGTGTGCAGCTCGGTCAGCGCAGCCGCCTTCAACGCCGCGTTGTACGCCGGACAGCTGCCGGGCCTGCTCGGGCACAGGACCGACGGGGCGGGGATGCGAGCGGTGGCCTGGTAGAGCTGGCGCAACCCGACGGCGGTCAGCAGGGACAGCCCGACCAGCATCCCGACCGTCCTGGCAACGACGACCAGCGCACTCGCCAGGCCGTGCAGCGCCGGCCGGACCGCGGCGAGGATGGCGGCGTTGACCGGTGCCACCGCGAGGCCGAACCCGAACCCGCAGAGGGCGAGGGTGGCGCCGCTGGCGACCGGGTGCGCAAAGAGGGTCGAGGACGGCCAGCGGGCCAGCACGAGGAACATCGCCGTCGACAGCGCCAGCCCGGCCGCAGCGACCAGCCGGTGCGGCACCCGGCGCGAGGCCAGGCCGCCCACGACGGCACCCACCGGCAGCGCCAGCAGGAACCGGACCAGGACCAGCGCGGCGCCGACCTGCGAGTCCGGGTAGCGGGTGACCCTGGCGAAGATCGGGATGTCGACCA
Source organism: Actinomycetota bacterium (assembly GCA_030947185.1). Lineage (GTDB taxonomy): Bacteria > Actinomycetota > Actinomycetes > JALYXH01 > JALYXH01 > JALYXH01. Next base: position 3,490 of record JALYXH010000193.1, on the reverse strand, counting down.
GCGCGGCCATCAGGGCTGCGCCGAGCGCGAAGCTGGTGAGCAGGGCGCCGTAGGCCGCCCGGTCCGCGAGCGCCGCGCCCGGGATCAACGGGAGCCGCGCCCTGCGCTCCCGCAGCACGAACGCGGCGGCGAGCCCGAGGGTCGCTACCAGCACGCCGAGGCCGCCGGGTGCCAGCACCTGCCGGCTGGGGTCGGCCGAGGCGAAGGCGAGGATGACGCCCCCGAGCGCGCCGGCGAGCAGCAGGGCGCCGGGGAGGTCGACGGTGCGGACCACCGAGGGCAGGGCCGCCAGCGGCAGGATCCGGCGCACGTCGGCCGGCGCCAACAGCTGACGTCCGACGAAGCCTGCGAGCAGGCAGGCGGACGCCAGGGCGATGGGTGTGCCGAGCGCCCCGAGGCTGCCCAGTAGAGGCTCGTAGAGCGCTCCGAGCGTGACGTCGTCGGCCAGTGCCGGTGGCGCCACAAGAGCCAGGAGCGCGGCGACAGCGCCGAGGACGAGCAGGCCCCCGCCAAGGACATCGAATCGGCTCCGCGCACCGGCCCCGCTGGCGCCTCCTGGGCCGCCGGCGACCGGGTGCCGACCGGCCGCCCGACCGCCGGCAGCGAAGACGGCGCCCAGCACCGCCGCCAACCCCAGGTTGAGCCAGAAGATGGCCCGCCAGCCGGCCAGGGCGACCACCCCGGCGCCGTACAGCGGGCCCACCACGCTGCCCAGCTCCTGCACCGCGCCGACGATCCCCAGCGGCAGGCTGCGCCGCTCGGTGGGCCAGCCGTCGGCGACCATCGCCAGCGTCACCGGCACCAGCCCGCCGCCTCCGAGACCCTGCAGGCCGCGTCCGACCACGAGCAGCGGCAGCCCGTGCGCGGCAGCCGTGAGCGCCGAGCCGACGGCGAACGTGGCCAGGCAGTAGACCAGCACCGGGATCCGCCCGTAGACGTCGGACAACCGGCCGATCAGGGGCAGCAGGACGACGTAGCCGAGCAGGAAGACGCTGAGGATGGGCGTGGCCTGCTGCAGATGGTCGGAGCTGATGCCGACCCCGGCCATGATGTCGGGCAGCGCCAGGACGACGACGTAGGTGTCGGCGGCCGCCAGCAGGACGCCGAGGCAGGCGACGGTCAGCTGCCAGTGGGCTCCTCGCGGAGCGGCCGCCCGGGTAGCAGCCGGCGGACTCGGCTCAGCCCGCGGGCGCAGTGATGCTGAGCTTCTCGCCATAGTTGGTGAGTATCAGGGTGAACGTCGTGAGCACGCTGGGGTCGAAGAAGGGTCCGGTGAGCACGACCCGTCTCAGCTCGTGGCTCTTGGCGCTGACGCCGAGCGTGCCGGTCACCGGCCGGGACGGGTCGGCGCTGGTGAGTACGGCGGCAACCTGGGCGCCGTCGAGAGTGACTGCGACCTCGTCGAGCAGCTCGCCCTTGAGTCGGTCGCCGGTCCGCTTGGTCGCCGACAGCGGGGTGATCAGCAGGCCGGAGATGCCCCCCTTGGGGTCGATCAGCTTGGCCGGGTCGCCGACGCCGTACTGCTGCGGGTCGATCTTCTGCAGACCGTTGGAGAAGGGCAGCTGCGCGTAGACCGCGCCGGCCGCCGAGACGACCTTCACCTCGATCGAGCTGCCACTGACCGCGAGCGTGAGCGTGCCCTCGAACTTGTCGGGCCGCAGGACGTCGCCGTCGGCAGCGCTCAGCGAGGCGCCGGAGGGCGGCAGGTTGGCGCTGGTCAGCGCCACGTGCAGCGCAGGGGCGGCGTCGAGGACGCCCTTCGCCTGGCGAAGGAGCCCACGGGGGTCGTCCGAGCCGCCGGCGGAGGAACCGCAGCCGACCGCCAGCAGGACGGCCACCGAGGCGAGGGACGCCGTCGCCGGGAGTTGCAGTCGGCGCACCCTGACGCTCCCCTCAAACTGGGTGCCGAGCATGTCACAGCGCCGGACGTCCCCCCGGAATCGGGACAACACCCCCGCCGTTGTGTACATCGGAAGCCCGACGAGAGGACCGCGGATGCTGTTCAGTCGCCACAAGACCACCATGCCGACCCAGGACGACGCCCTGCCCGGCCGTCCGACGACCATGCCGGTCCCGGAGCGCCACTTCGTGCTCGATGCGCCGCTGCGCCCGCCGTACCCGGCCGGCCTGGAGATCGCCGAGTTCGGACTCGGCTGCTTCTGGGGCGCCGAGCGGGTGTTCTGGCAGCTCGACGGCGTCTACACCACGGCGGTCGGCTACGAAGGCGGCTACACGCCGAACCCGACGTACGAGGAGACCTGCACCGGGCGGACCGGCCATGCCGAGGTGGTCCGGGTGGTGTTCGACCCCGCCAAGATCGGCTACCTCGACCTGCTCAAGACCTTCTGGGAGGGACACGACCCGACGCAGGGCATGCGCCAGGGCAACGACGTCGGCACGACGTACCGCTCGGCGATCTACACCCACGGCCCGGAGCAGGCCAAGGCGGCGGCCGCCACCCGCGACGCGTTCCAGCCGGTGCTCACCGGCAAGGGCTACGGGCCGATCAGCACGGAGATCGCACCGGCCGGCGAGTTCTACTTCGCCGAGGACTACCACCAGCAGTACCTCGCCAAGGTGCCGAACGGCTACTGCGGCCTCGGAGGCACCGGCCTGACCTGCCCGGTCGGAGTGGCCTCGACCGGCTGATCGCGCCGGGCCGAGGCCTTAAAGCAGCCGGTAGCCCAGAGGCAGACACGACCGGGCCAGCGGCAGGGCCAGGGCGGGTGCATCCAGCGGCAGGTTGACCTCGGGAAACCGGGGGAGCGCCGCCGCGGCTCGCTGCCAGAGGCAGACGGCCGGCGCCCCACCGTCCATGGCAGAGGGGTACCACACCCCCTCGACGTCCGGGTACGCCGCCCAGATCGCCCGGGCCCAGGCCTGCGCGCGGTCGCGACGGCCGGAGCTGATCGCCTGGCTGGCCCCGGCCCGGGTCGGCCAGCTGCCGGCCAGGTCGAGCAGGTGCACGGGGCGGCGGAGGCGGAACACGGCCAGGTAGGGCCGGCCGGTCCGCCGGTCCACCGTTCGGGCGTCCTGGAAGGCCTCGGCCAGCGTTGTCCGCAGCGACAGGCCGAGGTAGGTCACGCCGTACCCGGGGGCGTCGGCCGCCCGGCCGGCGGCAGGCACCGGGTGCGGGTCGAAGCGACCACCCGGAACCGGGCCGACGGTGCGCAGGGACCGCCAGCTGCTCGGGTGCTCCCCGGCGGTGCGGTAGATGCGCACCAGCCGGGTCATCGGCGCGAGCGCCACCACATCCTCGGGCAGCCGGAGCGAGGCAAGGCGCTCGGGACCGGGCGGCAGAGGGAGCTTGGCCACGCTCTAAGGCAGCTGGTCGAGGCCGGCCGCGAGTCGGGCGGCCACCTCGGGAGCCCCGCCGCTGGCGAGCCAGTCGCGGGGGCTGAGGCTGCGCCCGGCGACCGCCAGCTCCGGGGCAGGGGTGGCGAACCACCGGGCTACCACGACGGGGTGGGCATCCGGCGGCAGGGCCGCC
>JALYXH010000116.1 GCA_030947185.1 Actinomycetota bacterium | reverse complement strand
CGGCAGCACCGCGTTGGGCGCGCCGTCGGCCGGCGACGCCACGGACACGACAGCCCTGTTGCTCCAGCTCGAACGCGAGCTCGACCGGGTCGCCGAGGAGATCCACGAGGGCCCGGCCCAGGCCCTGGCCGCCGCCCGTTTCGCCGCAGATGCCGCAGCGCTGCGCGGTGCCGACGTGACGGCAGTCCGCGAGGCCGTGCAGGATGCGCTCGCCGCGGTCCGTCGCGCCGTCTGGGAACTGCGGACCCCCGCGGTCTCCAGCGGCCTGGGCGAGGCGCTCGCCGGCCTCAGCGAGCGGATGGACGACGGACCGGGCCTGACCCTGCAGGGCCGCCCTGCCGACCTCGCCTCTCTCTCGCTGGTGCCCTCTGTGGTCGCGACGTCGGCGTACCGGCTGGTGCAGGCAGCGCTGCGTGCCGCCACCTCGCCGGTCCGGATCGGAGTCGCGGCCGGTGTCGGCGTCGTCGAGCTGACCGTCCGCGGCCACGGCCTGACCGCTACCGACCGGGCCGAGTGGGCGCTTCGCCTGTCTGCTGTCGGCGCCCACCTGGTTGCCGAGCCGAGTGCCCTGCGCCTGCTCCTGCCGACCTCAGCGCCCGACGAGCCGGCCCGGCGCGCATGACGACCGTCCTCATCTGTGACGACCACCGCACCGTCCGCGAGGGCCTGCGGCAGTTCGTGGCCGGCGTCCCCGGCGTCGACCGGGTGGCCACCGCCGGCAGCGGCGAGGAGGTGCTGGCGCGCTACCCCTCGGAGCGCCCGGACCTGGTCCTGATGGACGTGCGAATGCCCGGGCTCGGCGGTCTGGAGACCACCCGCCAGCTGCTGGCCGCGCATCCGGAGGCGACCGTGCTGATGCTGACGGCGGCCGACGACCGGGACCAGGTCGCGATGGCTGTTGCCTCCGGTGCGCGCGGCTTCCTCCTCAAGGGCGTCGCGCACGAGGAGCTGTGTGCGGCAGTGGCCCACGCGATCGCCAGCGCCGACCTGTTCGAGCCGATGACCCGGCGTACGGCGGGCTTGGGTTGCCTGGACGGACGGAGCGACCCGTTGCTGACCGAGCGCGAGCTGCAGGTGCTTCGCGGCATGAGCCAGGGCAAGAGCAACGGCCAGATCGGCCGGGACCTGTACCTGTCCGAGGACACCGTGAAGACTCACGCCCGTCGGCTGTTCCGCAAGCTCGAGGTGAATGACCGGGCCCAGGCGGTCGCGCTGGGTTTTCGTCGCGGCTTCGTCGTCTGAGCGCGCAGGCGTAACGGGAACCAGGGCAACGACGATGTCTCTTACGGTGGACGACCCCGAGCTCACCGCTCTCGCCACCCGTGCGTGCACGGGTGACGGGACAGCGGTCAGCGAGCTGCTCACCCACCTGCGACCAGCCGTCCTGCGCTACTGCCGGGCCCGGCTCGGCCGCGTGGACGGTTCCTACGGTTCCGCCGATGACGTCGCGCAGGAGGTGTGTCTCGCCGTGCTGACCGCCCTGCCGCGCTACCGGGACCTCGGCCGGCCCTTCGCGGCCTTCGTGTTCGGGATCGCCAGTCACAAGATCGCCGACGTGCACCGCTCCGCTGCCAGGCAGGTCGGCGTCCCGACGGCGGACCTGCCCGACCACGCCGACGCCGCTCCCGGTCCCGAGGACCGCGCGATGGCACAGGCCGACGCCGAGCGCGCCAGGGCGCTGCTCGCCCAGCTGCCGGCTCAGTACCGCGAGCTGCTGATGCTGCGCGTGGCCGGTGGCCTGTCGGCCGAGGAGACCGGAGCGGTGCTGGCGATGACGCCGGGCGCCGTCCGGGTCGCCCAGCACCGCGCGCTGTCCAAGCTGCGCACCCTGGCCGGCGCAGCGGTGGCGTCATGACGGCGGACCGCGAGACCACGAACCGGATCCCGGAGCAGGGCTCGGCAGTGGAGTTCGCGGCGGTCCGGCGCGACGACCAGGCGCTCACCGAGCTGGTGAGCGGGCTGCGCGGCCCGGCCGGTCGGCAGGACGACCCCGCAGACCCCGCGCTCGCGGCACTGGCTGCGCTGTGGGACGACCTCGACGACGGCCTGCCGGCCGACCTCGACGCCCCGGATACCGGCTCTGCACCGGCCGTCTCACTGCCCTTCCAGCCCCGTGGCGACGGCCTGCGCGCGGCTGTGTCACTGCCACGCGACGAGGTGCCTGCCGTCTCCCTCCCTGCGGACGAGCCGGCTTCCACCGATGCGCTGGCCGCCGGACGCGCCCGGCGGGGTACGCGTCGCCTCGGCGCCAGGAGCGTCGCCGTTGCCGCAGCGCTGGCTGCGGTGGCCTCCATGGGCGGGGTAGCAGCCGCCAGCGTGGCCGGCCGCGGCAGCCCGCTCTGGGGACTGCACGAGGCCCTGCTCGGGACGGACAGCTCCGCTGACGCGGCGCGGGAGGTCCGCGCCGACCTGGACTCGGCGGCGCAGGCGCTCGGCGCCCGCAACAGCCACGCCGCCGCTGCGGCGCTCGACCGGGCTGCGGTCGGTCTGAGCGTGGTCGGCACCCGCAACGGGCTGGGTTACCTACGCGGACGGCTGGCCGATCTCCAGCGCCGGCTGGCTGCGCTCGACGCCGAGATGTCGGCGGCGGCCCAGTCGGTCGTGGTGGGCCCGAGCGCGACCGAACAGGTCAGCCCCGATCGCACGTCGGCGGTCCCGCCGGCCACGGAGCCGGTTCCCGACGCCAAGAGCGCTCAGGCCGACGCGGCGAAGGACAGCGGCAAGGACGGCGGCCGGCACGCGCCGCAGCCACGGCTGACCGGGTCGCGGGGCGACGGCAGGACCAGCGACTCCAAGGGCGGTACCGACTCCAGGGGCGGTGCCGACTCCAGGGGCGGTACCGACTCCAGGGACGGTACCGAGTCCAAGGTCGGCGCCGACTCCAGAGACGGCACCGACGTCAAGAGCGGTGCCGACATCAAGGGACCCAAGGACGGCGGGTCGAGCAGCGGCCCGACAGGCACCGGCGAGCACCGATCGGCCCCTCGCCCGAGCAGCAGCTCCCGCGACTGATCGCTTCGGTCGTACCGGTCAGCCGGTGGCCGACGTGTCGCCCTCGCCGGGCAGCTGCTCGGCCGACTCCAGTACGCCGTCCGAGTAGCCGCGGGCGTAGTCCCAGGTCACGTACTGCGTGGGGTCGGGGCTGAAGGCGGGTTCGTGGACCCGCGTCTGGCCGGCGTCGAGCAGGTGGCGAAGATTGCCGTGCAGGAGGGCCCAGCTGAAGTAGTGCGGCTCCTGACAGTCCTCGCAGTCCACGACCAGCCCGCGTACGCCGCGGGGCTCGAGCAGGGTGCGGAAGACATCCAGGTCGGTCAGGTCGGCGAGGACGTCCTCGCGTTCGTCGGGCGAGAGCGGCTCGACCGCTTCGTCGTCGGCATGCCCGAGCTCGGCTGCAGGGTCGGCAGGGTCGCCGTGGAACGGGTCGATCGGCTGGTCTTCCACGGGCACCACCGTAGTCCCCGCAGGCCGCTGGCGAGGCCGCCGCCCGCGCGCCGGTGCAGGCTCGCTGCCGCCCTCGGGTTAGAGTGCTCTTTTCCCCGACAACCACACGCGGCGCCTCCGGCGTCGCGGGCGACGGCTTTTCTCCGGTACGCCGGGATCCGCGAGGGTCGGCACCGCAGCCCCGACACCGAAAGGCAGCATCCGTGGCAGACGTCGAGATCGGAATCGGGAAGAGCGGACGGCGGGCCTACGGGTTCGACGACATCGCGATCGTGCCGTCGCGGCGGACACGGGACCCCGAGGACGTCTCCATCGCGTGGGAGATCGACGCGTTCCGCTTCGAGCTGCCCCTGCTCGCCAGCGCCATGGATGGTGTCGTCTCGCCGCGGACCGCTATCGAGATCGGCAAGCTCGGTGGCCTCGGCGTGCTCAACCTCGAGGGCCTGTGGACCCGGTACGACGACCCAGAGACGATCTTGGAAGAGATCGCCACCCTGGACGACTCGACCGCCACCAAGCGGATGCAGGAGCTCTACGGCGAGCCGATCAAGGAGCACCTGATCAGCCAGCGGATCGCCGAGCTGAAGGCAGCCGGCGTGGTGGCAGCGGCCAGCCTCACCCCGCAGCGCACCGTCCAGTTCCACAAGACGGTGATCGACTCCGGCATCGACATCTTCGTGATCCAAGGCACCGTCGTCTCGGCCGAGCACGTGTCCTCGCGCTCCGAGCCCCTCAACCTCAAGAAGTTCATCGCCGAGCTCGACGTCCCCGTGATCGTCGGCGGCTGCGCGACCTACCAGACCGCGCTGCACCTGATGCGCACGGGTGCGGCCGGTCTGCTGGTCGGGGTCGGTCCGGGGCACGCCTGCACCACGCGCGGGGTGATCGGCGTCGGCGTACCCATGGCGACGGCCATCGCCGATGCCGCGGGGGCGCGGCGTGACTACCTCGACGAGTCGGGCGGCCGCTACGTCCACGTCATCGCCGACGGCGGGATGCGCACCGGTGGCGACATCGCCAAGGCGATCGCCTGCGGTGCCGACGCGGTGATGGTCGGCTCGCCGCTGGCCCGCGCCGTGGAGGCGCCCGGCCGCGGCTACCACTGGGGCATGGCGACCTTCCACCCCGACCTGCCGCGCGGCACCAGGGTCAAGACTTCCACCCTCGGCACGCTCAAGGAGATCCTGGTCGGCCCGGCGCCGGTCAACGACGGGTCGATGAACCTGCTCGGCGGCCTGCGTACGTCGATGGCGACCACCGGCTACTCCAACCTCAAGGAGTTCCAGAAGGTCGAGGTGATGGTCGCTCCGTCGCTGCAGACCGAGGGCAAGAGCCTGCAGCGCAGCCAGGGCGTCGGGATGGGCTCGGGCCGCTAGCAGGCCGGACGCCGCGCCGTCGGGCGGCCTAGGCTTCGGGTCTGTGCCCGACCCGAGGGAGCCTTCATGACCACGACAGCCTCGCCGACCACCGCGCCGTCCGAGGTCGCCACCGGCGACGTGCCGCGGACAGCGCACCGTGGCTCGGTCACCGACGCTCTGCTCAAGCGGCTCGCCGGGCTGGCCGCCGTACCACCCGGCCGGCCGACCCAGGGCTCGGTCGTCCCGTTCACCGGCGAGACCCTCGGCCAGGTCCCCCTCGGTACGCCGGACGACGTCCGCGACGCCGTCGACCGCGCCCGCGAGGCGCAGACCGCCTGGGCGGCCACACCGTTCCCGGCGCGGGCCAGGATCTTCCTGCGCTACCACGACCTCGTCCTCGCCCGGCAGCGCCAGCTGCTCGACCTGATCCAGCTCGAGACGGGCAAGGCGCGCAAGAACGCCTTCGAGGAGACCGCCGACGTCGCGATCGTGGCCCGCTACTACGCGCACACCGCGGCCAGGCACCTGGCGCCGGAGAAGCGCTGGGGCGCCCTCCCCGGACTCACGCTGACCCGCGAGTACCACCACCCGCGCGGCGTCATCGGTGTCATCTCGCCGTGGAACTACCCGTTCACCCTCGCCATCTCCGACGCGATCCCTGCGCTGATGGCCGGCAACGCGGTTGTGCTCAAGCCGGACATCCAGACCTCGTTCACCGCGCTGCTGGGGGCTGAGCTGCTGGCCGAGGCCGGCCTGCCGCCGGGTGTCTTCCAGGTGGTCACCGGTGAGGGTCCGGAGCTCGGGCCACCCCTGATCGACGTCGTCGACTACGTCTCGTTCACCGGCAGCACGGCGACCGGGAAGATGGTCGCCAAGCAGTGCGCGGAGCGGCTGATCGGCTGCTCGCTCGAGCTCGGCGGCAAGAACGCCATGGTGGTGCTCGACGACGCCGACGTGGCCAAGACGGTCGAGGGTGCCCTGCGTGGCTGCTTCTCCAACTCCGGCCAGCTGTGCATCTCGATCGAGCGGATGTACGTCGACGACGCCATCTACGACCGTTTCGTCCCTGCCTTCACCGAGCGGGTACGCCGGATGCAGCTCGCCGCCACCCTCGACTACGCCGCCGATATGGGCAGCCTGATCTCGCAGAAGCAGTTCGAGACGGTCACCGGGCACGTCTCCGATGCCGTGGAGAAGGGTGTCACCGTGCTCGCCGGCGGCAAGGCCCGACCGGATGTCGGGCCGCTGTTCTTCGAGCCGACGGTGCTGGCCGACGTGACCCCGGCGATGAAGCTGGCGCGGGACGAGACGTTCGGCCCGGTCGTGTCGGTCTACCGGACGTCCTCGGCCGACGACGCGGTGGCGCAGGCCAACGACACGGCGTACGGGCTCAATGCCTCGGTGTGGAGCAAGGACACGACTCGCGGTGCCGAGGTGGCGACCAGGCTGGAAGCCGGCACCGCCAACGTCAACGAGGCGTTCATCGCCGCCTGGGCGTCGGTGGACGCGCCGATGGGCGGCATGAAGGAGTCGGGGCTGGGGCGCCGGCACGGTCGCGAGGGGATCCGCAAGTACACCGAGACCCAGACCGTGGCCATCCAGCGCGGCATCCCGATGGCAGCGCCGAAGGGGGTCAGCGAGGAGCTCTACGCCAAGATCATGACGGCCTCGCTGCGGCTGATGAAGCGGCTGCCGATCATTCCGTAGCGCCGGGAAGGTCTTCGGCGGTCCGTTGGTTGACGCGACAAGTACTGACCCACGACTCGCGGAGGCAGCCCCGATGGCCACAGCAACCTGGAACGGTGTCACGATCGCCGACAGCAACGACACGATCGTCGTGGAGGGCAACCACTACTTCCCGAAGGACTCGGTGCGCGCCGACGTCCTCCAGTCCAGCGAGACCTCGAGCGTCTGCCCGTGGAAGGGCACTGCGAGCTACTACTCCCTCGACGTCGAGGGCAAGGTCAACGCCGATGCGGCGTGGTACTACCCGCAGCCCAAGGACGCCGCGAAGCAGATCACCGACTACGTCGCCTTCTGGAAGGGCGTCGAGGTCAGCGCCTGACCCCGTCTGTGCGCGGGTGGGTCCACCGGCGCCGCGCCAGCCCGGCCAGCACCAGCACGAGGAGGCCGGCCGCCGGCAGCATCGGGCCGGTGCCGGTGGCCGCGAGGCTCGCCCCAGTGCCGCGGGCCGAGGTCTGCGACCCGCCACTCCCGTTGCCGGCAGTCCCCGAGCCGCCCTGGTTGGTGCCTGTCCCGTTGCTCGGCGGGTTGGCGGTGCCGTCGATACCGCCGATGGCTGGCGTGCAGGCCCCCACGACATAGGTGGTACCCGACCCGAAGTCGGGAGCCCGGTCGATGGTGGCCCGGTAGGACACGCCAGTGCCGAGGGCCCGGAAGCCGGCATGGGACTCGGCCGACTCACCGGTCAGCGCCGCCCCGTTGGGGGGGTTGCCGACGTCCTTGCGGTCCAGGGTCCAGACGATCGTGCCGTCGGGTCCGGTGTTGAACGCGCCCGCCGGTGAGCCGGTGGCGTTGTTCCTGCCTTCCTCGGCCGTGCCGTCGCTGTAGACCACCAGGCCCGGCGGGTTCTCGTTGGCCTCGACGAAGTAGGTCTTGCCCTGGTAGGTCCAGTACACGTCGAAGATCTCGCTGAGGGTGCCGTCGGGGGGCTGCGCTGACAGGTTCTTGACCTTCATGGTGATCTTGAGGTGGGTGGCGTCGGGCGCGGCGAAGGTGACCGACCCGATGTCGGAGGTGTCGACGTTGCCGCCCTCGGGCTGGATGAGCAGGCTTCCCTTGGCGTCGCCGTAGGGGTCGAGGACCTGTGGCCCGGGACAGGCGGATCCGGCCGTCAGGACCAGAGGCTTCACGACCTTGGCCGCGCAGGTGGCGTTGGCGAACAGGCTCGACCCGCCGTTCTGCCGGATGTAGTTGATCGTCGACGTGCCCGGATTGGCCAGGTCGGCGGCGTACGCCACGTTGGCGCAGCCGTTGGCGTCGACCGAGTCCTGGAAGAA
>JALYXH010000067.1 GCA_030947185.1 Actinomycetota bacterium | reverse complement strand
GGCGTCGAGGTCGCGGTCGGCGGCCCGGCCGCCGGCGCCCCCGCGGTCGGCCGCCGCCGGCAGTCGACGCGACCAGGCGCTGCCCGACCACAGCTCCCACAGCGCCTGTTCCGGGCTGCCGTCGACGCCTGCGAGAGCGGCGCGGGCTCTGTCCAGCAGAGCCCCGAGTCGCTGCGCTGGTGCAGCGATCGTGTCCGGCACTGCTCCCAGCGTCAGGGGTGCGGCCACCGCCTCACGGATCAGCTCGGACGACGAGCGGGGCAGGTGCTCGGGCCCGTCCTGGCTGCGCAGGCTCGCCCGCTCGGCCTCCCGCAGAGCCCGTCCGAGTCGGCGCAGCTGCGCAGGGTCGGCGCCGACCAGCGGGGACAGCAGCAGCGCGCGGGCTCGCTCGGCGGTCAGCTCGGCCGGCTCGTCGGCACAGCGCAGGGCGAGCAGCAGAGGGGCCACGCCGGGCTCCCGAGCCAGCGGCAGCTCGTCGCCGGCGACCTCCAGGGGGACGCCGGCGGCGCTGAGAACCCGGCGCAGGAGCGGGATGGACCGAACGCCGGAGCGCACCAGCACCGCCATCCGGGCCCAGGGGAGGCCTGTCTCCAGGTGCGCCCGCCGGAGGAGATCAGCGACCGCCTCCGCCTCTGCGCCCGCGGACGGGTAGGTGCGGACCGTGACCTCACCGGCCGGCAGGGAGTCGGCCGAGAGCAGCTCCCGATGCTCACGCAGCGCCGCCGTCGGAAGCCCGTGCAGTGACAGCCGGCGGGCCACCGCACGCGAGGCGCTCAGCAGCGCCGTTCCGGCGCGCCGGGAGGTGCGCAGGCTCAGGATCGGCGCGGGCGACCTGTCCGCAGTCGGGAACCGCTCCGGGAAGCGCAGCAGGCCGTCGACGTCGGCCCCGCGGAAGGCATAGATCGCCTGGTCCGGGTCGCCGACGACCACCAGGTTCCGGCCGTCTCCCGCAAGCTGTCCGAGGAGGGCCTCCTGCGCCGGGTCGGTGTCCTGGTACTCGTCGACGAACACCACCGGAAAGCGGGCCCGCAGGTCGGCCCGCACGTCCGGGCGGCCGGCGATCGAGACGGCCCGGTGCACCAGCTCGGCGTAGTCCAGCGCACCCAGAGCATCGAGTACGTCGAGGTACTCGGCGAAGAAGGCGGCGACGGCGGTCCAGTCGTCCCGGTCCGCCTGGGCTGCCAGCTGCGCCAGGCCGGTCGGCTCCAGGCCCACCTCCCGGCAGCGGGCGAGCACCCCGCGAACCTCCTCGGCGAGTCCGCGGGTGCGCAGGCTTGCGCGCAGTTGCAGGGGCCAGGGGACCGTGTCGAGCTCGGCACTACCCGACAGGAGGTCGCGGACCACGACGTCCTGCTCCGGCGCGGAGAGCAGGCGTACCGGTGGGGAGCCTGGCTGGGCGTCCCCGTAGGCTCGGACGAGGGCGTAGCAGAAGGCGTGGAACGTCCACGCGGCCGGCGTCGCCACCGTGACGCCCAACCGCGCGGTGATCCGCTCGCGTAGCTCAGCTGCCGCGCGCCGGCTGAAGGTGAGCACCAGGACGCGGTCGGGCGCCAGCCCTTCGGAGACCCGGTCAACCACCGCCTCGACGATCGTCGTGGTCTTGCCGGTACCGGGGCCGGCCAGCACCAGCAGCGGACCGCCGCGGTGGCGCACCACCGCGCGCTGCGCCTCGTCGAGCACCGGCGCCGCGGCTGCCACCGGTGGCGGGAACGCGAGACGGTAGGTGGCTGACACGACCGCCATTCGACCACGCGGGGGTGACAGTTCCGGCGGCCGGCGGCCGGAGGCAGTTCTGCCTCAGCGACCGTCCCAGCGGGCCGCCGGCATGTCGACCCGGTCGCCCCGCGCAGTGAGCGCGACGCCCTCGGCCCGCAGGAGGGCAAGCTGCTCGTCCGCATGCTGTGGAGCCGGCGAGCCGCTCGCCATCACCACCCGGTGCCAGGCCACCTCCGAGCCCGCGGTGGCGAGCACAGCCCCGACCGCCCGCGCGGAGGACTCACCGAGGTACTCGCAGACGTCGCCGTACGACATCACCCGGCCCGCCGGGATGCGCTCGACCACCGCGAGCACCCGCAAGGCGTACACCGACAGCACGCCGCTAGTAGACCGGCAGGCTCTTGTCGACCTGGGTGGCCCACGCGGTGACGCCGCCCTGGACGTGCCTAGCCGAGGCGAAACCGGCACCCTTGAGAGTGGCCAGGGCCTCTGCCGAGCGGATACCCGTCTTGCAGTAGGCAACGATCGGCCTGTCCTGCGGCAGCTCCGCCAAGTGCGCCGGAAGGTCTCCCTTGGGAATGAGCACAGCCCCCGGTATGCGCACGATCTCCCACTCGGCCGGCTCGCGAACATCGACCAGCAGGAACTTCTCGTCCTGGTCGAACATCGCCTTCAGCTCGGCGGCGGTGATCGTCGAGCCGGCGGCCGCCTCGACGGCCGCCTCCGAGACGACGCCGCAGAACGCCTCGTAGTCGATCAGCTCGGTGATCGTCGGGTTCTTCCCGCAGATCGCGCACTCCGGGTCCTTGCGGACCTTGACCGTCCGGTAGGTCATCTCGAGGGCGTCGTAGATCATCAGCCGGCCGACGAGCGGGTCGCCGATGCCGGTCAACAGCTTGATCGCCTCGGTGGTCTGGATGGCTCCGATGGACGCGCAGAGCACCCCGAGCACGCCACCCTCGGCGCAGGAGGGGACCATGCCCGGCGGCGGCGGCTCAGGGTAGAGGCAGCGGTAGCAGGGCGCGTTGTCCCCCGGCGCGTTGGACCAGAACACGCTGGCCTGGCCGTCGAAGCGGTAGATCGACCCCCAGACGTACGGCTTGCCGAGCAGCACGCAGGCGTCGTTGACCAGGTAGCGGGTGGCGAAGTTGTCCGTGCCGTCGACGATCAGGTCGTAGTCGGCGAAGATCTGCATGACGTTGGAGGTGTCGAGCCGCTCCTCGTGCAGGCGCACCTGGACGAGCGGGTTGATCTCCTTGATCGAGTCGCGCGCCGACTCGGCCTTGGACCGGCCGATGTCGCTCTGGCCGTGGATGATCTGGCGCTGCAGGTTGGACTCGTCGACCACGTCGAAGTCGATAACGCCCAGCGTGCCGACACCGGCTGCAGCCAGGTACATCAGCGTCGGGGAGCCGAGGCCGCCGGCCCCGATGGCCAGCACGCGGGCGTTCTTGAGCCGCTTCTGTCCGTCCATGGCGACGTCAGGAATGATCAGGTGGCGCGAGTACCGGCGTACCTCCTCGACGGTGAGGTCGGCAGCAGGCGCGACAAGCGGCGGGAAGGACACGGTTCGGCTCCAGGGCAGCACTGGCACGGACAGTCAGGTCAACCCGCCGCTCCGGTGTCTCCATTCCCGGCCTTTGCGCGGGGGTGTGACCGCTGCCGCCGCGGGGAACAGCAGGCAGAGGTACCCCCTACCGAGGAGGTTGTCGCATGAGCGGCGTCGACAAGATCAAGAACAAGGTCCAGGAAGCCAAGGGTGAGGTCAAGGAGCATGTCGGTGGCGCCACCGGCGACGACTCCATGCGCACCGAGGGCAAGGCCGACCAGACCAAGGGATCGCTGAAGCAGGCCGGCGAGAACGTCAAGGACGCCTTCAAGAAGTAGGCCGTCCGATCGTGTGAGGCCGGTTCCCGACGGGAGCCGGCCTCCTCGTTTGCCTGGTCAGCCCTCCCGGCGGCGGAACAGACCTCGACGACGGGCGTCGGGCAGCTCCGTCAGGTTCCGTGCCGGCTGCCTGTCGGGACCGGGACGCTCGACGGTTGGGGGCACCTGGGCCGGCCCTGCGGGCGCAGACGAAAGGGCGGGGTCCGCGGGGTCATCCGGCTCCGCCATCGCCGGCTGGCCGCTCTCGTCCCGGTGCACGGGCACCGGGCCGGGCCCCTCGTCAGCCATTCCAGCAGGTGGCTCGTCGGGCGGCTCGTCCTGCACTTCGTCGGGAGTCCCGACGAGCTCGTCCGCCCCAACGAGGTCGTCAACCGGAGCCGCCGCCGGCAGCGGGCGGCGCCGCAACAAGGCGTCGGCCAGGGCCAGCACGGCTTCGTCGACGTGCGCCTGAGTACGCCGCTCGCTCGCGCTCGTCGCCGCGCGCACCTCGGTGGTCAGCAGAGCGGTCAGCGCCTCGAGGTCGGGAGCGGCGGCCGGTCCGGGCGTGCTCGCCGGGACGTCCATTCGGTCGGTCAGCCGGCCCAGCTGGCCCCGGAGGTCGGCCAGCTCCTCGGCCAGGTCGATGTTCGACATCGCGGCATGCAGGTCGCCGACCTGCTGCCCGAGCGCGCCCAGCGCGCTCAGCTGCTGAGTGACGCCCTCGATCCTGGCGTCGAGGGCGCTCAGCCGGTCTTCCAGCCGGGCGACCTGTCCGGTCAGCTCGAGCCGCCCGGAATCGGCGTCGTCATCCGAGCGAGCGACAGTGGAGCCGGCCTCGACCCGCTCGCGCAGCTGGCCGAGGCCCGCGTGCAGCTCCACCAGCGAGTCGGCGATGTCGTCGACGGTCTCGAGGCGGCCGGTGACCACGGCGAGCGCCCCGGCCAGCCCTTGGGTCGACTCCGCCACCTGCTGTTGCGTCGCCGCCGAGGCGAGGCCGTCCAGCCGCGAGATGCGCGCGCCGAGGTCGGCCATCCCGTCCCGGATCTCCCCAGCCGCCGGCAGCCGCCCATGCAGGCCAGCCAGTTCGTCCTGCAGCGCGGAGACGGCTGCGGGGAACGCGGCGAAGGCGTCCAGCCTGGCGTCGATCCGTTCGAGGACCGGCATCTGCCGGGCGACCTGGTCGCGGACGTCCTCGCCCACCTGGGCGATCTCACGGCCCAGGGCGTCGCCGTCGGTCGCGGTGGCTCCCCGTACCTCCTCGGCGAGCAGGGTCAGCCGGACCCGCACCTCGGTGAGTGCGTTGGCGAGCTGTCGCTGCTCGCTGACCTGCTCCTCGACAGCCCGCGAGAACAGGGCCTGGATGCGGTCGTTCATCCCGGCCGTCGGGCCTGACTCAGCTGCGCTCAGCTCGTCCATGGCTTCTCCGCTCCTGCCGTATCCCGCGCCAGTATTCCGCTCGGGGGGCATGCTCGTCAGCGAGCGCCTCCGCGGCTATCGGTTGCGAGGGCGATCCCACTCGTCGCCGGGACCAACGGAGCGAAGAACGCTCCCGTCGCGGTCGAGCACGGTGGTCGCGGCCATGCCGATGCCGGCGAGCCGGCCCTCCTCGACCAGCACGCCCGAGCACTCCGGGATCCCGAGCAGGTCGGCTCCGGCAGGAACGTCCGAGACGACAGCGCCGAGCCAGGCCGCTCGGCTGCCCGTCCAGTGCGGCAGCACGAGCGCGTTCGGTACGCAGCCGAGCCCAGATGCCACCCGCGGACCGCCTTCCGGGAGAACTGTCCACTCGCACAGGAGCATCGCCCCTGCGCTGGAGCCCATCACCATCACGCCCGCGGCCAACAGCTCTCGGATGAGCGCCCCAACCGGCGTCTCCAGCAGCGCGGCGCGCAGCCGGCTGGGCGACCCGCCGGGCAGAACGACGAGTCGGGCCTCACTCAACGCGGCGCTGGCGCCATCGGCCTCGACCCGGGCGTCCGGTGCCGCCACCACGTCCACAGCGCCGGCGTCCCGGAAGTGCCGTACGCCGTTAGCCGTCGCGGTCCGGTAGTCCGAACCGACAGCGCCCGCGAGCGCCGTGACCACGACCCGGCCGGGCGCCCGCCGGACGAGCTCGGCGTCCATGGCCAGACACGGGTGCGTGAACTCGGCGCCGCCCTGCAGACAGATCGCTCCGGTCATGGCCGGACCCTAGCCAGGCCTCCCCGGCGACATCAGCCGAGCAGCGCCTGCAGCCTGCGGTTGACGGCATCGAGGCTGGCCCGGATCACTGCCTGCCGGACGTCCTCACGAACGCCGGCAGCACCGGTGAGCCGCTCGCTGCCGCTGCTGCTCAACAGAGTCACCGCGATCACCACGGTGCGGTCATGCCCCATCGAGGTGACTTCGAGGTGGTCGAGCTCGAAGCGGACCGAGTCACCCGTCAGCGCCTCGGCCGCCCGCAGCGTCGCGCTGGCCACCGCCCGCTGCACGCCTGTCTGCGTGGCCGTGCCCGTGGCCTCGCCAGTGGCACTGCGACCACCGTGGCCGAGGCTGACCGATGCGGTGATGTCGAGCCCCGCCGACGCCAGATGCATCCGCTGGATCGACGGCCGGGCCAGCAACGACCCGGTGTCGGCATCCACCGCGTCCCCGGCGTCGTCCATGGGCTCGGCCGGCATCTGCTCGACCAGTCCGGCCGTGTCCTCGATCAGCTGCACCCGCTCGGCGTCGACACCGAGGCCGAAGCGCTCGCGCAGGAGGCGACCGACGGTCGTGGCGACGGCCACCTCGTCCACGCCGGGGCGCAGGCCGAGCCGGAGCAGGCCCATCCCGCCGCCCTCGTGATCAGGCTGTACGTCGGCCTCGGCCACCCCGGGCACGGCGCGCAGCGCAGCCACGATCTCGTCGTAGTCGGTGACGGTCACCAGGGCTCCAGGCAGAAGGGCGCGGACGGGGTGCGCGCCCCGCTCGTGCAAGGTCGGCGGACTGGGGAACTTCCTTGAGGCGTCAGGCCGAGCGGCGCTTCGCCGCCGTCTTCTCCGCCGTCTTCACCGTCTTCGCCGCGGCCTTGGCCGGTGCCTTCGCGGCGGACCTGGCCGGCGCCTTCGCCGCCGGCTTGGCAGCCGTCCTGCCTGCGGACTTGGTGGCCGGCTTACCGGCTGCCTTCGCTGTCCGCTTGGCCGTGCCGGACCCCTTGCTCGCGGCCGCTGTCGACCGGTCCGCTGCCGTGACCGCCGTCGGCCGCGCCTCGGTGCCCGGCCGACCCTGCTTGGCCGCCTCGACGCTTGCCCGCAGCGCTGCCATCAGGTCCACCACCGTGCCCGAACCGACCGGCGCCTCGTCCGGGGTCACGACCTCACGGCCTTCCACCTTGGCCTCGATCAGCGCCTCGAGCGCCTCCCGGTAGCCGTCGGTGTACTGGGTCGGCTCGAAGTCCCCGCTGAGCGTGTCGATCAGGGAGCCGGCCATCTGCAGCTCCTGCGGCCGGACCTCGATGTCCTCGTCGAGGAAGCCGAAGTCGGCCTCGCGGACCTCGTCCGGCCAGATCATCGTCTCCAGGACGAAGACCCCGTCGCGCACTCTGAGCGTGGCCAGGGACTCACGCTGGCGCAGCGCCACCTTCACCAGCGCGACCTTGCCGGACTGCTCGAGGGCCTGCCGCAACAGCACGTAGGGCTTGGTCCCGGTCTTGTCCGGCTCCAGGTAGTAGCTCTTGGCGAAGTAGATCGGGTCGACCTGCTCGAGCGGGACGAACTGCAGGACGTCGATGGCCCGGCTCGTCGTCAGCGGCAGGTCGGCGAAGTCCTCGTCGGTGAGCACCACGGTCTC
>JALYXH010000060.1 GCA_030947185.1 Actinomycetota bacterium | reverse complement strand
TGCCACGCTGG
The DNA here is from genome assembly GCA_030947185.1 of Actinomycetota bacterium. Lineage (GTDB taxonomy): Bacteria > Actinomycetota > Actinomycetes > JALYXH01 > JALYXH01 > JALYXH01. The sequence continues at coordinate 6,430 of JALYXH010000060.1, read as the reverse complement.
TCGGCCCGCGGCCTGGTGGCACTGGTGCCCCTGACGGCTTTCACCCACGTGGATGCGCCCTACGTCAACGGACGCCGCTACGCCGTCGGTGTCACCGGCACGCCCGCGTATTCGGTGCTCGGTGCGCTGTGGCACCCCCCGGCGGCTGGGCGCTGTGGACCGGTTGTGCCCTTCTCGGGGCGTTGGTCCTGGTGGTCGCGTTTCTTGCCCCGTCGCAGCTGTCCACCGACCAGGCAGCAGAGAGTCGAACGCCAGCGTGAGGATGGTGGGGGCGGCCGCCTCAGGTCGACGTGACCGAGGGGCTCGGATGAGGGGCCGGCCGGCTCGCCGGGGCCGGCGTGAAGATCCCGCGGCTGTAAGTCACCAGTAGCCCGAGCACGATCAAGGCGATGATCGCCCAGACGATTCCTCGCACCAGGAACCCGGCCACCCTGTCGCCGATGCCCACGTGGTCCTGTCCTCCCGCCGTCAGGGCAGCCTGCCACGGCGCTGCCGGCCTACGCCGCTCCGCGGGTCAGGGGCTGGGCGATTCCGGGGGGGCTGCGGCGCTCGAGTCGGCCTTGCCCGGGCGCGCTCGCAGCAGCCGGGACAGGCCCGGCAACTCGACCAGCCTGGTGGTGGCCTCGCCGGCCTTCGTCGCGATCACGTCGATCTTGGCCTGCGTCTCGCGCAGCCCGTGGATGAGGGGCAGGACGTCGTCCTGGATGGCTCGCAGGCTGGCCGGGACAGTGTCGATGGTCGGGTCGTTGAGCACCCGGGCGACGCGTTCCAGCCCCGGCTTGAGCGCCCGGACCGGCTCCTCGAGCTCCTCGACGACCGCCTCCAGCCGGGCGCTGACCCGCTGCGTCGATGCCACCGTGTCGCGGGCCGCGCTGACCATCTCCACGAGCTCGGCGACCGCCCGGTTGAGATCGAGCAGCGTGCGCGGCAGCTGGGTCAGCGCCTCGGTCTGCGCCTGCAGCTGGTCGGTGAGCCCGGCCAGGCCGGGCACCCGCGGCAGACCTTGACCGGACCAGGCGCTCATGGCTCCACGATGCCCCTGGATCGACCCGGCAACCGGGCCGCTAGTGAACCGTCGCCTTTTCGGCCCCTGCCCCGGTCAGGGCCCGGACCTCCATCTCGGCGAACTTCGCGGCGTTGTACTCCTTGGACAGGACAGTGCCGAGCCAGCCGCAGAAGAACCCGATCGGGATCGAGACGAGCCCCGGGTTGTCCAGCGGGAACCAGTGGAAGTCGGTGCCGTAGTTGAACAGCGACGTACTGGTCGGTGGCTTGCCGCCGACGCCGGGCGTGACCTTGCCACTCACCACCGGCGAGAAGATCACCAGCGTGACGGCAGAGATCAGTCCTCCGTAGATGGCGGCCACCGCCCCGGTCGTGTTGAACCGTCGCCAGAACAGGCTGTAGAGAATCGCCGGCAGGTTCCCTGATGCGGCTACGGCGAAGGCCAGGGCCACCAGGAACGCCACGTTGAGCTTCTGGGCGAAGATGCTCAGCACGATCGCGGCGGCACCGATGACGACGGCGGCGATGCGGGCGACCCGCACCTCCGACCCCTCGCGCACGTCACCGCGCTTGATCACGTTGGCGTAGATGTCGTGTGCGAACGACGACGAGCTGGCCAGGGTCAGCCCCGCGACGACCGCCAGGATGGTCGCGAACGCCACCGCTGCTATCACCGCCAGCAGGATGGTGCCGCCGGTCGAGCCGAAGAAGTAGTCACCGATCGCGCGCGCCAGCTGGGGCGCCGCCGTGTTGCCACCGGGGTTCTGCTTCTTGATCGCTGCCGAGCCGACCAGGGCTGCCGCCCCGAAGCCGAGACAGATCGTCATCAGGTAGAAGCTGCCGATGATGCCGATGCCCCAGAGCACCGACTTCCGCGCAGTCTTGGCGTCCGGCACCGTGTAGAAGCGGACCAGGATGTGCGGCAGCCCCGCCGTACCCAGGACGAGGGCGAGGCCGAGCGAGACCAGGTCGAGCACACCGGTGGTTCCGGTGCCCTTCTTGGCGTACGCGAGGCCGGGCTCGAGGAAGGCCTTCCCCTTGCCGCTCTTGGCCGCCGCCGTCCCGAGCAGGTCGCTGACGCTGCCGTGGAACTTGGCCATGATCAGAATCGTCACCAGCGTCGTGCCGGTCATCAGCATGACCGCCTTGACGATCTGCACCCACGTGGTGCCCTTCATCCCGCCGACGATCACGTAGAAGATCATGAGCACGCCGACGGCCACCACTGTGATGTTCTTGGCCGTGGCGGAGGTGACACCGAGCAGCAGCGAGACGAGCGCGCCGGCCCCGACCATCTGCGCCAGCAGGTAGAAGATCGACACGACGATGGTGGAGATGCCGGCAGCCATGCGGACCGGGCGCTGGTTCATCCGGAAGGCCAGGACGTCGGCCATCGTGTACTTGCCGCTGTTGCGCATGAGCTCGGCGACCAGCAGCAGCGCGACCAGCCAGGCGACCAGGAAGCCGATCGAGTACAGGAAGCCGTCGTAGCCGTTCAGGGCGATGATCCCCGCGATGCCGAGGAACGACGCCGCCGACATGTAGTCGCCGCCGATCGCCACGCCGTTCTGTACGCCGGTGAACGACCGGCCGCCCGCGTAGAAGTCGGCGGCCGAGCGGTTCTGCCGGCTCGCCCACAGGGTGATCGCGAGCGTAGCCACCACGAAAGCGATGAACAGCCCGATGGTCAGGGTGCGCTGGCTTCCGGTGACCGTGGACGTATCCGCGGCCAGCAGGAGATGGCTCATCGCCGGCCTCCCTCGATCTCGCCGCGGAGCTTGTCGGCGACCGGGTCAAGATTTCGCTCGGCATGGCGGGAGTAGACGTAGGCGATCACGAACGTGGAGAGGAACTGCAGCAGTCCGAAGATGTAGGCGACGTTGATGTTGCCGAGAACCTTGGTGCCCATGAACCCACGGGCGTAGGCCGACATCAGGATGAACAGCAGGTACCAGGCCAGGAAGGCCACCGTCATGGGGAACGCGAACCTGCGCAGCGAGCGCTTCAGGCCTTGGAACTCGGCGCTTGCCTGCACGTTCTCGAAGGAGTCGCCCGGGCTCGGGGCCCCTTCCTGCCGCTGACCTTGCACCGTGCTCACGTGGAACTCCTCCGTGCCGGCCGGATGTGACGCGGGTCACGTTAGCGCGGCGAGGCCGCCGACGTCAGGGAGGAGGGCGTGCCGCGCGTGGCCTGGGATGGCACAGTTGGGCACATGCGGCTGCTCATGATCGGTGCTCCCGGTGCGGGCAAGGGCACCCAGGCCGCCAGGATTGCCGAGCACTTCGGAGTCACTCACATCTCCAGCGGTGACCTGTTCCGCGACCACGTTGCCCGCGCCACCTCGATCGGGCGCGCCGCGCAGGCCTACCTCGAGCGCGGCGACCTGGTGCCCGACGCGATCGTCATGGACATGCTCTACAAGCCGGTCACCGGGGCCAGCAAGGCCGGCGGCTACGTCCTGGACGGCTTCCCGCGCACGGTGGCGCAGGCCGAGGCGGCGTACGACGTGGCCAAGGACCTCGGCGTCTCCGTCCAGGCGGCCGTCGAGCTGGAGGTGCCCGCCGACGACCTGCTGCCCCGCCTGCTCGCCCGCGGGCAGGAGAGCGGGCGAGCCGACGACACCGAGGACGTCATCCGCCATCGCCTCGAGGTCTACGCCGAGATGACCACGCCGTTGGTCGAGTACTACCGCCAGCGGGAGCGGCTGATCGTGGTCAACGGCGCGCGTCGCCCCGACGAGGTCACCTGGTCTGTGGTCGTCCAGCTGCAGCGCCTGCAGAAGACGCTGTTCGCCTGAGACTCCGCCCACCTGGGCGGTTAGCGCACCTGGAGGACCAGCAGAGCCAAATCGTCGCGGTTGGCGCCGCCCCGGAAGGCCGTGACGGTGTCCTCGACCCGACGGGCGATCTGCTCCGCGGAGTCGCCGGCGCTGGCGCGTAGCGCTACGGCCAGCCCCGCCTCGCCGAACTCCCGGCCCGCCTCGTCCCGCGCCTCGGTCACGCCGTCGGTGTAGAGGACGAGCGTGTCGCCGGAGCCCAGCTCGATGGTGACGTCATGCAGCTTGACGGCGTCCAGCACGCCGAGCAGCGTGCCGGGACGCCCGACCGGCTCCACCCGGCCATCCGCTCGGAGCAGCAGCGGTAGCGGGTGCCCGCCCGCACTGAGGGTCACGCTCGGCCGCCCGGCGGCGAGGCGTATCCGCAGGTAGGCCGCGGTGAGAAAGGGCCGGTCGGTCTCCTGCCGCAGGAGGGCGGCGTTGAGCAGCCGCAGCACCGCTGCCGGGGACTCCTCGTGGATGGCCGCCGCCCGCAGCGTGTAGCGCGCCAGCGCCGTCACGGTGGCCGCCTCGGCACCCTTGCCGCAGACGTCGCCGATGGCCGCGTCCCAGGTGGACGGACTGACGGCGAACACGTCGTAGAAGTCGCCGCCGACCTCGAGCCCGTCTCCGCCTGCCTGGTAGACCGTGGCCAGGGACAGCCCCGGGACGTCCGGCAGGTGCGGGGGCAGCAGCGAGCGCTGCAGGCTGTCGGCCAGCGCGAGCTGGGCGGCATGGGCCCGGCGCGTCTCCGTGATGTCCAGCGTCGTGCCGATCCACTCCCGCAGCTCACCCTGGTCGACGATCGGTACGCCGCGGACGTGCATCACCCGTTGCTCGCCGGCGACGGCCTGCAGCCGGAACTCGACCTCGTACGGCTGCCCATCGGCAAGCGCAGTCCCGATGGTGGCGAGGACTCGCTCGCGGTCCCCGTCGGCGACCATCCGCAGCCAGCCGTCGGTCCGCAGGTCATCGACGCTCTGGCCCGTGATCGCCCGCCAGCGAGGCATGTCGCCCTTGAGCCGGCCGTCGGCGTCGGCCCGCCAGACATCGGTCGCCGTGGCCTCGACGAGTGAGCGGTATCGGGCCTCGCTACGCCGGATCTCCGCCTCAGCGTCCATCCGCTCGAGGAACTGGCCCAGCTGGCGCCCGATGCTGGCCAGCACCTCGAGCAGGTCCGGGTCGACGACGCGGGTGCCGACGGCGAACAGCTCGACCACGCCCAGGATCCCGGAGCCACCCAGCAGCGGGAAGGCGACCGCACTTCCGAGCCCGCACCGTGTGGCCGCTTCGGCTCGCTCGCTCAGCAAGCCCTCCGCCACCGCCTCGACGACCCGCGGATAGCCCTCGGCCCAGCACCTGCCGGGTAGTCCGACCCCCTGCGCCAGCGTCATCCGCCGGGTCAGCTCCCGGAACTCGCTGTGCCCGATCGCGTCGCCCACCTGCCAGATGTCGAGGCAGCGCAGGGCTTGCGTCAGCGGGTCGGCGTGCCACAGGACGGCCAGCTCCCAGTCGAGCTCCTGTCCGAGCGCGGGCAGCACGCTGGGCAGGGCCTCCTCGACCGTCTCCGCCTTCTGCAGCGCGGCAGCGACCTGCATGGAGGCCCGCAGGTAGCGGCCGAGATCCACCTGGCGCTCGAGCTCGACCCGGTCGGTGACATCGCGCAGCGCCGCAACGAGCAACAGCTCGGAGCCGGCCTCGCGCGCGGTCGCCGCGCTCAGGGTGAGCTCGATCATCACCTCGTCGCCGTCGGCCCGCAGGGCCGGGACGCGCACCGGCGGACCGCCCACCAGCACCGGGACGCGGGTGTCCAGGAACCGCCGGAAGCCGGCGTCGTGTGCCGGCCGCAGCCGCTCCGGCACAATTCTCGTCAGCCGCTCACCGACCAGGTCCTGGACCGGCCAGCCCAGCAACGGCCCGACTGCCGCGTTGACATAGCGGATGCGCATGCTCGAGTCGGCGACGACCACGGCGTCGGCCAGCTGGTCGAGCAGACCGGCGTGGTCGAGGGCCGCCTGCACCTGCTCGTCGGCGGTCACGTGAGGATTCTGACCCATATCGCCCGCCGACCGGCTGCCGCCCGGCCGCGATTCTAGGAAGCGGTTTGGCCACCCGACCGACGCCCCGGGCGCTGTGGTCCGGGCCGGTGGCTGCCTCGCGGCTCGTAGACCACCTCGGGCGGCCGGGGCGTCCGGCTTGCCGTCGGCATCGCCTGCATGGCGGTGAGCAGGGTCGTGAGCAGGGTGTCCCAGCACGGCAGCACGAGCAGGTGGCCCTGCTCCGGGAGCAGATGCGGCGTACACCGCGGCAGCCGCTCGGCGAGCGCCGTTGCCTCGTCGGTCGGTACGACGGTGTCCAGCTGGCCGTGCCACATGTGCACCGGAGTGGGCACCTGCTCCGGGGTGAACCCCCACGGGCCGGCGACCAGCGCTCCGTCGTCGAGCAGACCGACGATGCCTTGCGCGTAGGCCTCGGCCACGTCCGCGGCATACAGCCGGTCGAAGCCCGTCGTGCCCGCCATCGCCGCCCGGTCGACCGGCGGCAGGAGGGAGAGCACGTCGGCGAGGCCGCCGTCGCGACGGCCTTTTGCGGCGTGGGCCTGGCGCCGCA
>JALYXH010000059.1 GCA_030947185.1 Actinomycetota bacterium | reverse complement strand
AGCCGCAGCTGGTCGAGGGCAAGGCCATCCAGATCCACCCGCTGGTCTGCACCGCGTTCAACGCCGACTTCGACGGTGACCAGATGGCCGTGCACCTGCCGCTGTCCGCGGAGGCGCAGGCCGAGGCCCGCATCCTGATGCTGTCCTCGAACAACATCCTGTCCCCGGCCAACGGCCGCCCGATCACCTCGCCGACCCAGGACATGGTGCTCGGGCTCTACTACCTCACGGCCGAGAAGGCCGGCGGCGACGGCGAAGGGCGTTCGTTCTCCTCGGTCGCCGAGGCACTGATGGCCTACGACGCACGCGTCCTCGACATCCAGTCGAAGGTCAAGATCCGCCAGCGGGACGTCGTACCGCCCCGGGGGTGGACGCCGCCGGACGGGGTCGAGCCCAACGGCAGCGGCATCCTGCTGGAGACGACGCTGGGCCGCGCGCTGTTCAACGAGACGCTGCCCTACGACTACCCGTTCGTGGACGAGGAGATCTCCAAGCGCCAGCTGTCGGCGATCGTCAACGACCTGGCCGAGCGCTATCCCAAGGTGCAGGTGGCCGCGACGCTGGACGCTCTCAAGGCGGCCGGCTTCCACTGGGCCACCCGGGCCGGCGTGACCATCGCCATCGACGACGTCGTGACGCCGTCGGAGAAGCCGGCCATCCTCGACCGGCACGAGAAGGACGCCGAGAAGATCGAGAAGCAGTTCCAGCGTGGCGTCATCACCGACGACGAGCGGCGCCAGGAGCTGATCGGCATCTGGACCAAGGCCACCGCCGAGGTGGCGCTGGCGATGGAGAAGAACTTCCCGAAGATGAACCCCGTCTTCATGATGGTGAACTCCGGCGCCCGCGGAAACATGATGCAGGTGCGGCAGATCGCCGGGATGCGCGGTCTGGTGGCCAACCCGAAGGGCGAGATCATCCCGCGCCCGATCAAGGCCAACTTCCGCGAGGGCCTGACCGTGCTGGAGTACTTCATCTCCACCCACGGAGCGCGCAAGGGCCTGGCCGACACCGCTCTGCGGACAGCCGACTCGGGCTACCTGACCCGGCGGCTGGTCGACGTCAGCCAGGACGTGATCATCCGCGAGGAGGACTGCGGCACCGAGCGCGGGGTGACCAGCCGGATCGCGGCGCTGGACCCGGCGGGCAAGCTCGTCCGTGACCCGGACGTCGAGACCAGCGTCTACGCCCGGACCCTCGCAGCCGACGCCCTCGACGCGAAGAAGAAGGTGGTGGCCGCGGCCGGCACCGACCTCGGCGACGTGGTCATCACCGAGCTGGTGGAGGCGGGCGTCGAGGAGGTCAAGGTCCGCTGCGTGCTGACCTGTGACTCCAAGGTCGGCACCTGCGCGACCTGCTACGGCCGCTCACTGGCGGCCGGCAAGCTGGTCGACGTCGGCGAGGCGGTCGGCATCATCGCCGCCCAGTCGATCGGCGAGCCCGGCACCCAGCTGACGATGCGGACCTTCCACACCGGCGGTGTAGCGGGTGAGGACATCACCCACGGCCTGCCCCGTGTCGTCGAGCTGTTCGAGGCCCGTACGCCGAAGGGGGTCGCCCCGATCGCCGAGGTGGCCGGTCGGCTGCGCATCGACGACGCCGACAAGACCCGCAAGCTGGTCGTCATCCCCGATGACGGCAGCGAGGAGATCGCCTACCCGGTCTCCAAGCGGGCCCGGCTGCTGTTCGAGGAGGGTGCCCACGTCGAGGTCGGCGACAAGCTGCACATCGGGACGGTCAACCCCCACGAGGTGCTGCGCATCCTCGGCCCCCGCGCGGTGCAGCTGCACCTGGTCTCGGAGGTCCAGGAGGTCTACCGCTCGCAGGGCGTGTCGATCCACGACAAGCACATCGAGGTGATCATCCGCCAGATGCTCAAGCGGGTGAACGTCCTGGAGGCCGGCGCGACCGACTTCCTCCCCGGCGCGCTGGTCGAGCGGACGATCTTCGAGGCGGAGAACCGCCGGGTCGTCGGCGAGGGCGGCGAGCCGGCGTCGGGACGACCGGTCCTGATGGGCATCACCAAGGCCTCGCTGGCCACCGAGTCGTGGCTGTCGGCGGCGTCGTTCCAGGAGACCACCCGCGTCCTCACCGACGCGGCGATCTCCGCCAAGAGCGACTCGCTGCTCGGCCTGAAGGAGAACGTCATCATCGGCAAGCTCATCCCGGCCGGCACGGGCATCGCCCGCTACCGAAACATCCGGGTCGAGCCGACCGAGGAGGCGCGCGCCCAGGTCTACTCGATGGCCGGCTACGACGACCCGGACTACGCGTTCGGGACCGGCAGTGGCCAGGCCGTACCGCTCGACGAGTACGACTTCGGCCGGGACTCCTACCGGTAGCCGACTGCTTCACCGAGACGGCGGTCACCCTCCGGGGTGGCCGCCGTCCCGTCTGTCGTACGCCGCCGCCCGCAGCTCGGCGTAGGCCGCCGCCAGGGCGGCGAGCTGGTAGTGGGCGTTGAGCCCGCTCGGGTTCGGCAGCAGCCAGATCCCGGCCGGCCCGAGCCGATCAGGCTGGCGCCCGACAGCGGCCCGCGCCCGGCCGAAGGCGGTTCGGTAGGCGGACAGGCCGAGGAAGGCGACGTACGCCGGGCGGTGGCGCTCCACGAGCGCGGTGAGCGGTCCCACGCCGGCCCGGAGCTCGGCGAAGCTCAGCTCGTCGGCCCGAGCCGTAGCCCGGGCCACCAGGTTGGTCACCCCGAGCCCGGCGGCCAGCAGCGCGTCCGTGTCGCCCGGATGCAACCGGTACGAAGTGAAGCCCGCGGCGTGCAGCGTCGGCCAGAGCCGGTTGGCCGGCCGGCCGAAGTGGTGGCCGGTCACCGCCGAGTAGAGCGAGGGGTTGATCCCGCAGAGCAGGACCCGCAGCCCCGGGCCGACGAGGTCTGGCAGCGTCCGGCCGTACGCCGCCTGCAGCTCGGCGCGGCTGGGAGACGCAGGCATCGGGCCACCGTAGGCGACCTCCGGACCCACCCGTCCGCAACCGCTTTGACCTTGGACAATCGCCTGGGTAGGCTCTGGTTCTGCGCCTGGGGCAACTCGGGCGCGTCCTGCGTGCCCGTCGTACGGGCAGCACCCTCCTCGGCACGGTCGATGAGGGCGGAGCGCGGGACGGGCGACACGCCCGACCTCGGGGGTCGGCCGACCGCCGCAGAGCGCCACAGCACCCCGGAGCAGCACACCGAGTAGGAGACGCGTTGCCCACGATCCAGCAGCTGGTCCGTAAGGGCCGGACCGACAAGATCGAGAAGACGAAGACGCCGGCGCTCAAGGGAAGCCCCCAGCGCCGGGGCGTCTGCACGCGCGTCTACACCACCACCCCGAAGAAGCCGAACTCCGCGCTGCGCAAGGTGGCCCGCGTCCGGCTGACCAGTGGCATCGAGGTCACCGCCTACATCCCGGGCGTCGGTCACAACCTGCAGGAGCACTCGATCGTGCTGGTCCGCGGCGGCCGGGTGAAGGACCTCCCCGGCGTCCGCTACAAGATCATCCGTGGCTCGCTCGACACCCAGGGCGTGCGCAACCGCAAGCAGGCACGCAGCCGCTACGGCGCGAAGAAGGAGAAGAGCTAATGCCCCGCAAGGGCCCGGCGCCCAAGCACCCGGTCGTCATCGACCCGGTCTACAACTCCCCGCTCGTCACCAGCCTGATCAACAAGGTGCTGATGAAGGGCAAGCGGTCCACTGCCGAGCGCATCGTCTACGGCGCCCTCGAGGGCTGCCGCGAGAAGAGCGGCAACGACCCGGTGATCACGCTCAAGCGCGCGCTCGACAACGTCAAGCCGACCCTCGAGGTGAAGAGCCGGCGGGTCGGCGGCGCCACCTATCAGGTGCCGATCGAGGTGCGGGCCGGTCGGAGCACGACGCTGGCGCTGCGCTGGCTGATCAGCTACAGCCGGGCGCGCCGCGAGAAGACGATGACCGAGCGGCTGATGAACGAGCTGCTCGACGCGAGCAACGGCCTCGGCGCGAGCGTCAAGCGCCGCGAGGACACCCACAAGATGGCCGAGTCCAACAAGGCCTTCGCGCACTACCGCTGGTAGCGCACACCCCACTCCCGCCAGTCCCGACCAGAGAGCAAAGAGAGATCTTCGAAGTGGCAGACGTCGTATCCGCACTGGCCAAGACCCGGAACATCGGGATCATGGCCCATATCGACGCGGGCAAGACCACGACGACCGAGCGGATCCTGTACTACACCGGCGTCAACTACAAGATCGGTGAAGTGCACGAGGGCGCTGCCACGATGGACTGGATGGAGCAGGAGCAGGAGCGCGGCATCACCATCACCTCGGCCGCCACCACCTGCGTCTGGGACGCCCACACGATCAACATCATCGACACTCCCGGCCACGTCGACTTCACCGTCGAGGTGGAGCGCTCGCTGCGCGTGCTCGACGGCGCTGTCGCTGTCTTCGACGCGGTAGCCGGCGTCGAGCCGCAGTCGGAGACGGTCTGGCGGCAGGCCGACCGCTACCACGTCCCGCGCATCTGCTTCGTCAACAAGATGGACCGGGTCGGCGCGGAGTACCACCGCTGCGTCGACATGATGGTGACCCGGCTCGACGCCGTACCGATGGTGCTGCAGCTGCCGTGGGGCGTCGAGGCCGACTTCAAGGGCGTCATCGACCTGGTGGCCATGAGGGGCCTGCTCTGGGGCACCGACGACAAGGCCAGCAAGGGCGACACCTTCGACGTCGTCGAGATCCCCCGGGAGTACGTCGACGTCGCCCAGGAGTGGCACGACAAGCTGGTCGAGACCGTCTCGGAGAACGACGACGAGCTGATGGAGCTCTACCTCGAGGCGCAGGAGCCCACGAAGGAGCAGCTGCAGGCGGCGATCCGGCGGATCACGCTGGCGAGCAAGGGCACCCCCGTGCTCTGCGGCACGGCGTTCAAGAACAAGGGCGTGCAGCCCATGCTCGACGCCGTCGTCGACTACCTGCCCAGCCCGCTCGACGTCGGTGCCATCAAGGGCCACTCGGTCGACGACGAGACGGTGGAGGTCTTCCGCGAGCCGAACGAGGACGAGCCGTTCTCCGCCCTCGCGTTCAAGATCATGAGCGACAAGTACCTCGGCAAGCTCACCTACATCCGGGTCTACTCCGGCCGGCTGCACAAGGGCTCCGCGGTGGAGAACGCGACCAAGGGCGGCCGCAAGGAGCGGATCGGCCGCATCCTGCAGATGCACGCCAACCACCAGGAAGACCGTGAGGGCTGCGGCGCCGGGCAGATCGTCGCCGTCGTCGGGCTGAAGAACACCACCACCGGCGACACCCTGTGCGACCCCGACCACCCGGTGATCCTCGAGTCGATGAACTTCCCGGCTCCGGTCATCTCGGTCGCCATCGAGCCGAAGACCAAGGCCGACCAGGAGAAGCTCGGTACGGCGATCCAGCGGCTGGCCGAGGAGGACCCGACCTTCCAGGTCCGCACCGACGAGGAGACCGGCCAGACGATCATCTCCGGGATGGGCGAGCTGCACCTCGACGTCCTGGTCGACCGGATGCGCCGCGAGTTCAACGTCGAGGCCAACGTCGGCAAGCCCCAGGTGGCCTACCGCGAGACGATCCGGCGCCGGGTCGACAAGGTCGACTACACGCACAAGAAGCAGACCGGCGGCTCGGGCCAGTTCGCCCGCGTGATCATCGCGCTGGAGCCCTCCGGCGGCGACGGCGGCGGCTACGAGTTCGAGAACAAGGTCACCGGCGGTCGCATCCCGCGGGAGTACATCCCGGCCGTGGACGCTGGCTGTCAGGAGGCGATGGAGTTCGGCGTCCTCGCCGGCTACCCGCTGGTCGACGTCAAGGTGACGCTGATCGACGGCGCCTACCACGACGTCGACTCCTCCGAGCTCGCGTTCAAGATCGCCGGCTCGATGGCGTTCAAGGAGGCGGCCCGCAAGGCGGACCCGGTGCTGATGGAGCCGATGATGGCCGTCGAGGTGCGCACGCCCGAGGACAACATGGGCGACGTGATCGGCGACCTCAACAGCCGGCGCGGCATGATCACCGCGATGGAGCCGGTGGGCAACCAGAACATCGTGCGGGCGACCGTGCCGCTGTCGGAGATGTTCGGCTACGTCGGCGACCTGCGCTCCAAGACCCAGGGCCGGGCGACATACACCATGCAGTTCGACAGCTACGCCGAGGTCCCCCAGAACGTCGCCAAGGACATCATCGCGAAGGTCCGCGGCGAGTAAGCCCACCAACCCCACCAGCCAACCAGACACGTCTTACGGCGTAACAGTCAGTCCACCAGGAGGACAGAAGTGGCGAAGGCGAAGTTCGAGCGGACCAAGCCGCACGTCAACATCGGCACGATCGGTCACATCGACCACGGCAAGACGACGTTGACAGCGGCCATCACCAAGGTGCTCCACGACGAGCACCCGGAGCTCAACCCCTTCACGCCGTTCGACCAGATCGACAAGGCGCCGGAGGAGAAGGCCCGCGGCATCACCATCTCGATCGCGCACGTGGAGTACCAGACCGACAACCGGCACTACGCCCACGTCGACTGCCCCGGCCACGCCGACTACATCAAGAACATGATCACCGGCGCGGCCCAGATGGACGGCGCGATCCTCGTCGTGTCGGCGGCCGACGGCCCGATGCCGCAGACCAAGGAGCACGTGCTGCTGGCCCGCCAGGTCGGCGTGCCCTACATCGTCGTCGCCCTCAACAAGGCAGACATGGTCGACGACGAGGAGATCCTCGAGCTGGTCGAGCTGGAGGTCCGCGAGCTGCTCTCGGCCTACGAGTTCCCGGGCGACGACCTGCCGGTGGTCCGGGTCAGCGCGCTCAAGGCGCTCGAGGGCGACGCCGAGTGGGCGCCGAAGATCCTCGAGCTGATGGCGGCGGTCGACGCCTCCATCCCCGAGCCCGAGCGCGACATCGACCGGCCGTTCCTGATGCCGATCGAGGACGTGTTCACCATCACCGGCCGCGGCACGGTGGTGACCGGCCGGGTCGAACGCGGCATCGTCAAGGTCGGCGAGACCATCGAGGTCGTCGGCATCCAGGAGAAGGTGCAGTCGACGACCGTCACCGGTGTCGAGATGTTCCGCAAGCTGCTCGACGAGGGGCGCGCCGGTGACAACGTCGGCCTGCTGCTTCGCGGCACCAAGCGCGAGGACGTCGAGCGCGGGCAGGTCATCTGCAAGCCGGGCTCGATCACCCCGCACACCGAGTTCGATGCGCAGGTCTACATCCTGAGCAAGGACGAGGGCGGCCGGCACACGCCGTTCTTCAACAACTACCGCCCGCAGTTCTACTTCCGCACCACTGACGTGACCGGCGTCGTCGACCTTCCAGAGGGCGTCGAGATGGTCATGCCGGGCGACAACACCGAGATGAAGGTGACCCTCATCCAGCCCATCGCGATGGAAGAGGGCCTGCGTTTCGCGATCCGCGAGGGTGGCCGCACCGTCGGCGCCGGCCGGGTCGTCAAGATCATCAAGTAGCACCATCCCGCCGTACGACGGCCGGCCGCGCAGCACCCTGCGCCGACCGGCCGCCGTACGACAGGGCACCACAGCACGACTGCAGCAGCACCATCCCGGCGAGACTGATGACAGAAGGACTTCCATGGCGGGACAGAAGATCCGCATCCGGCTCAAGGCCTACGACCACGAGGTGATCGACAGCTCGGCGCGCAAGATCGTCGAGACGGTCACCCGGACCGGTGCGCAGGTCGTCGGCCCGGTGCCGCTGCCGACCGAGAAGAACGTCTACTGCGTCATCCGATCGCCGCACAAGTACAAGGACAGCCGCGAGCACTTCGAGATGCGCACGCACAAGCGACTGATCGACATCCTCGACCCGAGCCCGAAGACGATCGACGCGCTCATGCGCATCGACCTGCCCGCGGGCGTCGACGTCTCCATCAAGTAGGGACTGACACCGATGACCAAGCAGATCCAGGGAGTGCTGGGCGAGAAGCTCGGCATGACCCAGGTCTTCGACGCCGCCAACCGGGTGATCCCGGTGACCGTCGTCAAGGCCGGACCGTGCGTCGTCACCCAGGTCCGCACGCCCGACCTGGACGGCTACGCCGCGGTGCAGATCGCCTACGGTGCCGTCGACCCGCGCAAGGTCAACAAGCCGGAGACGGGCCACTTCCGCAAGGCCGGCGTCCCGCCGCGCCGCTACCTCGTCGAGCTGCGCACCGACGACGCGTCGTCCTACACGGTCGGCCAGGAGCTGACCGCCGAGCTGTTCTCCGCCGGCCAGTTCGTCGACGTCATCGGCACCAGCAAGGGCAAGGGCTACGCCGGCGTCATGAAGCGGCACAACTTCAAGGGCCTGTCGGCCTCCCACGGCACCCAGCGGATGCACCGCTCGCCCGGCTCGATCGGCGCCTGCGCCACTCCCTCGCGGGTGTTCAAGGGCACCCGCATGGCCGGCCGGATGGGCCACGAACGCACCACCACGATGAACCTCAAGGTGCACTCGGTCGACGCCGAGCGCGGCCTGCTGCTCATCAAGGGTGCCGTGCCCGGTCCGACCGGCGGCCTGCTCATCGTCCGTACGGCGGTCAAGCGTCCGCTGAGCACCGCCGCGGCGTCAGCATGAGCGCCGCTCCGGTGATCACCCCGGGCAAGGCGGCTCCGGGAACGTCGGCGTCGCGGTCATTGCATGTCCAGTCGCCGTCGGGTGACCTGGACCGCACCGTCGAGCTGCCCGCCGAGATCTTCGACGTCCAGGTCAACGTGCCGCTGATGCACCAGGTGGTGGTGGCCCAGCTGGCCGCCGCCCGTCAAGGCACGCACAGCACCAAGACCCGCGGCGAGGTGCGCGGCGGTGGCAAGAAGCCCTACCGCCAGAAGGGCACCGGCCGGGCCCGGCAGGGGTCCACCCGCGCGCCGCAGTTCACCGGCGGCGGCGTCGTGTTCGGCCCCAAGCCGCGCGACTACGAGCAGAAGACGCCCAAGAAGATGAAGGCGGCCGCCCTGCGGGGTGCCCTGTCCGACCGGGCCCGCGGCGGCCGGGTGCACGTGGTGGCCGGCCTGGTAGAAGGCGACGAGCCGTCGACCAAGACCGCGGTGACCGCGCTGGCGAAGATCACTGAGCGTCGCCATGTGCTGGTCGTCGCCGACCGCAGCGACGAGCTGACCTGGAAGAGCCTGCGCAACGCGCAGACCGTGCACCTGATCGCCCCCGGGCAGCTCAACACCTACGACGTCCTGGTCAGTGACGACGTCGTGTTCACCGAGGGCGCGCTCGCGGTGTTCCTTTCCGGCCCGCCGAAGGGCAAGTCGGCGCGGGCGGTGGCCCGCTCCGGCGAGCTGGCCGAACTGGGTGACGCGGTCGACGTACTCGCCCCCGGCCCGACCCAGACGACTCCAGCGAAGGGCAGCCCAGCCGTGCCAGACGAGACCCCCTCCACCGAGCCGGCGACGCAGGCGGGTACGACGACCACGGCCGGTGCCGGCACCTCCGACAAGGAGCTGGCCGAGCAGGTCGCCGAGCAGACCTCGAGCGACCTCGAGGCCGAGCCGGTCTTCGAGCGCGAGGCCGGCGGTGCCGCCTCGGAGACCGAGGCGGCCAAGGCCCCGGCCGAGGAGATCGGGGACAAGCCGTGATCCCCGACCCGCGCGACGTGCTGCTCT
Source organism: Actinomycetota bacterium (assembly GCA_030947185.1). Lineage (GTDB taxonomy): Bacteria > Actinomycetota > Actinomycetes > JALYXH01 > JALYXH01 > JALYXH01. The sequence goes on along the minus strand of JALYXH010000059.1, from coordinate 19,139 downwards.
CCCCGGTCATCTCGGAGAAGAGCTATGGCCTGCTCGACGAGAACAAGTACACGTTCGTCGTGCGCCCGGATGCCAACAAGACCGAGATCAAGATCGCTGTCGAGCAGGTGTTCCGGGTCAAGGTGACCGGGGTCAACACCCTCAACCGCAACGGCAAGCGCAAGCGCACGCGGTTCGGCTACGGCAAGCGCAACGACACCAAGCGCGCCATCGTCAGCCTCGCGCCGGGCGACCGCATCGAGATCTTCGGGGGGCCGGTCGCCTGACGGCGGCCGACTCCACGAGCTGAGGAATCCACATGGGCATCCGCAAGTACAAGCCGACCACCCCGGGCCGTCGTGGCTCGAGCGTGGCCGACTTCGTCGAGATCACGCGCAGCGAGCCGGAGAAGTCGCTGGTGCGTCCGCTGCACAGCAAGGGCGGCCGCAACGCGCACGGCCGGGTCACCACCCGGCACCAGGGCGGCGGTCACAAGCGTGCCTACCGGCTGATCGACTTCCGCCGTCACGACAAGGACGGCGTGCCGGCAAAGGTTGCGCACATCGAGTACGACCCCAACCGGACGGCGCGGATCGCGCTGCTGCACTATGCCGACGGTGAGAAGCGCTACATCCTCGCGCCGACCCGGCTCGGACAGGGCGACGTGGTCGAGGCCGGCCCGGGCAGCGACATCAAGCCCGGCAACAACCTGCCGATGCGCAACATCCCGGTCGGCACGGTCATCCACGCCATCGAGCTGCGGCCCGGTGGCGGGGCGAAGATCGCCCGATCGGCCGGCACCAGCGTGCAGCTGGTGGCCAAGGACGGCCCGTACGCCCAGCTCCGGATGCCCTCCGGCGAGATCCGCAACGTCGACGTGCGCTGTCGCGCCACGATCGGTGAGGTCGGCAACGCCGAGCAGTCGAACATCAACTGGGGCAAGGCCGGCCGGATGCGCTGGAAGGGCATCCGCCCGAGCGTGCGTGGTGTGGCGATGAACCCGATCGACCACCCGCACGGCGGCGGCGAGGGCAAGACCTCCGGAGGCCGGCACCCGGTCAACCCGGCCGGTAAGCCCGAGGGCCGCACCCGCCGGCACAAGCCGAGCGACAAGCTGATCGTCCGGCGACGCCGGACCAACAAGAAGCGCTAGGGGTCGAGACAGCCATGCCGCGCAGCCTGAAGAAGGGCCCGTTCGTCGACGACCACCTGCTCAAGAAGGTGGACGTCCAGAACGACAAGGGCACCAAGAACGTGATCAAGACCTGGTCGCGTCGCTCCACCGTGATCCCGGACATGCTGGGGCACACGATCGCCGTCCACGACGGGCGCAAGCACGTCCCGGTCTTCGTGACCGAGGGCATGGTCGGTCACAAGCTCGGCGAGTTCGCACCGACCCGTACTTTCCGCGGTCACGTCAAGGACGAACGGCGCTCCCGGCGCGTGTGACGGCATGGCTCCGACACCTGATCGACCAGCGAACACCACAGCAAGGGGACCAGAGATGGCAGGCAACTCCGGCAGCCAGGCGCCGACGGCGCCCGGTGCGATGGCGCGCGCGCGGTACGTCCGCGTCACGCCGATGAAGGCGCGCCGGGTGGTCGACCTGATCCGTGGGCTGCCCGCCAAGGAGGCCGGCCACATCCTCACGTTCGCCCCTCAGGCCGCGAGCGAGCCGGTCTACAAGGTGCTCGCCAGCGCCGTCGCCAATGCCGAGCACAACGAGCGGCTCGATCCCGACACGCTGTTCGTCGCCGAGGCGTACGTCGACGAAGGCCCCACCTTGAAGCGGTTCCGGCCGCGGGCACAGGGCCGTGCCTTCCGGGTCCGCAAGCGGACCAGCCACATCACGGTGGTCGTCGAGTCGCGGGTGGAGCAGGCGCGTCCGACCACCCGCCCGGCGAAGTCGGCCGCCGCCAAGTCAGCGCCCGCCAAGTCAGCCCCGGCCAAGTCAGCCCCGGCCAAGTCAGCGCCCGCCAAGCCAGCCCCGGCGAAGGCAGCCGCCCCGGCCAAGTCCGCCCAGGCCAAGTTAGCTCCGGCCAAGTCAGCTCCGGCCAAGTCCGCAGCCCCCGCCAAGGCGGCAGCGGCCAAGTCGACAGCCCCGGCCGAGGCAGCCCCGGCAGCCGAGCCACCCGCCACCTCTGAGACTCCGACCTCTGAAACTCCGACCTCTAAAACTCCGACGACTAGCTCCGAAGAAGGGACCCGATAGTGGGCCAGAAAGTAAACCCGCACGGGTTCCGCCTCGGTATCACCACCGACTGGACCTCCCGCTGGTACGCCGACAAGCTCTACAAGGACTACGTCAAAGAAGACGTCTCGATCCGGCGACTGATGAGCAAGGGCATGGAACGGGCCGGCATCAGCAAGGTCGACATCGAGCGCACCCGCGACCGGGTCCGGGTCGACATCCACACCGCCCGGCCGGGCATCGTCATCGGCCGTCGTGGCGCCGAGGCCGACCGCATCCGCGGTGAGCTCGAGAAGCTGACCGGCAAGCAGGTGCAGCTCAACATCCTCGAGGTGAAGAACCCCGAGATCGACGCCCAGCTGGTCGCCCAGGGGGTGGCCGAGCAGCTGTCCTCGCGCGTCTCGTTCCGTCGCGCGATGCGCAAGGCGATGCAGAGCGCGATGAAGGGTGGCGCCAAGGGCATCCGGGTGCAGTGCGCCGGCCGTCTCGGCGGTGCCGAGATGTCGCGCTCCGAGTTCTACCGCGAGGGCCGAGTACCGCTGCACACGCTGCGCGCCAACATCGACTACGGCATCTACGAGGCGCGGACCACGTTCGGCCGGATCGGCGTCAAGGTCTGGATCTACAAGGGCGATATCGTCCAGTCGCGGGCGGAGCGGGAGGCGCAGGAGCAGGCACTGCGTACCCAGCGCCGCGAGCGGCCGGAGCGGCGCGGTCCTCGGTCCGGCTCGACCGGGACCACCAGCGGTGGCACGGAAGCCGGTCGTGAGGCGAGCGGCGTCCAGACGCCGCCGGCTGATCTGGCACCCGCTGAGGCCCCGCAGGTCGAGGCCCCGCAGGTCGAGGCCCCCCAGGTCGAAGCCCCCCAGGATGAGACCCAGGTCGACGGCGACGTGGTGCTGCCGACGGCGCCTGCCGAGATCGCCGATGCGCCGGCCGCCCACAAGGGCGAGACGGCACCGGCCCCCAACGAAGTGGTCGCGCTCGCCGATGTGAGCGGCGAGACCACCAGCGGCCCGGCTCGACCGGCGGCGCCCACCGCAGGCGCGCCGGCGGCCACGCAAGCGGCTGACGACAGCAAGCCCACCGGTCCCGGACAGGGGAGCTGACCCATGCTGATCCCCCGCAGGGTCAAGCACCGCAAGCAGCACCACCCGGACCGGTCGGGCGCCGCCAAGGGCGGCACCCGGGTGACGTTCGGCGAGTTCGGCATTCAGGCGCTGGAGCCGGCGTACGTGACCAACCGGCAGATCGAGTCGGCCCGTATCGCGATGACCCGCCACATCCGCCGCGGCGGCAAGGTCTGGATCAACATCTACCCGGACCGTCCGTTGACCAAGAAGCCTGCCGAGACCCGGATGGGTTCCGGCAAGGGGTCGCCGGAGTGGTGGATCGCCAACGTCAAGCCCGGCCGGGTGATGTTCGAGCTGGCCGGCGTCTCCGAGCCGGTGGCCCAGGAGGCGCTGCGCCGTGCGATGCACAAGCTGCCGATGAAGTGCCGGTTCGTACGACGAGAAGTGGGTGAGGCCTGATGTCTACCGGGATCCCGGCCGAGGACCTGCGCGCGCTCGCCGACGACGAGCTGGAAGGCCGGCTGCGAGAGGCGAAGGAAGAGCTCTTCAACCTGCGCTTCCAGGTCGCCACCGGCCAGCTCGACAACAACCGGCGGCTGCACACCGTGCGCCGCGACATCGCCCGCATCTACACCGTCATGCGTGAGCGCGAGCTCGGCATCTCGACGTTCGTGGCTGCCGGCGCCGGTCCCGAGTCGGGTACGGCATGAGCGAGACCACCGGAAAGGCTGGGATGACTGCTTCGACGCCGGACGTTGACGAGGCGAGTGCGCGAGGGTTCCGCAAGACCCGCGAGGGGCTCGTCGTCAGCGACAAGATGGACAAGACGGTCGTGGTGGCGGTCGAGGACCGGGTCCAGCACCCGCTCTACGGCAAGACGCTGCGGCGCACCAGCAAGCTCAAGGCGCACGACGAGAAGAACACAGCAGGCGTCGGCGACCGGGTGCTCCTGATGGAGACCCGACCGCTGTCGGCCACCAAGCGCTGGCGGCTCGTCCAGATTCTCGAGAAGGCCAAGTAACGCTGCTCCGGCGCATTCCGCCGGAGCACCCATGATCAGGAGAAGACGTGATCCAGCAGGAGTCGCGACTGCGTGTCGCCGACAACACCGGTGCCAAGGAGTTGCTGTGCATCCGGGTGCTCGGCGGCTCCGGGCGGCGCTATGCCGGCATCGGCGACATCATCGTCGGCACCGTCAAGGACGCCTTGCCCGGTGCCGGCGTCAAGCGTGGTGACGTCGTCAAGGCGGTCGTCGTGCGCACCACCAAGGAGCGCCGCCGTCCCGACGGGTCCTACATCCGCTTCGACGAGAACGCCGCCGTGCTCATCCGCGACGGCGGAGACCCGCGGGGGACCCGCATCTTCGGTCCGGTCGGCCGCGAGCTGCGGGAGAAGCGCTTCATGAAGATCATCTCGCTCGCACCGGAGGTGCTGTGACCATGGCGGGACTGCATGTGAAGAAGGGCGACACCGTCCAGGTGGTCAGCGGCAAGGACCGCGGACTGCGGGGCAAGGTGATCCTGACCGACCCCAGTGCCAACCGGGTCCTGGTCGAGGGCGCCAACCGGATCAAGAAGCACACCAAGGTCTCCACCACCCAGCGCGGTGCCAAGACCGGCGGCATCGTCACGCAGGAGGCGCCGTTGCACGCCAGCAACGTGCAGCTGGTCTGCCCGTCCTGCGGCAAGGTGGCGCGGACCGGCCATCGGCGCGGCGAGCCGGACGACAACGGCAAGATCCGCTCCGTCCGGGTCTGCCGCAAGTGCGACGCGGACGTGTGAGGGGTTGGCAGAGATGACGACGACAGCTGAGACCGGCACCCGTACGCCGCCACGGCTCAAGACGCGCTACCGCGACGAGATCGCGCCGGCCCTGAGTGAGCAGTTCTCCTACGGCAACGTCATGCAGATCCCGGGTGTGACCAAGGTCGTGGTCAACATGGGCGTCGGTGAGGCCGCCCGCGACGCCAAGCTGATCGACGGCGCCGTCCGCGACCTCACGCTCATCACCGGCCAGAAGCCGCAGATCCGCCGGGCCACCATCTCGATCGCGCAGTTCAAGCTGCGCGAGGGGATGCCGATCGGCGCCAAGGTCACGCTGCGGGGCGACCGGATGTGGGAGTTTCTCGACCGGCTCCTGTCGGTCGCGCTGCCGCGCATCCGGGACTTCCGCGGGCTCTCACCGGCCCAGTTCGACGGCCGGGGCAACTACACCTTCGGCGTGACCGAGCAGTCGATCTTCCCCGAGATCGACTACGACAAGATCGACCGGACGCGGGGCATGGACGTCACCGTGGTCACCACCGCCCGGACCGACGACGAGGGACGCGCCCTGCTGCGCCAGCTCGGCTTCCCCTTCAAGGAGTCCTGACCATGGCCAAGACAGCCCTCGTCAACAAGGCAGCGGGCAAGCCGAAGTTCAAGGTGCGCGGCTACACGCGCTGTCAGCGCTGCGGCCGCCCACGTGCGGTCTACCGCGCTTTCGGCCTGTGCCGCATCTGCTTCCGGGAGATGGCCCACGCCGGCCAGCTGCCCGGTATCACGAAGAGCTCCTGGTGATCGCAGTGACCACCGCCCCCCGTTCGTCGCAGGTCCGCTGTACGCCGGAGACGGCGCCTGCGGAAACCGTGGCGAGGAAGGCACGACAGCTATGACGATGACCGACCCGATCGCGGACATGCTCACCCGCGTGCGCAACGCCAACTCGGCCTACCACGACCGCGTGGTGATGCCGCACTCCAAGATCAAGACGCATATCGCGGAGATCCTCCAGCAGGAGGGCTACATCGCCGGCTGGTCCAGCGAGGACGGCGAGAAGGGCAAGCAGCTCGTCGTCGACTTGAAGTACGGGCCCAACCGCGAGCGCACGATCGCCGGCGTACGCCGGATCTCCAAGCCCGGCCTGCGCGTCTATGCCAAGGCGACCGCGCTCCCGCGGGTGCTCGGCGGGCTCGGCGTCGCGATCATCTCGACGTCCACCGGCCTGCTCACCGACAAGCAGGCGTCCAAGCGAGGGGTAGGCGGGGAAGTCCTCGCCTACGTCTGGTAGCGGCGACATGTCACGCATCGGACGCATGCCCATCCCCCTGCCGAGCGGGGTCGACATCACCGTGGACGGCCAGCTGGTGACGGTGAAGGGCCCGAAGGGGACGCTCAGCCACACCCTGGCCGAGCCGATCTCCATCGAGCAGCAGGACGGCACCCTGCTCGTCACCCGCCCGGACGACGAGCGGACCAGCCGCTCGCTGCACGGGCTGTCCCGCACGCTGGTGGCCAACATGGTCGTCGGGGTGACCGAGGGCTACGCCAAGACCATGGAGATCGTCGGCGTCGGCTACCGTGTGCAGGCGCGCGGCAGCGATCTGGAGTTCGCGCTCGGGTTCAGCCACCCGGTGCCGATCCCCGCTCCCGAGGGCATCACCTTCGAGGTGCAGGCGCCGACGCGCTTCGTCGTCCGCGGGATCGACAAGCAGAAGGTCGGCGAGACCGCGGCCAAGATCCGCAAGCTGCGCAAGCCCGACCCGTACAAGGGCAAGGGTGTGCGCTACCAAGGCGAAGTCGTTCGCCGCAAGGTCGGAAAGACGGGTAAGTAATCGTGTCCAGCATCACCAGAACGCGGTCGCGCAGCGGCCGGGACAGCTCGGCCCAGCGCCGGATCGGGCGGGCCCGACGGCACTTCCGCGTCCGCAAGAAGGTGGCCGGCAGCGCTGCTCGGCCCCGTCTCGTCGTCACCCGCTCCGCTCGTCACATCTACGCGCAGGTGGTCGACGACCTGGTCGGCCACACGCTGGCCGCCGCCTCGACCCTCGACGCCGACGTACGCGGCACGACCGGCGACAAGAAGGCCCGCGCGGCCGCCGTCGGTGCGCTGGTCGCCAGCCGGGCCAAGGCGGCCGGCATCGACACCGTCGTCTTCGACCGCGGCGGCAACCGCTACCACGGCCGGATCGCGGCCCTGGCCGAGGCTGCCCGCGAGGGCGGGTTGGCCTTCTAGTGAGCATCTCCATCGGCACGTCCCCCCACAGAAGAAGGAACATCTGATGCCAGGTCCCCAGCGGCGCGGCGGCATGACCGGCGGCACCGACCGTCGTGACGGCCGCAGCGGCGGTCGCGGCGGCGCGGCAGCCGAGAAGACCACGCTGATCGAGCGCGTGGTCGCCATCAACCGGGTCGCCAAGGTGGTCAAGGGCGGCCGCCGGTTCAGCTTCACCGCGCTGGTCGTCGTCGGTGACGGCGACGGCTCGGTCGGGGTCGGCTACGGCAAGGCCAAGGAGGTGCCGGCCGCCATCGCCAAGGGCGTGGAGGAGGCCAAGAAGCACTTCTTCCGGGTCCCGCGCATCGGCTCGACCATCCCGCACCCGATCCAGGGCGAGGCGTCGGCCGGTGTCGTCCTGCTCAAGCCCGCCTCACCAGGTACCGGTGTCATCGCCGGTGGACCGGTCCGGGCGGTGCTCGAGTGCGCCGGCATCCACGACGTGCTGTCCAAGTCGCTCGGCTCGTCCAACCCCATCAACATCGTGCACGCGACGGTCGCGGCCCTGAAGGGCCTGGTCCGGCCCGAGGAGATCGCTGCCCGCCGGGGTCTGCCGATCGAGGACGTCGCGCCGGCCGCCATGCTGCGCGCCCGCGCGGCCGCCGGTGCGGGGGTCTGACATGGGCCGGCTCAAGGTCACCCAGATCCGCTCGGGCATCGGCGGCAAGTTCAACCAGCGGCAGACCCTGCGCTCGCTGGGGCTCAAGCGACTGCACGACGTGGTCCTCAAGGAGGACCGTCCCGAGATCCGCGGGATGGTCGCGACGGTGACCCACCTGGTCACCGTCGAGGAGGTGGAGTAGCAGATGGCAGCCAACGGACCGCTCAAGGTCCATCACCTGCGCCCGGCGCCGGGTGCCAAGACCGCCAAGACGCGGGTCGGGCGCGGCGAGGGCTCGAAGGGCAAGACGGCCGGTCGGGGCACCAAGGGCACCGGCGCGCGCAAGAACGTCTCGGCCCGCTTCGAGGGCGGGCAGATGCCCTTCCACATGCGGGTGCCCAAGCTCAAGGGCTTCACCAACCGGTTCCGGACGGAGTACCAGGTCGTCAACGCGGGCCGGCTCGCCGATCTGTTCCCCGACGGCGGGTCGGTGGGCGTCGACGAGATGGTCGCGGTCGGGGCCGTCCGGCCTGACCGCCTGGTCAAGGTCCTGGGCACCGGCGACCTCGCCGTCGCCCTGCAGGTGCGGGCCCACCGCTTCTCCGGTACGGCGAGGGAGAAGATCGAGGCCGCCGGCGGGACGGCCACCGAGCTCTAGGAGTCCGGTCAGGGGCGTGCTACAGCGGCTTGCCGAACGGCCCGACTGTTAGAGTCCCACGTGTACCACTAGCGCGGCCGGCTGGGGAGTCGGCGGCATCCGACGTTTCACCGTCCGTCGACCCAGGCCGACCGGCTCGCCCGGTGGATCGCAGGAGGAGCCGTGCTCACCGCCTTCGTACGGGCCTTCCGTACGCCGGACCTGCGCCGCAAGTTGCTGTTCACCCTCGCGATCATCGCGCTCTTCCGGCTCGGCTCGGTCGTCCCGTCGCCGGGCGTGTCCTACACGGCCATCCACGCCTGCCTCGACCAGAGCAAGAACTCCCAGCTCTACGGCCTGGTCAACCTGTTCAGCGGCGGCGCGCTGCTCCAGCTGTCGGTGTTCGCGCTCGGGATCATGCCCTACATCACCAGCTCGATCATCGTCCAGCTGCTGATCGTGGTGATCCCGCGCCTGGAGCGGCTGAAGGAGGAGGGCCAGTCCGGGCAGGCCAAGCTCACGCAGTACACCCGCTACCTCACGATCGCGCTCGCCATCCTGCAGTCCACCGGCATCGTGGCGCTGGCCCGCCCGGGCGCCAACGGAGCGAGCCGGCTGTTCCCCAGCTGCAACCAGTCGATCCTGCCCGACACCTCGCTGTTCCGCGTGGTCACCCTCGTCGTGACGATGACCGCCGGCACCGCGGTGATCATGTGGCTCGGCGAGCTGATCACCGACCGCGGCATCGGCAACGGCATGTCGATCCTGATCTTCACCTCGATCGCGTCCCGGATCCCGTCACAGGGCGGTCAGATCCTGCAGGGCACCAGCGTGCTGGTGTTCTCCCTGGTCCTGGCACTCGGCGTGGTGATCATCGCCTTTGTCGTCTTCGTCGAACAGGCCCAGCGCCGCGTGCCGGTGCAGTACGCCAAGCGCATGATCGGCCGGCGGATGTACGGCGGCACCTCGACCTACATCCCGCTGAAGGTCAACCAGGCGGGTGTCATCCCGGTCATCTTCGCGTCGTCGCTGCTGTACCTCCCGCAGCTGCTGGCCAACGTCTGGACCTCCAACCGGACCTTCACCAACTTCATCGTGCGCAACCTGACCAAGGGCGACCACCCGCTCTATCTGGTCACCTACTTCCTGCTGATCGTGTTCTTCACCTATTTCTACGTCGCGATCACGTTCAACCCGACCGAGGTCGCCGACAACATGAAGAAGTACGGCGGGTTCGTGCCGGGCATCCGCCCGGGGCGGCCGACCGCGGAGTACCTGGACTACATCCTGTCCAGGATCACGCTGCCCGGCTCTCTGTTCCTGGGCCTGGTCTCGGTGCTGCCGAACATCCTGCTGAGCCTGACCAAGGGCAACACGTTCCCGTTCGGCGGGACCACGGTGCTGATCCTGGTCGGTGTCGGTCTGGAGACGGTCAAGCAGATCGAGAGCCAGCTGATGCTGCGCAACTACGAGGGCTTTCTCCGCTAGTGCGCGTCGTCCTGGTCGGGCCCCCCGGAGCCGGAAAGGGGACGCAGGCCCAGTACATCGCCAAGCACCTCTCGGTTCCGAAGATCTCGACCGGCGACATCTTCCGCGACAACGTCAGCCACGGCACCGACCTCGGCAAGACCGCGCGCAAGTTCATGGAGGCCGGCGACCTGGTGCCCGACTCGGTCACCATAGACATGGTTCGCGAGCGCCTGCACGAGCCCGATGCCGCCAAGGGTTTCCTGCTCGACGGCTTCCCGCGCACCGTGCCCCAGGCCGAGGAACTCAACGCGATGCTGGCCGAGATCGCAGCCCGGGTCGACGTCGTCCTGGAGCTGGTGGTCGACGACGACGAGGTGGTCCGGCGGCTGTCCGGACGCCGGACCTGCCGCCAGTGCGGCACCGTCTGGCACGTCGACTTCGACCCTCCCTCGGAGGAAGGCATCTGCGACCGGTGCCGTGGCGAGCTCTTCCAGCGTGATGACGACCTGCCGGAGACCGTGCAGAACCGGTTGCAGGTCTACGCGGCACAAACCGCCCCCCTGGTGGCGTTCTACGCCGAGCGGGGGATCCTGGTCGGACTCGACGCGACCGGGCCGGTCGACGACGTGACCGAGCGGGCGGTCAGCTCGTTGCGCCCGTTCGGCCACTGACGCGGCGGGACCGGACAGCGCAGATGCGAAGAAGGCGACAGCAGATGATCCAGATGAAGACCGAGGCTGAGGTCGCGATGATGCGTGAAGCCGGCCTGGTCGTGGGGCGCGCGCTCGAGGAGCTGGCGGCGGCGGTCAGCCCGGGGATGACCACCGCCGACCTCGACGACATCGCCGAGCGCTCGATTCGCGGCGCCGGCGCCATCCCGTCGTTCGTCGGCTACCACGGCTTCCCCGCCACCATCTGCACGTCGGTCAACGACGAGATCGTGCACGGCATCCCGAGCCGGACCAAGGTCCTGCGCGAGGGGGACATCGTCTCCATCGACTGCGGGGCCATCGTCGAGGGCTGGCACGGTGACGCTGCGGTGACCGTCCCGGTCGGCGAGGTGGCGCCCGAGCTGACCAGGCTGATGGAGGTCTGCGAGCAGGCGATGTGGGCAGGTTTTGCGGCCGCCCGTCTCGGCGGCCGGCTGACCGACATCAGCCACGCGGTGGAGAGCTCGGTCCGCCCGCACGGCTACGGCGTGGTCGAGGAGTACGTCGGGCACGGCATCGGCACCGAGATGCACCAGGACCCGCAGGTACCCAACTACGGGCGGGCGGGTCGTGGCCCGCGGCTGGCCAAGGGCCTCGTGCTGGCCGTCGAGCCGATGGTCAACCTGGGCAGCCGGCACACGCGCCTGCTCGATGACGGGTGGACCGTGGTGACCCAGGACGGCCAGTACTCGGCGCACTTCGAGCACACGTTCACCCTCACCGACGACGGCCCGTGGGTGCTCACCGCGCTCGACGGCGGCGCTAGCAAGCTGGGCCCGCTGCTCGCCGACCAGGCGGCCGGCTGACCGCTCGGCCCGCTCATCCGGTTTGGCGGGCGTAGGTCCGCGACGTAGACTGTGGTTTCGGCTGTCCGCCGGCCGTTCGCGCATGTCCTGCGCGCGCCCGGTACGGGCACCAGTAGCACTTCCAACCAGCAGGCCCAGCGAGAACGGCTGGCGGCAGAACAGCGGAGGACATGCCCAAGAAGGACGGGGCCATCGAGATCGAGGGCTCGGTGGTCGAGCCGCTGCCCAACGCGATGTTCCGGGTGGAGCTCCAGAACGGCCACCGGGTCCTGGCCCACATCAGCGGGAAGATGCGGATGCACTACATCCGCATCCTGCCCGGTGACCGGGTCGTCGTGGAGCTCTCGCCCTACGACCTGTCCCGCGGCCGCATCGTCTACCGCTACAAGTAACGGAAGAGATCGTTTGTGAAGGTCAAGCCCAGCGTCAAGAAGATGTGTGACAAGTGCAAGGTGATCCGGCGCCACGGCCGGGTCATGGTCATCTGCGAGAACCTGCGGCACAAGCAGCGTCAGGGCTAGCCGCTTCGCGCACGACAGCGCCACCTCCCCGCCGGACGGCTCGTCCTACGGCGGGACACCCCCGGTCGGAGGCCGGGGCCCCGGCCGGGCAGCCGGGGGCGAGGTGGTGCAGCCGACCTCCGCGTAGCACGAAGGAGCACGCCCAGTGGCTCGACTCTCAGGAGTGGACCTGCCCCGCGACAAGCGGATGGAGGTCGCCCTCACCTACATCTACGGCATGGGCCGCACCCGGGCCCAGCAGGCGCTCAGTGCGACCGGCGTCAGTCCCGACCTGCGCACCAAGGACATCGGCGACGACGACCTGGTGAAGCTGCGCGACTACATCGACGCCAACTTCAAGGTCGAGGGCGACCTGCGCCGCGAAGTCCAGCAGGACATCCGCCGCAAGATCGAGATCGGCTGCTACCAGGGCATCCGGCACCGCCGGGGGATGCCGGTGCACGGCCAGCGCACGCACACCAACGCGCGCACCCGAAAGGGCCCGAAGAAGACCGTCGCCGGCAAGAAGAAGGTCGGCAAGAAGTAAGTAGCCGCGCCTGCCCGGCAGCGGCCGACCACCTCGAGCACCACCACGATCTTACGGAGAGAGATGCCCCCGAAGACCCGCACCGGAGTCAAGAAGGTCCGGCGCAAGGAGAAGAAGAACATTGCCCACGGGCATGCGCACATCAAGAGCACGTTCAACAACACGATCGTGTCCATCACCGACCCGATGGGCAACGTGATCGCCTGGGCCAGCGCCGGCCACGTCGGGTTCAAGGGCTCCCGCAAGTCCACGCCGTTCGCCGCGCAGATGGCTGCCGAGAGCGCCGGGCGCAAGGCGCAGGAGCACGGCATGCGCAAGGTGGACGTCTTCGTGAAGGGCCCGGGCTCCGGTCGGGAGACCGCAATCCGCTCGCTGCAGGCGACCGGCCTCGAGGTCGGCGCCATCCAGGACGTCACCCCGCTGCCGCACAACGGCTGCCGTCCCCCGAAGCGGCGGCGAGTGTGAGCACCTCACCGACCAGCACCACCAGCCGCGTTCCCGAATCGGAGATCTGAGCGACATGGCCCGCTACACCGGACCGGACTGCAAGCGCTGCCGCCGCGAGAAGATGAAGCTGTTCCTCAAGGGCGCCAAGTGCGAGTCGCCGAAGTGCCCGATCGAGATCCGCCCCTACCCGCCCGGCGAGCACGGCCGCGGCCGCACCAAGGACAGCGAGTACCTCCTGCAGAAGCGCGAGAAGCAGAAGTGCGCCCGCATCTACGGCATCCTCGAGAAGCAGTTCCGCGGCTACTACGAGGAGGCCAACGCCCGGCAGGGCAAGACCGGCGAGAACCTGCTCCGCATCCTGGAGAGCCGGCTGGACAACGTGGTCTACCGGGCCGGCTTCGCCAAGTCCCGTGACATGGCCCGCCAGGTGGTCCGGCACGGCCACACGCTCGTCAACGGCAAGAAGGTCGACATCCCGTCGTACCGCGTGACCGAGAACGACATCGTCGAGATCCGCGAGAAGTCCCGCGGGCTGACGCCGTTCGTGGTGGCCCAGGCGGAAGCCGGCGAGCGGCCCGTCCCGGCCTGGCTCGAGGTCATCTCCTCGCAGATGCGGGTCCTCGTGCACGCGCTGCCGGCCAGGCAGGTCATCGACACCCCGGTCCAGGAGCAGCTGATCGTGGAGCTGTACTCGAAGTAAGCCGCACCACCCTTTGACGGGCGTCATATAGCGGTCGCCCGATTACCGGAAGGCACTACCTTGCTCATCGCCCAGCGTCCCAGCCTCGCCGAGGAGCCGGTCGACCAGACGCGCTCGCGTTTCGTGATCGAGCCCCTCGAGCCCGGTTTCGGCTACACCCTCGGCAACTCCCTGCGCCGAACCCTGCTCTCCTCGATTCCCGGCGCCGCCGTGACCAGCATCCGCATCGACGGCGTGCTGCACGAGTTCACCACCGTGCCCGGCGTCAAGGAGGACGTAACCGACCTGATCCTCAACCTCAAGGAGCTCGTCGTGAGCTCCGAGAGCGACGAGCCGGTCGTGATGTACCTGCGCAAGCAGGGCCCCGGCGACGTCACCGCGGCCGACATCGCCCCGCCGGCCGGCGTCGAGGTGCACAACCCCGACCTGCACCTGGCCACGATCAACAAGAAGGGCCGGATCGAGATCGAGCTGACCGTCGAGCGCGGTCGTGGCTACGTCTCCGCCGTCCAGAACAAGCAGGCCGGCCAGGAGATCGGCCGCATCCCGGTCGACTCGATCTACTCGCCGGTGCTCAAGGTGACCTACAACGTCGAGGCGACCCGCGTCGAGCAGCGCACCGACTTCGACCGTCTTGTCGTCGACGTCGAGACCAAGCCGTCGATCACCCCGCGCGACGCGATGGCCAGCGCCGGCAAGACGCTGGTCGAGCTGTTCGGGCTGGCCCGCGAGCTCAACCTCGAGGCGGAGGGCATCGACATCGGCCCGTCACCGTCGGATGCGGCGCTGGCGGCCGACCTGGCGCTGCCGATCGAGGACATGGACCTCACCGTCCGGTCCTACAACTGCCTCAAGCGTGAGGGCATCCACTCGGTCGGCGAGCTGGTCTCCCGCTCGGAGGCCGACCTGCTCGACATCCGCAACTTCGGCGCCAAGTCGATCGACGAGGTCAAGCTCAAGCTCCAGCAGATGGGCCTGCAGCTCAAGGACTCCCCGCCCGGCTTCGACCCGAGCAACATCGTCGACACCTATGGCACCGACGAGTACGACGACCAGGCGTACGCCGAGACCGAGCAGCTGTAAGGCGCTGCCCGGCCGTATCGGCGCCGAGAGCACCAACCGACGACAGGAAGCGACGACATGCCCACGCCCACGAAGGGCCCGCGCCTGGGTGGCAGTCCGGCGCACGAGCGGCTGATGCTGGCCAATCTGGCCACTGCACTGTTCGAGCACGGCCGGATCACCACGACGGTCACCAAGGCGAAGCGGATGCGTCCGCTGGCCGAGAAGCTGATCACCTTCGCCCGTCGTGGTGACCTGCACGCGCGCCGGCAGGTGCTGACCGTCGTGCGGGACAAGTCGGTGGTGCACACGCTGTTCGCCGAGATCGGCCCGCGCTTCGCCGAGCGGCCGGGTGGCTACACCCGGATCACCAAGATCGGTCCGCGCAAGGGCGACAACGCGCCGATGGCGGTCATCGAGCTGGTCGAGGGCAAGACCGTCGCCCAGGAGGCGGTCGGCGAGGCGGAGCGCGCAAGGGGTACCCGGTTCCGCCGGCCGGGTCGGTCCGGCGGTGCGGTGGGCGACGGGGAGCCGACCGGAGGCACCGAGACTGCAGACGATGCCGAGCAGACCGCCGTACCGACCGAAGGTGGCGACACCGAGGTGGTCACGGAGTCCCCGGCCACCGGCCAGCCGGCCGGCGGCACCGGCGGCGAGCCTGCCGCCGGAGCAGAGAAGGCCTGATCGATCCGTCCTGACGGCACCGACGAGCCCGCTGCGCCTCATGGCGACGGCGGGCTCGTCCGTCTGCGCCTCGACCTGGCCTACGACGGGACGGCATACGCCGGGTGGGCCCGCCAGCCCGGCCAGCCCACCATCCAGGGTGCGGCCGAGGAGGCACTCGAGCGTGTCCTGCGCGTCCCGGCAGCGCTGACCGTGGCCGGGCGCACCGACGCCGGGGTCCACGCGCGCGGCCAGGTGGCGCACGCCGATGTGCCCAGCGGTGCGCTGGCGGTGGCCGGCGGGCCGGCGGCACTGCACCGGCGGCTGCTCGGGGTGCTGCCGGCCGACATCCGGGTCACCGCCGTGACAGTTGCCCCGGCCGGCTTCGAGGCGCGGTTCTCGGCCGAGCGGCGCCGATATGCCTACCGGGTCAGCGACGACCCCAGTGGCCCGGACCCGCTGCGTCGCCACGACACGGCAGCGCATCCGCGCCCGCTCGACCTCGACCGGTTGCGACGGGCCGGCGCTGGGCTGCTCGGCGAGCACGACTTCGCGGCGTACTGTCGGCGCCGGCCCGGTGCCACGACGATCCGCACGCTGCTCCGGCTGGAATGGGAGCGCGGCGCCGACGGCGTCCTCACGGCGACCGTGGAGGCCGACGCGTTCTGTCACGGCATGGTGCGCAGCCTGGTGGGCGCACTGCTGCTCGCCGGCGACGGGCGGCGCCCGGTCGACTGGCCGGCCGAGCTGCTGGCGGGCGCTGTCCGGGTGCCTGATGGGCAGGTTGCGCCGGCGTGCGGCCTGACGCTGCTGGCGGTGACCTACCCAGACGCGGCCGAGCTGGCCACACGCGCGGCGGCAACCCGGTCGCGGCGCGGCGTGCCCTCGCCGTAGCCGGGGCTGCAGGTGCATGTGCAACCGCGTCACCGGTGGCGCGATCTGACCTGCGCCTTGACCGGTGGATGTCCGCGTGGGCCTGCGCTTTTGACCCTGCTCAACGCCCGCCGGTATCCTTGCCTGCTGTCGCGCGTAGCGATGTTGCTCCTGCGCGCCTGCCGCTTCCGCGGCGGTCGTCATACCGAACGATTGCGAAGGCTCACCCGTGCGCACGTACAACCCGAAGCCGGCCGAGATCACCCGGGCCTGGCACGTCATCGACGCGACAGACGTCGTGCTGGGCCGGCTGGCCAGCCAGACTGCCAAGCTTCTGCGCGGCAAGCACAAGCCGATCTGGGCTCCGCACATCGACACGGGCGACTTCGTCGTGATCATCAACGCCGGCAAGGTCGCCTTGACCGGCAGCAAGCGGGAGCAGAAGGAGTACGTCCGGCACTCCGGCTACCCGGGCGGGCTCAAGACGGTGTCCTACGTCGAGCTGCTGGCCAAGCGGCCTGCCTTCGCCGTCGAGCGTGCGGTCAAGGGCATGCTGCCGCACAACACGCTCGGCCGGGCCCAGCTGTCCAAGCTCAAGGTGTACGCCGGTCCGACCCACCCGCATGCCGCCCAGCAGCCGGTGCCCTACGAGCTCCACCAGGTTGCGCAGTAGCTCGCGCGCACCGAACCAGACCCCAGATACGCAGCGGAAACTAGGAGAGCAGTGGCGGTCAACGCACAGGGCCAGATCCAGGCCACCGGCAGGCGCAAGGAGGCCATCGTCCGGGTCCGCGTGTTCCCCGGCAGCGGCCAGTACACCCTCAACGGCAAGCCGCTGGAGACCTACTTCCCCAACAAGGTGCACCAGCAGCTGATCAACGAGCCGTTCACGACGCTGGAGAAGACCGCGCAGTACGACGTGATCGCGCTGCTCAAGGGCGGCGGAGTGTCCGGCCAGGCCGGCGCGCTGCGCCTCGGCATAGCCCGCGCACTGATCGAGATCGAGGCCGACGACCGGCCGGCACTGAAGAAGGCCGGCTTCCTCACCCGTGACGCGCGGGTCAAGGAGCGCAAGAAGTACGGGCTGAAGAAGGCTCGCAAGGCTCCGCAGTACAGCAAGCGGTAGCAGCCGCCGTGGCCCGGCTCTTCGGCACCGACGGCGTCCGCGGACTGGCCAACGCCGAGCTCACCCCCGAGCTGGCGATGGCGCTCGCCGTCGCCGCAGCACACGTGCTCGCCGACCTCGGCACGTTCGAGGGGCACCGTCCGACGGCCGTCGTCGGCCGCGACGGCCGGGCCAGCGGCGAGCTGCTCGAGGCTGCGGTCGTCGCCGGACTGGCCAGTGCGGGCGTCGACGTCCTGCTCGCCGGCGTACTCCCGACCCCGGCAGTGGCCCACCTCACCGTCGCCCTCGGGGCCGACCTGGGCGTGGTGCTCTCGGCCAGCCACAACCCGATGCCCGACAACGGGGTGAAGTTCTTCGACCGCGGCGGCGCCAAGCTGCCCGACGCTGTCGAGGACGCGATCGAGGCGCGGATGCGTGAGCAGTGGCACCGCCCCACCGGAGCGGGCGTCGGCCGGGTCCGCGAGCTGCTCGACGGTCCCGTCCGCTACGTCGAGCACCTGCTCACCTCCGTCCCCGCCTCGCTGACCGGCCTGCACGTCGTAGTCGACTGCGCCAACGGAGCTGCCTCAACGGTCGCGCCTGCCGCGCTGCGCACGGCGGGTGCCGAGGTGGTCGCGATCGGTGCGGAGCCCGACGGGCTCAACATCAACGACGGCTGCGGCTCGACCGACCTGGCAGCACTGGCCGAGGCCGTCCGGCGGGAGGGAGCCGACGTGGGGATCGCCCACGACGGCGACGCCGACCGCTGTCTCGCCGTCGACGCGGCCGGCGAGGTGGTCGACGGTGACGCGATCCTGGCCGTCTGCGCGGTCGCCCTTCACGAGCAGGCCCGGCTGACCGGCGACGCCGTGGTCACCACGGTGATGACCAACCTCGGGTTCAAGCGTGCGATGGCCGAGCACGGCATCGGCGTCGTGGAGACGCCCGTCGGGGACCGGTACGTGCTCGCGGCGATGCAGCGCGAGGGGCTGGTGCTCGGCGGCGAGCAGTCCGGCCATGTTGTCTTCCTCGAGCACGCGACCACCGGCGACGGGGTGCTCACCGCCCTGCAGCTGCTCGGGCGGATGGCCACGACCGGCCGGCCGCTCCGCGAGCTGGCCGCCGTGATGTCGCGGCTGCCGCAGGTGCTGCTCAACATCCCGGTGGCGGACCGGGCGGCCGCGCAGGCCGACCCGCGACTGGCAGCGGCTGTTGCCTCCGCCGCCGCCGAGCTTGCGGAGCACGGTCGAGTACTCGTGCGCCCCTCCGGGACCGAGGCGTTGATCAGGGTGATGGTGGAGGCGCCGTCGTCGGACCTGGCCCGTCGGCATGCGGAGCAGATCGCCGCGACGGTCCGGACCGACTGAGCGCTACCCGGCCTGCGTCGTCGTGGCGATCGGGGTGGCGAACTTCCCGCACCACACCAGGACGGTGAACGCGCTGCGGGTGTCGAAGCCGGCCGGGACCTGGAAGCCGAAGCTCCCCCGTGACGCCTTGAGCGCACCGAGCCGTACGCCGTCGCCGGGCGACGTGCGACCCGCGCCCGGGACCAGGTAGACCAGCGGGTCGGGCGCGTTCTCGATGTCGACGCCCTCGAAGCGCACCACCATGGCGCCGTCCGCGAGCCGGTAGGTCGACACCGGCCCGCTCGCCCGGTGGCCGATGCCGCGCAGCGAGCCGGTGGCCAGCACCAGCGGCCCACTCGGTGCGCCAGAGACCGCGGCTGCCGGTGGCGGCGGAGCC
>JALYXH010000042.1 GCA_030947185.1 Actinomycetota bacterium | reverse complement strand
GGTCGCCGGTGGTTCCACCCGGCGGCGAGCGGGAATGCCCAGGCCAGCCCCTGCCGAGGGCCCGCTACCCGTGCTCCGGCACCCTGACCCCGTAGCCCAGACGAGCCGACAAGGACGAGACCGTGAGCAGTACGACGCAGCGCACCCCAGGCGAGGCCCGCGACGCAGCGCAGCGCGAGGCTGCCCGGCACCCCGGCGAGGGCGGACAACCGGACGGGCAGGCGTCGAGCCCGGAGCAGGCCGACTCCCGCCACGATCCCGACTTCATCGAGTACGAGATCGAGGAGACCTTCGACCGCACCGTCGCCGAGGGCCGCCGCCGGCTCGGCCGCCGGTGGGCGCCGCTGTCCGCGACCGGGATCGTCGGCGGCATCGACGTCGGCACCGGCGTCCTGGGGCTGCTGCTCGTGGAGACAGCCACCAAGAGCAAGCTGCTGGCGGGCCTGGGCTTCAGCGTCGGCTTCATCGCCCTGGCGCTGGCCCGTAGCGAGCTGTTCACCGAGGACTTCCTGGTGCCGGTGACGACGGTGATCGCGCGTCAGGCGAAGGTGCGCTCGCTGGTCCGCCTGTGGGGCGTCACGCTGGTCGCCAACCTGATCGGCGGCTGGGTCATCACCTACCTCGTCATCGCCGGCTTCCCCAGCCTGCGCAAGAGCGCCATCGAGGCAGGAGCCTTCTACGTCGACCTCGGCATCGGCTGGCGGGCCTTCGCCCTGGCGCTGCTCGGCGGGGCGGCGATCACGCTGATGACCTGGATGCAGCACAGCACCGAGTCGCTCGGCCTCAAGGTGGTGCCGGCGATCACCACGGCGTTCCTGCTGGCCGGCGGCCAGCTCAACCACGCCATCGTCAACTCGCTGCTGATGTTCTCGGCGCTGCACACCGGGCATGCGCCGTTCGGCTATCTGCAGTGGGCCGAGACGGCCGGCTGGGCAGCGCTGGGCAACGTCGTCGGCGGGGTGGGGCTGGTCACGCTGCTCCGGCTCCTGCAGATCCCTCACAAGGTGGCGGAGGAGCGGTCCAACCCGGCCGAGGGTGTCCCGATGACGAAGCCGGCCTGGCGCCCCGCCCAGCGCAGGTGAGCCGGCTCAGGCGATCGAGACCCGGCTGTGGTCGCCAAGAAGCAGCCGGTGCGCCCTGGGGAGCATCGTTGACGGCACCACCTCGACGTCACGCCCGATCAGCGAGTCCTCGATCCGGGCGACGTCGCGGATGGTGCTCCGCTCCAGCACGATCGAGTGCTCGATCTCGATCCGCTCGACGTCGCAGGAGTGGTAGATCGACGTATAAGGCCCGACGTAGCTGTCCATGATCACTGTGTTGTGGCCGATCACCGCGGGGCCGCGCACGGTCGACCGGACGATCCGGGCACCGGCCTCGATGACCACCCGGCCGACGATGCGGCTCTCCGCGTCGACCTCACCGTCGATGCGGGTCTCGAAGGACTCCAGGACCTTGCGGTTGGTCTCGAGCATGTCGTCCAGGCGACCGGTGTCCTTCCAGTAGCCGCTGACCAGGTGGGAGCGCACGTCGCGTCCCGACCTGATCAGCTCCTGGATCGCGTCGGTGATCTCCAGCTCGCCGCGCGCACTAGGGCTGATGGCCCGTACCGCGTCATGGATGGCCGGCCCGAACATGTAGACGCCTACGAGCGCCAGGTCGCTCTTCGGGTCGACCGGCTTCTCGACCAGGCTGGCCACCCGCCCGTCCGGGGTCAGCTCGGCCACCCCGAACTGGGAGGGGTCGGCCACCTTGGTCAGCAGGATCTGCGCGTCCGGCCGCTCCCTGGCGAACTCCTCCACCAGCTCGGTGATGCCTCCGATGATCAGGTTGTCGCCGAGGTACATCACGAACTCGTCGTCGCCGAGGTACTCACGCGCGATCAGCACGGCGTGAGCCAGGCCCCGGGGTGTGTCCTGGCGCAGGTAGCTGACCTGGAGCCCGAATCGGGAACCGTCGCCGACCGCCGCCTCGATCTCCTCGGCGGTGTCGCCGACGATCAGCGCCACCTGGGTGATACCGGTGTCGCGGATGGCCTCGAGCCCGTAGAAGAGGATCGGCTTGTTGGCCACCGGGACCAGCTGCTTGGCAGAGGTGTGGGTGATCGGCCGCAGGCGAGTGCCTGCGCCGCCCGCCAGAACCAGCGCTTTCACGGCGGCGACGCTACCAGCGGGATCCGGCGCGGCCGGCCGACCGGCAGGTAGCATCGGGAACTGGCGCCGCCCGACCGCCGGGTCTTCCGAGATGGCGGCACGGCCGAGAGGGCGACGGGCCACCAGCGTGAGCGAGCCGACCGGTCCGACGCGTACTGGCGCGTTGCCACCCGAGTTCGACCCACGCCGGCCGGCACCGCAGCGCCGGACCGCAACCCGCTCCGCAGGCAACGGCGGACCGCCCGGCAGCGGCCCGCCACCCGCACCACCGCGGGCACCCCGTCGTCGCTGGCGGCGGGTTCTCGCCTGGGTCGCCGCCGTGACCTCGGTGGCCGTGCTGCTGGCCAGCGGAGCCGCCTACCTGCTCTACCGCCACTACGGCAACAACATCAACAGGGTGCACGGCCTGTTCACCACCCGCGGCGACGGGCCCGCGGCCGGCGACCCGCAGAACTTCCTCATCGTCGGCTCGGACACCAGGGCGGACTCCACCGCAGCCGACCTGCAGGCTGAGCACACCACCAACGAAGGCAGCCCGGCGCTGTCCGACACCATGATCCTGGCGCACATCTCGCCGAAGACCTCCAAGGCGACCCTCGTCTCGTTTCCCCGTGACTCCTGGGTGACCATCGCCTCCTACACCGACCCCAAGACCGGCAAGACCACGCCGCCGCACAAGGCCAAGCTCAACAGCGCCTTCTCGGAGGGTGAGCTGCCCGGCGGAAATGCCCCGCTGCTCATCCAGACGATCTCCGACCTGACCAAGGTCCGGATCGACCACTACGTCCAGGTCGACTTCAAGGGCTTCCGCAACATGGTCAACGCCCTCGGCGGGATCGACATCTGCCTCACCCAGCCGGTCAAGGACCTGGAGTTCTCCGGGGTCAACCTGTCGGCAGGCCATCACACGCTCAACGGCGAGACCGCGCTGTCCTTCGTCCGGCAGCGGCATGGCCTCACCAACGGCGACCTGGACCGGATCGGCCATCAGCAGCAGTTCATCGGCTCGATCGTGCGCAAGGTGACCAGCGCCGACACGCTCACCAACCCGCTCAAGCTCAACGCGTTCCTCAACGTGGCGACCAAGTCGGTCTCGGTCGACCAGGGTCTGTCCACCAGCGAGCTGACCTCGCTGGCTGTTAAGTTCCGGCACCTCGACCCTCAGCACGTCGTGTTCACCACAGCGCCGGTCACCGACATCGGAGCCACCCGGGGCGGCCAATCGGTGGTGCTGCTCGACGACGCCGCGCTGGCTGCCCTGTCGGCCAACATCCGCGACGACCAGCCACTGGGTGCGCCGGCCCCCGCGGGAGCCGCCCCCGCGCCAGCCGGCCCCCCGCTCATCGTCGCGCCCAACAACATCCGGTTACGCGTGCAGAACGGCACCAGCATCGACGGCCTCGGCGGCCGCGGGTCGGCAGACCTGGAGAAGGCGGGTTTCGTGGTCATCGGCTCGCCGACCTCGGCCGAGGTCCAGGGCGGCGCCACGGTAGTGCGCTTCGGCCCGACGAAGGCGGACTCGGCCCGGACCGTCGCAGCCGCGATACCGGGGTCGACGCTGATGCCCGACTCCTCGCTCGGCTCGACGCTGGTCGTCGTGCTGGGTAGCGGCTACACCGGCGCGCACGCGGTGTCGGTCGGTGCGCCGTCGCCGTCGAACGGGCCCTCCGGCGGTGCCTCGCCCGCACCGTCGGCAGGCGCCCAGCCGCCGCCAGTGACTGCCGCTCAGGACCCCTGCTCCGGCGGCTGACCGGTGGTCGCGGCGGTCTGCGCTCCCGACCTGCTCACCGCTGCCCTGCGCAGCGACCCGAGCCGCCCGCTGCTGACCTACTACGACGATGCGACGGGTGAGCGGGTCGAGCTGTCCGTGGCGACGAGCGCCAACTGGGTAGCCAAGAGCGCCAACCTGCTGCGCGACGGGCTGGACGTCGAACCCGGGGATGCGGTCGCCCTGCTGCTGCCGGCCCACTGGCAGAGCGCCGTCCTCGTGCTGGCCTGCTGGGCAGCAGGCGCGACGGCAGTCCCGGCCAGTTCCCGCGCGGACGCTGCAGCAGGAGCAGTGGTGGTCTTCGCCGCAGCGGACCGGCTGGCGGAAGCGGCCGCGCTCGGAGGTCGCGACGTGGTCGGCCTTTCCCTGCTGCCGATGGGTGCGCGCCTGGCTGCCGTACCGCGCGGGGTGCTCGACTACGCGGTCGAGGTGCCGGGGTACGGCGACGCATTCACGCCGTACGCACCCATCGGCCCCGACACGCCCGCGCTGCGGATAGCCGGACAGACGCTGTCGAGCTCGGAGCTGGTTCGCCTGGCAGCTAGGGCCGCGACCGAGGCCGGCCTCGGCGCGGGTGACCGCGTGCTGTCCACGCTGCCCTTCGACAAGCTGCCCGGGCTGACGGCTGGGCTGCTGGCGCCCCTGGCCGCGGATGCCGGGGTCGTCCTGTGCCGGCAGCCGGACCCGGCGTCGCTCTCCCGGCGCATCGGCGCGGAGCGAGTCAGCGTGCTGGCCGGGGTCCACCCGGACGGCCGGCCCCGGTCGGACTCCGACCTGCACCGGATCGCCCACTAGGCTCGCTGCTCCCGACCCGAGGAGCGCGAGGGATGGACAAAGTCGTGGCCAGCGCCGCGGAGGCGGTCGCCGACATCGGCCCCGGCGCCACGCTGGCGGTGGGCGGGTTCGGCCTGTGCGGTATCCCGTCCGACCTGATCGCGGCCCTGCTCGACACCGGCGTCACCGACCTCGAGACGGTGTCCAACAACTGCGGGGTCGACGACTGGGGCCTGGGCCTGCTGCTGTCCGCGAAACGGATCCGGCGGACCACCGGCTCCTACGTCGGGGAGAACAAGGAGTTCGCCCGGCAGTTCCTCTCCGGCGAGCTGGAGGTCGAGCTGGTGCCTCAAGGCACCCTCGCCGAGCGGCTGCGGGCCGGTGGGGCGGGCATCCCGGCGTTCTTCACCCCGGCCGGGGTCGGCACCCAGGTGGCCGAGGGCGGGCTGCCCTGGCGGTACGCGCCCGACGGCTCGGTCGCGCTGGCCTCGCCGGCGAAGGAGACCCGCCGCTACGGCGAGCTCGACTACGTTCTGGAGGAGGCCATCACCTGCGACTTCGGCCTGGTCCGCGCGGCGCAGGGGGACCGGCACGGCAACCTCGTCTTCCACGAGACAGCGCAGAACTTCAACCCGCTGTGCGCGGCGGCCGGCCGGATCACGATCGCCGAGGTCGAGGAGCTGGTCGAGCCGGGCGAGCTGGACCCGCACCTGATCCACACCCCCGGCGTCTTCGTGCAGCGCGTGGTGCGGGTCACCGACGGCGAGAAGCGGATCGAGCGGCGTACGACGCGACCGCGCGCCCAGGCCGAGCAGGAGGAGCGGGCATGACGCTCACCCGGGAGGAGCTGGCCGCGCGGGTGGCCCTCGAGCTGACCGACGGGCAGTACGTCAACCTCGGCATCGGGCTGCCCACGCTGGTGCCCAACTACCTCCAGCCCGGCGTCACGGTCGTCCTGCAGAGCGAGAACGGCATCCTCGGTGTCGGCCCCTACCCGCTCGAGGGCGAGGAGGACGCCGACCTGATCAACGCCGGCAAGGAGACCGTGACGATCCTGCCCGGGGCGTCCTACTTCGACTCGGCGCTGTCGTTCTCCATGATCCGCGGCGGTCACATCGACGTCGCGGTGCTGGGGGCCATGCAGGTCTCGGCCACCGGCGACCTGGCCAACTGGATGATCCCCGGGAAGATGATCAAGGGGATGGGCGGCGCGATGGACCTGGTCCACGGCGCCAAGCGAGTGATCGTCATGATGGAGCACGTCGCCCGCGACGGGACCATGAAGATCGTCAATGAGTGCTCGCTGCCCTACACGGGCCGGGCCTGCGTGCAGCGGATCATCACCGACCAGGCGGTTCTCGACGTGACCGCTGACGGCCTGGTGCTGCGGGAGCTCGCCCCGGGCATCAGCGTCGAGGACGTCCGGGCGGCCACCGAACCCGAGATCAGCGTCGAGGGCGAGCCCGCCGTGATGGACCTCGGCATGCTGCGGGCCAGCTGAGTTGGCCTACGGCGACGACGCGACGATCCGGCGCATGCTGGCAGCGCCGACGTGGGCCGTGGTCGGCTGCTCCGACGACCCGAGGCGTACGTCGTACGCCATCGCCGAGTTCCTGCAGCGCAACGGCAAGCGGATCATCCCGGTCAACCCGCACTGCACCGAGATCCTCGGGGAGACCTGCTACCCCTCGCTGGCCGAGGTCCCCGAGCCGATCGACGTGGTCGACGTGTTCCGGCGCTCGGCCCTGGCCGGCGAGGTGGCCGACGCCGCCATCGCGGTGGGCGCGAGGGCCATCTGGTTCCAGCTGGGCGTCGTGGACCAGGGCGCCTACGAGCGGGCCCGGGCGGCCGGCGTCGACATGGTCATGGACACCTGTCCCAAGATCGAGTGGGCCGCCCACGGACCACGCTGAGCTGGGCCTCAGGTGAGCGGACCGCGCAGCCGCTCCTGCAGTCGGGTGTCCTTGTCCCGGGCCGCCGTCGCCAGCGCCGCCTGGAAAGCCACCATCCGCTCCATCAGGTCAGGGTCGGCCAGCCCGAGCATCCGGACGGCGAGCAGCCCGGCGTTGCGGGCCCCGGCCACCGAGACGGTGGCGACCGGGACCCCGGCCGGCATCTGCACGATCGACAGCAGCGAGTCGAGCCCGTCGAGATGGGCCAGCGGGACCGGTACGCCGATCACCGGCAGCGGCGTGGCCGAGGCGATCATGCCCGGCAGGTGCGCCGCCCCGCCGGCGCCAGCGATCACGACCTGCAGCCCTCGGGAGGCGGCCGTGGCCGCATAGTCGAGCATGTCGCGAGGGGTGCGATGCGCCGAGACCACCCGGACCTCGTGCGCGACGTCGAACTCGGTGAGCGCCTCGGCGGCTGCCGACATCGTCGGCCAGTCGGAGTCACTGCCCATGACCACCCCGACGAGCGGCGACCCGCTCATGGGCCGGCCAGCACGTCGGCGCCGGCCCGGGCCCGCTCACGCGTCTGCTCGAGATCTGTCCCCAGCGCGGTCACGTGCCCGAGCTTGCG
>JALYXH010000069.1 GCA_030947185.1 Actinomycetota bacterium | reverse complement strand
CGCCGGTCCGGTCCGATTTGGAGCTCGCCCTCGATGCGGCCGCCGATGCGGCCGCCGCCGCGCCGGACACCGACGCCACGTTCGCCTCGCTGGGGCTGCCGCAACGGCTGGTCACCGGCCTCGAACGCCGCGGCATGCGGGCCCCGTTCGCCATCCAGACCCGGGCCATCCCGGACGCCCTCGCCGGCCGTGACGTGCTCGGCCGCGGCCAGACCGGCTCGGGCAAGACCCTCGCCTTCGGGCTGCCCCTGCTGGCCCGCCTGGCCGGCGGCGCCCGTCGGGCCGGCCGGCCGCGTGGACTCGTGCTCGTTCCCACCCGCGAGCTGGCGCAGCAGGTGCACGACGCGCTGGCCCCGCTCGCACAGCCGCTCGACGTCCGTCTGTGCGCCGTCTACGGCGGGGCGTCGATGGGCCGGCAGATCGACCAGCTGCGCCGGGCCGTCGACGTCGTCGTCGCCACCCCCGGTCGGCTCCAGGACCTGATCGAGCAGGGTGAGTGCTCGCTCGCCGACGTCGAGATCGCCGTCCTGGACGAGGCGGACCACATGGCCGACCTGGGCTTCCTGCCGGCGGTCACCGCCCTGCTCACCCAGACCCGCCCCGATGGCCAGCGGCTGCTGTTCTCGGCCACCCTCGACCGCGGTGTCGACAGGCTGGTGCGCCAGTTCCTGGCCGAACCGGCGATCCACGCGGTCGCCGATGCGACCTCCAACGTGGAGGCGATGGACCACCGCGTCTTCGCGGTCGCCCGCGACAGCAAGGTCGACATCGCCGCCGAGATCGCCGCCCGGCCCGGCCGCACGCTGTTCTTCGTTCGGACCAAGCACGGAGCCGACCGGCTGGCGATGCAGCTGCGCCGTACCGGCGTGCAGGCCGGCGCGATCCACGGCAACCTCACCCAGAGCGCCCGGCAGCGCGCGCTCGACGCCTTCTCCCGCGGCGAGGTGCGGGTGCTCGTGGCGACCGATGTGGCGGCCCGTGGGATCCATGTCGACGACGTCGACCTGGTGGTGCACTACGACCCGCCGGCCGACCACAAGGACTACCTGCACCGGTCCGGACGTA
Organism: Actinomycetota bacterium; assembly: GCA_030947185.1. GTDB lineage: Bacteria > Actinomycetota > Actinomycetes > JALYXH01 > JALYXH01 > JALYXH01. Next base: position 7,708 of record JALYXH010000069.1, on the reverse strand, counting down.
CCGCGCGGGCCGGCGCCAGCGGCACCGTGCTGTCTCTGGTGCTGTCCGAGCAGGTCGGCGAGCACCAGCGGATGCGCGAGCGCGCGTCGGTGGACGCCAACGCGGTCACCGTCACGCCGGGCCACCCCTCGGTCCGCGAGATCGCCGAGTCCGGTGACGTGATCGTGGTCCAGCCGGCTGTGCACCGCAGCGCCCCCTCGGCGCCGCGCCGGTCCGGTGGCAGCCGTCCGTTCCGCCCCTCCGGCCAGGCCGCCCGGTCGGCAGGCGCCCCATCCCGCCGTACGCCGGATCGCCTGATCGCCGCTCCGCCTGACCGCCGCTCCGCCTGACCGCCCCTCCGCCTGACCGCCCCGTGTTGCGCGGGCATGCCGCCCCGGGGACCGGCTCTCGTGCTGGACGGCCGCAGCGCGCTGCGTAATGCTCGCTCGCATGGCCGAGATGACGTCGTACGCCGCCGGAACGCCCTGCTGGATAGACCTCGCCACCCCCGACATGGCCGCCGCACGCGAGTTCTACGGGGAGCTGCTCGGCTGGGAGTTCGACGAGGGGCCGCCGGAGAGCGGCGGCTACACGATGGCGACCCTGCGCGGCCGGAACGTTGCTGGGCTGATGGCGCAGAACCCGCAGGCGGAGCAGCCGGCCCCGCCGAGCTGGACCACCTACCTGGCCAGCGGCGACGTCGGGGCAACTGCGGCCGCCGTCGGCGCTGCCGGCGGCACAGTGCTGATGGGTCCGGATGAGGTGATGGACCAGGGTTCGTTGCTGGTCTGGACGGACCCCTCGGGAGCGCTCGCGGGTGCCTGGCAGCCGGGACGGCACACCGGCGCCCAGCTGGCGAACGAGCCCGGGAGCTTCATCTGGAACGAGCTGGTCACGCGCGACCTGGCTGGCGCCCGGGCGTTCTACACCGAGGTGTTCGGCTACCAGACCGACGAGATGGACCTCGGTTTCGACCAGCCCTACGTCGTGCTGAAGGTGGCCGGCGAGATGGTCGGTGGCATGGTCTCGATGCCGAGCGAGTGGCCGCCGCAGCTCGCCTCCAGCTGGCTCACCTACTTCGCGGTCGACAACGTCGAGAGGTCCCTGGAGGCGGTGCGGAGCGCGGGCGGTTCGACGCTGGCCGAGCCGCGCGACGCGCCGTACGGACGGTTCGCTGTCGTCGCCGACCCGCAGGGCGCGGCCTTCAGCATCCTCACCCCGCCGCCGTCCTAGTCGGTCGCCGTCCTAGTCGCCCGCCGTCCTAGCCGCAGGCGGTCCCTGGGATCCGGACGGCGTGGGAGGCTCCCACGGCGCACGCCGCCCGGCGGCCGCGTCCGGCGAGGAGACGCTCATGGCGAAGGTAGCGGTGGTGGCCAAGATCATGGCCCAGGACGGTAGGCGCGACGAGGTGCTGGCCGTCCTGCGCCGGATAGTCGAGGCCGCCGACGAGGAGCCGGGCACCGAGGTCTACGCCGTCAACACCCAGGACGACGAGCCCAACGTGATCTGGATCTACGAGCTCTACGCCGACCAGGCGGCCCGCGAGAGCCACGGCGCCAGCGAGACCATGAAGCAGGTCGGCGCCGCCGTCCGCGAGCTGGCCGCGGCACCCGCACAGATCCTGGCGCTGAGCCCGGTCTCCGCTGTCGGGCTCACCCTTTGAGCCCGGCGGGCAGGGCTGCGTCCGCGGGCGGAGAATGCAGTCATGGAAACCGTCGAACTTCCCTCTGAGGTCGAGGCGCTGCTCAGCGTTGCGCTGGTAGCCGAGCTGACCGTGCTCAGCCCTGCCGGCCGGCCGATCAGCTATCCGCTCATCCCGTTCTGGGACGGCGGCCGGGTGCTGTTCACCTCGGCCGTGCTGTTCTCCCGCAAGCTCGCGCACATCAAGGCCAACCCGAAGGTCTCGGTGTCGCTGGCCGACCCGACCGCGATGGCCGGGGTGCCCTTCCACCGCGCCGTGATCCAGGGCGACGCGACGGTGCTCGAGCACGAGGACCCGCATACCAGTTGGGAGCGGCTGCTGCCGCTGTGGCGGGCGAAGGAGCCCGTGATCGACATGTTCGTCAAGCGCCGGTTCGGCATCCCGCTGTTCTTCGAGCGGCACACGATCGAGGTCGTGCCGACGAAGGTCCTGCTCTGGCGCGACGGCGACACCTCGAAGGCGCCCGAGGTCAGCATCCCGCGCGTGCTGGCGGCCTCCTGATGGCCGGCCTCAGCGTCCTCGACGCCGTCGGCCGGGCCCGGGACTACCCGCACGGGGTCATCTCCTACGTCGGCCGCGACGGCTACCCGGTCAGCGTCGCCGCCGGTGTCGGACGTTCCGGGGCCGCCGGCACCAGCCCCGACGAGCTGGTCCTGGGTCCGCTCAGCCCCGACCTTCTTCCCCCCGAGGGCACCGAGGTCGGTGTCATCTTCAGCCACATCCGGCCGCAGCCGGGCGTCGGCTACGACGAGCGTCGCTACGTCAACGTCTGGGGACCGGCTGCGCTCGACGGGGACCTGCTCCGCGTCCGGCCGGTCCGGGCGACCGGCTGGGACGAGGCCGAGACCCCGTTCTTCGAGTACGCCGAGCGCAATGTCGCAACCGGCAGGGCGTACCTGGAGGCCGCCGGCGCCAAGCCCAGGCTGAGCGCGTTCTGGACGGTGTTCCTGGCCACCCGGCTGCCGTTCCTGACCGCCACCGTCGTCCCGGTCGCCCTCGGCGGGGCGGTTGCCGCCGCCCACCACCGCTTCGTCTTCGGCTGGTGGCTGCTCTGCCTGCTGGCCGGCGTCGCCGCCCACCTCGGCATCAACATCATCAACGACGTGGCCGACGCCGACAGCGGCAGTGACGGTGCGAACGTCAACCCCACGCCGTTCTCGGGTGGCTCGCGGGTGATCCAGTACGGCCTGGTCACCCGCCGCACCATGGCCGCCTCCGCGGCCGCCCTGTACGCCGTCACCGCCGTCATCGGGGTCGTGCTCGCCCTGACCCGTACGACCGCGCTGCTGTGGGTGGGCGCGCTGGCGCTGGTGCTGGGCTACGGCTACACGGCCAGGCCGTTCCGGCTGGTCCATCGCGGCCTCGGCGAGCCGGTGGTGGCCCTGGGCTTCGGACCGATCATGGCGGCCGGCACCTACCTCGCGGTGACCAGGCAGTTCAGCGCCGAAACGGTCTACGCGTCCCTGCCCGTCGGCCTGCTCTGCGCCATGATCCTCTACGTGAACCAGGTGCCTGACCGGATCGCCGACGCGGCCACCGGCAAGCGGACACTGATCGTGCGCTGGCCGGCGGCCCGGGTGGTCACCGGCTACGCCGTGGTGTGCGCCGTCGCCTTCGCACTGATCGCGCTGGGCCCGGCGCTGCAGATCACGCCGGTGCCGACCCTGCTGGGGCTGGGCGGGGCGTGGTGGGCGGTCAAGACCTACCGGCCGCTCGCGGAGCGCTACAACACGCCGTACGCGCTCATCCCGGTGATGCAGTCCAATGTCGTCGCGCACCTCGCGACCGGCCTGCTGCTCGTCGCCGGCTACCTGGTCAGTGCAGCCCTGTGAGAGGTAGCCGATGAAGCACGGCATCGTGATGTTCCCGGCCGACTACGCGATCGGCGTCGCCGAGCTGGCCCGGGCGGTCGAGGAGCGCGGCTTCGACTCGCTGTTCTTCCCCGAGCACACCCACATCCCGGCCAGCCGCCGCTCGCCCTACCCGGGCGGCGGGGAGCTGCCCGACTACTACGCCCGCACCCTCGACCCGTTCGTCGCCCTCACGGCGGCGGCGGCCGTCACCGAGCGGCTGCTGGTCGGGACCGGTGTCTGCCTCGTCATCGAGCGCGACCCGATCGTCACCGCGAAGGAGGTGGCCAGCCTCGACGTCGTCTCCGGCGGCCGGTTCCTGTTCGGGGTCGGAGCTGGCTGGAACCGTGAGGAGATGGCCAACCACGGCACCGACGCCCGCGTCCGGATGGCCGTGCTGGCCGAGCGGGTGCACGCGATGCAGGCGATCTGGGCCGACGACGAGGCGTCGTACGCCGGGGAGCACGTCGCGTTCGACCGCATCTGGTCGTGGCCCAAGCCGGTCCAGCGGCCGCACCCGCCGATCGTGGTGGGCGGCAACGGCCCCACCGTGCTCGACCGTGTGCTCGACTTCGGCGACGAGTGGATGCCCAACCGGCCCGCCAGCCTCGAGGAGCTGGCCACTCGGGTCGAGGACCTCCGGCAGCGCGCCGGACGGCATGTCCCCGTCACCATGTTCGGCGCGAAGCCGGACGCCCGCGTGCTCGAGAGCTACGCCGGGGCCGGCGTGGACCGCTGCCTGCTCACCGTCCCGCCGCGGGGCCGGGACGAGGTGCTCGCGACGCTGGACGGCTACGCCGAACTGGTCGCCGCCGCTGCCTGAGCGCCGCTGCCTCAGCCCCGCTGCCTCAGCCCCGCGGCCTGAGCCCCGCGGCCTGAGCCCCGCGGCCTGCGCCCCGCGGGCCGACCGCTCAGATGGCTGGTGGCTCGCCCGCGCCCGGCTGCTGGGACAGGTAGTGCTCGAACTCGGCGGCGATCTCGTCGGCCGACGGCAGCGGCGACCCTTCGGCCACCAGGCTGCGGCCGGTGCCGGCCAGGAACGCGTCGTACTGCGCCTCGAGCGCCCGCACGACCGACGCGACCTCGTCGGAGGCCGACACCTGTTCGTCGATCGACGCTCGGGTGGTCCGGGCCGCCTCCTCCAAGGCCCCGGTGGGCAGCACCAGGCCACCGGTGCGGGCCACGCACTCGAGCAGCGTGACGGCTGCCGCGGGGTAGTCGATCTGGGCGACGTAGTGCGGCACGTTCACGGCGAACCCGGCGGCGTCGACGCCGCCCTGCCCGAGCCGGTACTCCATCAGGTGCCCGGCGCTGGCCGGCACCTGCACCGAGCTGACCCAGGCGTCGTAGCCGGGGATCAGCTCGTTACGGCTGGCGTGCGCGATCACGCCGGCCGGCCGGGTGTGAGGGACCGCCATCGGGATGGCGTTGAGCCCGATCGACATGCGCACCCCGAGCTGGTCGACCACCATCCGGATGGCTGCCACGAAGCGCTCCCACTGGACGTCGGGCTCGGGGCCGGCCAGCAGCAGGAACGGTGTGCCGGCGCCGTCCCGCAGCGCCAGGATCTCGAGCTTGGGGTCGGCGTAGCTCGCCCAGTGGTCGGTCGCGAACACCATCTCCGGCCGCCGTGCGCGGTAGTCGAAGAGCTGGTCGACGTCGAAGGTGACGACCACCTGGGGGTCGGAGGTGGCCAGCAGGTGCTCGGCGGCCAGCCGGCGGGCGCCGCCGGCGTCGACGAACCCCTCCAGCGCCTGAACGAGCACCGGCCGGTCCAGGTCGGGCAGGTCGGACGTGACGGTGAACAGCTCCGCAGGGTCCAGCATCTGGCACACCTCCCGGCCCGGCCGTCGTCGTCGTGGTACCTGCCACCATGAGTCTCTCCCAGCCCGCACCCGACTGCACCCATCGAGGTCCCATGAGCGCTCCGCCCACGGCGAACCCGGAGACCGTCTTCACCTACGGCACGCCCAACCTGAAGTTCGGTCCGGGCGCGTCCGCCGAGATCGGCTTCGACCTGTCCGGGTACGGCGTACGCCGGGTCCTCGTCGTCACCGACGCCGGGGTGGCGGCCACCGGCGCGCCGCAGCGGGTCGCCGAGCAGATGGCCGCCTACGGCATCGAGGCCGAGGTGTACGACGGGGTGCACGTCGAGCCGACCGACGTCAGCCTGCAGCAGGCGGTCGACGCCGCCCGCGAGACCGGGCCGTGGGACGCCTTCGTCGCCGTCGGCGGTGGGTCGGCCATCGACACTGCCAAGGCGGTCAACCTGATGACCACCAACCCGGGCGAGCTGATGGACTACATCAACGCGCCGGTCGGCGGGGGCAAGGACCCCGGCGAACCGCTCAAGCCGCTCGTCGCCGTACCGACGACGACCGGGACCGGCTCGGAGAGCACCACGATCTGCGTGCTGGACGTGCTGTCGCTGAAGGTGAAGACCGGGATCAGCTCGGCCCGGCTGCGCCCGACGCTGGCCGTCGTCGACCCGCTGCTCACCCGGACCCAGCCCTCGATGGTCACCGCGTGCGCGGGGATGGACATCCTCTGCCACGCCCTGGAGAGCTACACGGCCAAGCCCTACACCGCCTTCGAGCACAAGCGGGCCGAGCAGCGGGTGCCCTACTGCGGCTCCAACCCGGTCGCCGACATGTGGTCGGAGAAGGCACTGCAGCTGCTGGCTCGGTCCTTCCGAGCCGCCGTCGCCGACGGGGACGACGACGATGCCGCCACCGACCGAGCGCGGATGGACATGGCGATGGCGGCCACCTTCGCCGGGATGGGGTTCGGGAACGCCGGGGTGCACATCCCGCACGCCAACGCCTACCCGATCGCCGGCCGGGTGCGCGACTACCGCCCGCCGGGCTACCCGCAGGAGGAGCCGATGGTGCCGCACGGGATGTCGGTGTCGCTGACCGCGCCCGAGGCGTTCCGGTTCACCTTCGACGCGGCGCCCGAGCGGCACCTGCGGGCGGCAGCTCTGCTGGCGCCGTCGGCGGAGCGGGCCGACGATGTAGCCATGACGCTGTCCAACGCCGTGCTCGCGCTCATGCGCGACGTCGGGATCCCCGCCGGGATCGGCGCCGTCGGCTACGGCAAGGACGACGTGGACGACCTGGTCGAGGGGACCATGCGGCAGCAGCGGCTGCTCGCGACGGCTCCCAAGCCGGTCACCGAGGACGACATCGCCGCAATCTTCGAGCGCTCGCTGTCCCTTTGGTGAGCTTCTCTGCACCACCCGCGGGTGAGGCACTGGCCGGCCTGCTTCGCGCGCGCGTCGGCCTCGGCGAGGTCGACGTCAGCACCCGGCGCCGGGCCGAGTACTCCACCGACGCCTCCAACTACCGGGTCGTCCCGGCCGCTGTGGTCTTCCCGCGGTCGACCGAGGAGATCCTCGCGGTGCTCTCGGTCTGCCGGGAGTACGGCGTGCCGGTCACCAGCCGCGGCGGCGGCACCTCGATCGCCGGCAACGCAGTGGGCGCGGGCGTCGTGCTCGAGCTGTCCCGCCATCTCGACCGGGTGGTCTCGGTCGACCCGGAGGCGGGGTCGGCAGTGGTCGAGCCGGGCGTCGTGCTCGACGAACTGCAGCGGGCGGCCGCGCCGTACGGCCTGCGCTTCGGACCGGACCCCTCGACCCACGCCCGCTGCACCGTCGGCGGGATGATCGGCAACAACGCGTGCGGTCCGCGGGCGCTGTCCGGCGGCAAGACCGCCGACAACGTGCTCGCTCTGGACGTGGTGACCGGCGGGGGCGAGCGGCTGACCGCCTCGGCCGGGGTGGCCCTGCCGCCGGCCGTCGATGCGGTGGTGCAGTCCCATCTGGCCACCATCAGGACCGAGCTCGGCCGGTTCAACCGGCAGGTCTCCGGCTACTCCCTCGAGCACCTGCTGCCCGAGCGCGGCCGCGACCTGGCCAAGGCACTCGTCGGCACCGAGGGCACCTGCGCGGTGGTGCTGGGCGCGACCGTCCGGCTGGTGGCGGCGCCGCCCGCTACCGCGCTGGCCGTGCTCGGCTACCCCGACATGGCCTCGGCCGCCGACGCCGTACCCGGGCTGCTGCCGCACGCACCGGTGGCGATGGAGGGGCTGGACGCGCGGCTGGTCGATGTCGTCCGCCGGCGGCGGGGGCTGACCGCCGTACCCGACCTGCCGCGCGGCGCGGGCTGGCTGCTGGTGG
>JALYXH010000066.1 GCA_030947185.1 Actinomycetota bacterium | reverse complement strand
GAGATCATGACCACAGTGTGGCCAACTCCCCCAGCTCGAGTCAGCCTTGATCGCAATCACGCTCTCGACCAGGCGACGACCTGGTGCGCTCGGAGGGACTCGAACCCCCAACCTTCTGATCCGTAGTCAGATGCTCTATCCGTTGAGCTACGAGCGCAGGCGCGGGCCGCGGCCCGCTTACGACGACGATGATAGCGACGCCGGCAGATCCGCCCCGGTGGCCTCATCCCGCTTCCCGGCGAGAGCCGCTGACCGCCGAGGACTTGCGGAGGCTCCGGGATTTGAACCCGGGATGGGGGGTTGCCCCAAACCGCATTAGCAGTGCGGCGCCATAGACCGGACTAGGCGAAGCCTCCTGGGGCCTCGAGAGGCTCCGTCCGGCGAGGATACCGGCCGCCGCATCGGCCTCACAAAGACTCGCGCGGCAGACAGGGCACACTGCCCGGAGCCGAGAGCCGCCCGAGGAGACAGCGATGCCCGACGTACCAGCCGGTGAGCGCTTCACCGACCCGCGCAGCTGGGAGGACACGGCCGGCGACGGTCCGCACCTGTGGCGGACGCTGGGCTACCGGCGTACCGCGTGGGAGCCGGGCTCGAGCACGATCGAGTGGGACGCCGGCGTCGACTACACCTTCCCGACCAAGGGCGGCCCGATCATCCAGGGCGGCCTGGTCACGGCGCTGCTCGACTCGGCCATGGGCGGCGCCTGCTGGACCGTGCTCGACTTCGACCAGGCCTTCCTGACCGCCGACCTGCGGGTCGAGTTCCTTCGCCCGACCCGCCCGGGCCTGGTGCATGCGACCGGCGTGGTCATCCGGCGGACCCGGCGGGCCGTGTTCTGCGCTGCCGACCTGTACGACGAGTCGGGCCAGCTGCTGGCGACCAGCCGGTGCACCCAGGTGGTGCTGCCCGCCGAAGGTGGGTCGGGGCGCTACGGGCCGCCCGATCCCAGCGGGGCGCCCCCCGAGGACGCCCGCGGCTGACCAGGCCGCTCCCAGCCGCGGGCCGTAGGGTGCGACTCATGGACGAGCCCCGGGCGACCAGCGTGGTCGCGGCTCTGCGCGGCCGCGGTGTGATGGCCCACCTCGAGCGGGCCGGCGTCTACCAGTTCGGCATCCGGGTCGTGATCGCGGACGGCCGCGAGGCGATCTGGGACACCGACGGCACCGCCGGCCTGGAGGCCCAGGTCATGCGCAACGGCATGCTCGTCGGCTTCGTCCCGACGCTGCCCGGATCGGCCGACTTCGATGAGGCAGCGGTCATCGACGCGATCGCGCGCACCGACTACGACGCCCCCGTCTAGCCGGCCGGCCAGCCCCCCTCCAGGAAGCGCAACAGAGCAGGCAGCTCGGAGTCGAGCCAGTCGAAGCTGTGTGTCCCGGGTGTCAGGTCGACCTGCACCGCCACGCCGGCCGCCCGGAGCAGCGGCCCGAAGCAGGCCGCCTCCCCGCGTACGGCGGGCTCCTCGTCCTCGGTGCCGTCGGCCAGCAGCACGTGCAGGCCCAGCGCCTGGGCCGGGTGCTGCTTGGGGCTGTTCGCGTCGAGGGCTGCCCGGTCGGTGCCGAAGACGGCGCTGGGGTCGTCGACGTGGAAGTACCCGGCCAGGCTCGCCACCGACCCGTACAGGTCCCGGTGGCGCATGGCGAGGTTCATCGCGCCGTACCCGCCCATCGAGAAGCCCATGATCGCCCGGTGGGGAGCGTCGCGACGGGCCGAGCCCTCCACCGCCTCGATCAGGGCTCCGGTGACGAAGCTCTCCACCCGTACGCCGCCGGCCGGCGAGTCGCCCCACTCGCTGTCCTCGGCGCCGGTCGAGTTGCCGTCCGGCGCCACCACCACGAAGGGACGCTGACCCTCGGCGAAGGACTGCTCGAGGAACGGCACGATCATGGACTGCTCGATGTCGCGGTCCCCGCCGGGTACGCCGTGCAGGAAGTACACGACCGGCAGCGTCGCGCTGTCCGGCACGTCCGGCCGGTAGATCCAGACCTCGTGCTGTCCACCCGGCGCATCCGGCGCCGGCACCTGGATCGTCTCGACCCTTCCTGGCCCGGTCTCGGTGGCCGGTCGCGCGAGTCCGGCCTGGAAGCTCAGGCCGGTCGGCTGGGTCAGCGCGCCCGCTGCGGCCCCGGGCGAGCAGTGGGCCCGCGGGTCAGAGGCGCGCGGCCGGCCGAGCAGGGTGCTGGCGCCGGGCAGCACGCTCGGAGAGCGGCTGAGCACGACAGCCGTCACCGCAAGAACGACCACGAGGGCCAGGGCCGCCGGGAGGCGGGCCCGGCGCGGAACGCAACGCACGCCGTCGAGCCTTCCCCATCGGCTTCAGCACACGCGCCGGGGCGCCGACGTAGGCAAGGTGGCGGCACCGGGATCGAGCGTGCGCAGGACGCGGCGGACCCGACTGCTGGTGGCGCTAACCGCCCTCGCCGGCGTCTTCGCCGTTGCCGGCCGCAGCGCCAGTGCGGAGACCTCGGCCGACGCCCAGCGCCAGGCCGACCAGGTCCTCGGGCAGGTCCACGCCGTCGAGGGCCAGATCGCGGCGACCACAAGGGACTACGACGGCGCTCTCAACGCACTGGCCGCCTCGGTCAGCATCAGCATCACCGCCGAGCAGGCGCTCGGCGGCGCGCAGCAGGTCGCGGCCGGCAGCCAGCAGCGCCTGGACGAGCGGGTACGCGGGCTCTACATCAGCGGTGGCTCACTCGCGCTGTACGCCAGCCTGCTCAACGCGCAGAGTGTCGGTGACCTCGCCGACCGGCAGGCAGCCGTCCGGCGGGTCATCGACACCGACCGCTCCAGCGCCAGCGCGCAGGCCAGCGCACTCGCTCCCATGCAGGACAGCCGGACCGCTCTCGGGCGGGCCGTCGTCGCGCAGGTGGCCAGCACGCGACGGGTGGCCGAGAT